>DJXS01000080.1:22689-22849 GCA_002448395.1 Lachnospiraceae bacterium UBA6998 | reverse complement strand
TCAAGAGAATGGCCCTTTGCCGCTACTACTGTATCCGCTGCCGTGATCTCTGTTGTTCCTTGATCATCACCGAACAGTTTTTTGCACTCACTGCAGGTCCAGTATTCGGTATTACCGGCCTCAGTGCAGGTTGCATCCTTCGCTTCGGTCTTCTCAAGAG
>DJXS01000080.1:0-22598 GCA_002448395.1 Lachnospiraceae bacterium UBA6998 | reverse complement strand
TCAAGAGAATGGCCCTTTGCCGCTATTACTGTATCTTCTGCCGTGATTTCTGTTGTTCCTGCTCCATCACCGAACAGCTTTTTGCACTCGATGCAGATCCAGTACTCGGTATTACCGGCCTCGGTACACGTCGCGTCCACTGCATCTATCTTGACCAGATCATGTACATGGTTCAGCTTAGTGATTGTTCTCTCTTCCCGGTGGCTGTTGTCATTGCTGCAGGTCCTTTCCTCAAGGCCTTCCTCTTCCTCTGTTGCTTCCTTTACAACAGTCCACTCGCCCCAGTCGTGACCCGTCGCAGCTACTACTGTATCTGCTGCTGTGATCTCTCTTGTTCCCTGATCATCACCGAACAGTTTTTTGCACTCACTGCAGGTCCAGTACTCGGTATTGCCGGCCTCGGTGCAGGTTGCATCCTTCGCTTCGGTCTTCTCAAGAGAATGGCCCTTCGCGGCTACTACTGTATCCGCTGCCATGATCTCTGTTGTTCCCTGATCATCACCGAACAGCTTGTTGCATACGCTGCAGGTCCAGTACTCGGTATTACCGGCTTCGGTGCAGGTTGCTTCCTTCGCTTCGGTCTTCTCAAGAGAATGACCTTTTGCAGGCACTACTGTATCTGCTGCCGTGATCTCAGTCGTTCCTTCTTCATCGCTGAACAGCTTTTCACACTCACTGCAGGTCCAGTACTCGATGTTTCCGGCCTCTGTACAGGTTGCATCTTTTGCTTCCGTCTTAATCAGATCGTGAACATGCTGCAGCTCGCCGAGCGATATTTCGTTCTGGTTGTAATAATTCAGCGTATCCTCATCATATGAATAGGCAACAGAGCTGCCGTCAAAATGGAAGGTGTATCCTGTTTCAATTTCGCCGTTAGTGTCAAGGTCCTCTGTTCTCACCAAAAACAGTTTATCCGGAGAACCGACTGACCCGTCATCACAGTTTGTCACATCCGCCAGATAGTTTAATCCATCTCCTAACTTGACGATATTCCACATATGGCCGCCGGCACCAGTTCCTCCGGCCATTGTACCTGTTACCAGAATGCATGTAATATTACTGTCGAAGGATGACCGGTCACACAGATACTTAAATGCCTTTGAATATCCTTCACAAACAACTTTCGTTTCTACATCATTATCAAAGACCCAAAGCAGCTGCCAGGGATTTCCATAATTGAAATCGAAATTTCCGGCTGCTGCATCAACATTGTAAGATACACGTTCACAGATCTCTTCTTTATAGCTGAGAAGTTTGTCTTCATCAGAGGCACCGCTGTACTGTTCAATAATAGTGTTTACGTTGTTTACAGCGTCCTGAAGCGACTGCCCGATATCCGTTTTCACAGTATACGCATCCGAGCCGGAGAATTCCCCTGCGACGCTAAACCTGATGGAAATATTAGTTATACCATATACATACTCTCCATCCACAAAGTTGGTATACCAAGAATAGGGTGCACTGCAGCCGGCTGTCTTATCAAACCAGTACAATTCGAAAGGAAAGTCTGCCAAAAGAGCAGTCGTCACTTTGTCCAGATCATAAGCTGTCTTCGCTAAAGCAGCAGCACTGGCTTGCTTTGAAACTGTTCCATCTGCTTCATAGATTGAAGCCACGCCGAGTTCCTCCGCTGTCCATTCCGTCTTTTCATATCCAAAAACTTCCGGCGTGAGTTCAAACACTGTTGATGCGCGTTCACCTTCTGCAATGGCAGGAAGCTCTTTTGCCACTTCCTGGTAAACCGCAAGATCGTTCCCCTCGAGCCTTGTACCGGTGATCTTCTTGGATTTTCTCATTGAACTATTATCGGAAAGACCGAACTCGACACTCATATATTTTTCGAAGAGATCTTCCGGACTATCATCCCCGCTGTTTCCGGGGACTACGGTCTGCCCCTCTTCATTACCCGAGACAGGCGCAAACTCCGGTTCTGCAGCCGCTTCGCCCGCTTTCTTCGAGTATTCCTCCGTAGCTGCCTCAGCCACAGCGGTATCCGCGGCTTCGTCATAGATGTCCTCATTCTCCTCGGCAGCATCTGCGGTTACACCTGTGTTCTGCTCTGTGACATCTGCCGCCTCTTCAACCTCGACAGGCTCTTCCTGCTTGTCAGAGGACGCATCATTCATTTCCTCATCAGCTTCGGCAGCCTCCTGCGTGACGGAAGCTGTTTCCTCTGCAGGAGCAGCATTCTCCTCAGACACTTCCTCCGGATTGCTCTCATTCACTTCTTCCGACTCCACTGCTGTGTTCTCCGCAGCAAGTGCAGGGCAAACGGAAGTAAAGCACATCGTAAATGCAAGCATCAATGCGATTACAGATTTGTTCTTCATGTTCATGTCCCCTTTGTGCATAATAGTAAATCAGTATTTATAATCTTATCACTGAATCTGTTCCAATGCTTATCGAAAAACCAAAATTCCTTACTTTGTGCTGTTTTTAGCCGATGTGAAATGGTCTTCCGAATTCCATCGGATTCAGCCGATACCGAAATCCGATGGTGCGTTTGTGCCGGTCAAGCTTTTTTCATACCATCAGATTCAGCCGAAATCGAAATTCGATGGTGCGTTTGTGCCAGACAAACTTTTTCATACCATCAGATTCTGCCTAAATCGAAATCCGATGGTGCGTTTGTGCCAGACAAGCTTTTTTCATACCATCGGATTCTGTCGATACCGAAATCCGATGGAACATTTGTGCCGGCCAAGCTTTTCTCATACCATCGGATTCTGCCGATACCGAAATCCGATGGTGTGTTTGTGCCAGACAAGCTTTTCACGCACCATCCGATGTGACGACAAGCATAAAAGGATGGAAGTTTTGTGCCAGACAAGTGCCAGACAAGCTTTTCATACCATCGGATTCTGCCGAAACCGAAATCCGATGGTGCGTTTGTGCCAGACAAGTGCCGCCCAATAAGCTTACTGCGACACCCCCTAGCATAACCTTCATCACCTCAATCGAATCGAATCCGCAAATGTCCGCACGTCATTTTTCAATGCTGATATGAATATATAGCTCGGCTCTTTGTCATCATAAACGACCTTGTAATCGTATTTTTCCGCCATCTTCAGCATGAACAGCGCCTCGATCATCTCATCTGTTTCTTCTTTGAGCTGCGCTGCCGCGACCACCATTCTGATCCTGCCGCTGCCTGCATTGTCAGCGCCAAACTGTGCCGGAACCGGGTCAACCTCGCAGAAGTTTCCCTGCTCCGCGTCCCTCTGCAGCTTGTATTCCCAGATCATATCATCCGACCAAGGCGATTCCGCGTCCGCATAATAGCTGCTGTTAACTGCGTAGTCGCCGATCACGGTGAACGTAACTCCGTGTTCTTCCTCCCACTCGCTCTCACCAAGGATCATATACGCGGGAATCTCCACACTCTCCGGCTTCATGACAACCACTCTCTGAGGGTGGAAATGCGGCAATATTTTCTCCGGCACCGTATCCTCGTCGGGAATTTCCTCCGTGCAGTATTCCAGCAGCTTGCCGCTTATTGCCTTGCTCAGGTGAGCGCTCATGCTCTCATAGGCATCCGCGCACATCTGCACATATTCCTTCGGTGCGCCCCGCTCATAGAGCAGTTCCGCTGCTGAGTCAAAATATTGCGACCTCAGTATCCGCTCGTCTTGTTCCAGTTCGTCCTCATCAAATCCGCTGCTGCAAAACTCTTGGTATCTTCTGTCCAGAATCTGCGCCAACTGGTGAAAGCGCTCCCAGCTGAAGTCCACGCAGTAGTATCTGGGCACATCAAAGCGACTGCAAACCGCCCTGTAATAGTCAAAGAAATACTTGCGGCTTCTGTGATTAAAGGAACTGTGGGTGCCTCGTTTAAGAGGACTGTCCGTTTTCTCTGCGTTGTAATAGAAATCCATAAGCCGATATGCTTTCGGATCGATGTCATCCCTGGACAGCACATAGTCCATGTTTCTGAGCACTTCCACGGGCGTCTGTGTCTCGTCCTTTACGGCCTGCAGAATCTCCGGACCATGGAGGTTCCGAAAGTCCTCGCTCACCAGGTCTCTCTCAATGAGCCAGCCCAGAAAATAGGCGATCGGCATGCCCGCGCAGTCGTAAATAGTGTCCGTTTCGCTGTCCTGCATGGCACTGATCCTCTCGCGGAAGGCATTATTCTGCTCACTGTCTTTGGGATCATACACGGTCCCCCGCAGGCGGAAATACTCAAGAGCGGCATCTTCCCAGGCCCATTCCGCTTTGTCCGCGCGAAAAGCAGGGAGCTCCACAGCCTGCACCGGGTGCTGCTGAGCTTGTGAAGGGCCCAGGGACTGCGTACTGCCCCAGAATTTCGGCAGGAAAAAGATCAGGGCACCAAATACAGCGCCAATCCCAAGCGCAAGCCAGCCCGCTTCCGGTATTTCCAGCGAGAACCAGGTGGCGCTCAGCACAAGCATGACCACCACGATCTTCCAGAAAAAGCCATATAGTACCGGCAGTCTTTTGCCCTTGGCGGTTCTGTAGAAGCTCCATCCCGTGAGGCCGGCCAGCACCAACGCGCCCAGCGTCCATGACATGACCATCGCGATCGGCACGCTCGGATACGGATCTCCCGCGAAGGTGATAAAGCCCACGACCCCGAAAATAAACAGGCCGATGTCCAGTGCCGCGCAGCATGTCAGAATAATATAGCGAAATACGTTCATTTTTTCTCCGTTTGATTGACAATCCGGTGTTTTTGTAAATTGGCGAATGAGTGATCGTGCGCTAAAATAGTGAGAACACGACATCTTACGTAAGTTTAAGTTTACTACTTTATACTAAGGATGGGGCTGTATTTTGGCAAAATAGCGCTGTCCGGTTAAATACACTATAAGGAGATTTGAGTGATGAATCAGAAAACAGGGCTTGTCCTGGAAGGCGGTGCGATGCGTGGGTTGTTCAGCGCAGGCGTTCTGGATGTGATGATGGAAAATGGGATTGAATTTGACGCCGCCATGGGCGTCTCGGCGGGCGCAGTCTTCGGCTGCAATTTCAAGTCCGGGCAGATCGGCCGCTCGATCCGCTACAATATGCGCTTCTGCGATGATCCCAGATACTGCAGTTTGGAATCTCTGCGCAAGACCGGAGATCTGTACAACGTGCAGTTCTGCTACGACGAGATCCCCAATAAACTTGATCCTTTCGACAAGGAGGCCTATCAGGCCAATCCGATGCCTTTCTACGCCGTCTGCACCAATATTGAGACCGGAAAGGCCATCCACAAGCGCCTGGACAACGGCGACGCCAAGGATATGGAGTATTTCCGCGCTTCCGCTTCCATGCCGGTCGTCTCCCGCATCGTGGAAGTCGACGGCTATAAGCTCCTGGACGGAGGCATTACGGACAGCATCCCGCTCGCGAGCATGGAGCGCCGCGGCTATCCTCGCAATGTCGTTGTTCTCACGCAGCCTCTCGGTTATGTAAAAAAGAAGAGCAAGATGCTTCCTCTGATCCGCGTGTCGATGCGGCAGTATCCCAATGTGATCAGGGCCATGGAAGTACGCCATATCCGCTACAACAAGCAGACGGCTTACGTGCGGGAACAGGAACTGGCGGGGAACGCATTTGTCATCCGTCCCCCTTATGATCTGGGTATAAGCCGCACCGAAGACGACCCCGCAGAACTTCGCAGGGTCTATGAACTCGGAAGAAAAGAGATGGAAGAGCGCCTTCCTGAACTCAGAGAGTTCCTGGAAAAGAACTGCTGACCGTCACTTGCGGACCAGGTCGCTCAGCCACTTGCTGTGGAAAAAGTCGCGAGTCAGTTTGTCATATTCGGCCCACATGGGCAGTGTTTCGCACTCTCCTGCTCTGGGGCAGGGAACCGCGTCATTTGCAAGGCAGGCAACGGTAGCAAGGGAGCCCTCCATCAGCTCAATGACTTCGCCGATATTGTACTCCTCGGGTTTCCGGTTCAACTTGTAGCCGCCGCCCTTGCCGCTGACTCCGGTCAAAAGACCGCCGGCCACCATGTCTTTAACAATGATCTCCAGGTATTTTTTGGAAATATTCTGTCTGGCAGCGATGTCCTTTAAAGGGATGTAGCTGCCATTATCATTTTCTGCAATATCGATCAGTACGCGGATCGCGTAGCGCCCTCTGGTTGAAATCATAAGGATACCGCCTTTCTGTTTTTTGCCTATTTTATAGTAGGTAAATGGGTAAATCAAGATGCGCGGCGCAAATTTCCAAATATTTACCTATTGACATGATAGGTTAATAGGCATATAATGACGCCAAGAAATGATTCTGACCAAAGGAGGCTTAAACGATGTTCCGCAAATATACATCCGATCAGAATATCGTTATGTGTTGGCGAATGTTGAACTCCCGGGCATATAGGATGGCCGGGGCGTCCGACTGCATGTCCGCACGCCTCATTAAAGAGCGATGTTAGTGCTGCAGGCACACTCACTTGCCATTTGCCCGGGAGCTTTTAATAAGATCCCGGGATTTTTTATGTCCCGGGATCTGCCTGAGGCAAACGCAAGATCATTAAATATGGATTACCTTAGAAAAGGAGAAATAAAATGAGCAAGTACAAATTTGAAACCCTGCAGCTGCACGTTGGACAGGAACAGGCTGATCCGGCCACTGATTCCCGCGCCGTACCGATCTACCAGACCACTTCCTATGTGTTCCACAACAGCAAACATGCGGCGGACCGCTTCGGTCTTGCCGATCCCGGCAATATCTACGGCCGTCTGACCAATTCCACCCAGGAAGTGCTTGAGAAGCGCCTCGCGGCTCTGGAAGGCGGAACCGCTGCTCTGGCAGTAGCTTCCGGTGCGGCAGCCATTTCCTATACTATTCAGGCGCTGGCAGCCGGCGGCGGACACATCGTCGCTCAGAAGACCATCTACGGCGGCAGCTTCAACCTTCTGGGCCACACGCTTCCCCAGTACGGCATCAAGACGACTTTTGTAAATGCTCACGATCTCGCGGAAGTCGAGGGCGCGATCCGGGATGACACCAGGGCTGTGTATCTGGAAACCCTCGGCAATCCCAACAGCGACATTCCGGATATCGACGCGATCGCAGAGATCGCTCACAAGCATGGACTTCCGCTGGTAATCGACAACACCTTCGGAACTCCTTACCTGATCCGTCCCATCGAGCACGGAGCTGACATCGTAGTCCACTCCGCGACGAAATTCATCGGCGGACACGGAACGACTCTGGGCGGCATCATCGTGGAAGCCGGCAAGTTCGACTGGAAAGCCGGCGGAAAGTATCCCCAGCTGGCAGACCCCAATCCCAGCTACCACGGCATTTCTTTCTATGACGCGGTTGGACCTGCTGCCTTCGTGACCTACATCCGGGCAATCCTGCTGCGCGACACAGGCGCCGCTATTTCTCCTTTTAACGCATTCCTGCTCCTGCAGGGCGTGGAGACCCTCTCCCTGCGCCTGGAGCGCCACGCGGAGAACACGAAAAAGGTCGTGGAGTACCTGAGTAAGCACCCGCTCGTGGAAAAGGTCAACCATCCCTCCCTTCCGGACCATCCGGACCACGCCCTCTATGAAAAATATTTCCCCAACGGCGGCGCGTCCATCTTTACCTTTGAGATCAAGGGCTGCCAGAAGGAAGCCTGGGAGTTCATTGATCACCTGGAGATCTTCTCGCTCCTGGCCAACGTGGCGGACGTCAAGAGCCTTGTGATCCACCCCGCTTCCACCACTCACTCCCAGCTCTCTGAGGAGGAGCTGCTGGACCAGGGTATCAAGCCCAACACCATCCGGCTCTCCATTGGAACCGAGCACATAGATGACATTATCGCGGATCTTGAAAAGGGCTTTGCCGCACTTGGCTGAGTCAAAACAGCGACCCCCGCGATCAGCAACCAAAAGCCCTGGCCGGACGTCAGGGCCCTGATATCACAAATCTATTATAGAAGGAGAACTATCATGGCTACAATTTACAAGAGCGCTGCAGAACTGATCGGAAATACTCCTCTTTTAGAGGTTACGAATATAGAGAGGGATCTTGGACTTAAAGCGAGAGTCCTTGTAAAACTTGAGTACTTCAATCCCGCAGGAAGTGTAAAGGACCGCATCGCCAAGGCGATGATCGAAGGCGCGGAGGCCAAGGGTCTGCTGGGGAAAGGCTCCACGATCATTGAGCCCACTTCCGGCAATACGGGAATCGGCCTTGCGGCCATCGCAGCCGCTAAGGGCTACCGCATCATCCTGACGATGCCCGAGACTATGAGCGTGGAGAGACGCAATATTTTGAAAGCATACGGCGCAGAGCTTGTCCTCACAGAGGGCTCCCAGGGCATGAAGGGCGCGATCGCCAAGGCTGCTAAGCTGGCTCTGGAAATCCCAAACAGCTTCATCCCCGGCCAGTTCGTCAATCCGGCCAACCCTGCGATCCACAGGGCAACCACCGGTCCCGAGATCTGGCGCGACACTAACGGCACGGTAGATATCTTCATCGCAGGCGTCGGTACCGGCGGTACGCTGACCGGCGTCGGTGAATACCTGAAGTCGCAGAATCCCAATATCAAAGTAGTAGCTCTCGAGCCCGAGGGATCTCCGGTCCTCTCCGAGGGCAGAAGCGGTGCCCACAAGATCCAAGGCATCGGCGCAGGGTTTGTTCCCGAAGTTCTGAACACGAAGATCTACAATGAAGTCTTCCGCGCTGCCAATGAGGACGCTTTTGCTGCGGCGAAGCTCCTCGCCAAGAAGGAAGGCGTCTCCGTAGGTATCTCCTCAGGTGCTGCCCTGCACGGCGCGATTGAACTGGCAAAGCGTCCGGAAAACGCAGGCAAGACCATTGTGGCCCTGCTCCCCGACAGCGGAGACCGTTACTATTCCACCCCTCTTTTTGCAGAGTAAGCCAGCCTGAATAAAGAAAAGGCGCGCACATGCGGAAAACTCTTCCGCTGTGCGCGCCTTTGTGCGTTAAAGGCATGATTTTATCACTTGTTATCTTTCGGCTTCTCTGTTGTCTCAGAGTTAACCTCAGTATATTTTGACTTAGCGTCCTTCGGAGCTTTCTTCGGAGCCGCTTTCTTCTCTGCTGCGCCTGTCTTCTTGATTTCTTTCCAGTCAGAGAGCCAATCCGGCACATTGTCCGTAGCCGAGAACTCAAAAGTTTCGACAAACAGGAATTTGCGTGTCACGAAGATAATAGCGATCGCGCATACCGTCAGAAGGTTCTCCAATGAATTGCCGCCCTCGAGGACCATATGTCTCGACAGGGCGAACAGCAGCACTTCAATAACACTGCCCGGCGTATGCTTGATAAGCATCTTGATGAACTCGATTCCGATGACCAGATCGAGCGCACTCTCAAGGAAATGCCGGTACGAAACAGTGCCCTGGCTCATCGAGCCAAGAAGCGGCAGTTCTCTCACCAGCGGATACACGCTTATGATAAAGCCAAAAGCCACGATGATCGCGATACCGATCTCGAAAATATCCATCAGGTGTTCCAAATACGCGGTAACATGATGAATCCTGTCCCCTACACTTTCATGACTCTCATGAACATTATTGTTGTCGTGATCAGACATATAATCCCCCTATCTTTTTCATCTTCCCCACGGCACCAACTTATTGCCTACAATGATATTGTACTATATCCCGGCGCCTTTCTTGAGGTTTTTTTTCGGAAATGCTACAGTAAATTGTAACATTACTTTCATTTGAGAGACTAACACTGAGGGGGCAGAATATGGACTTCAACAGCGATGACTTCAAGGACCAGATAGAAGCAATTCTTTTCAAGATCAGGACAGGTTTCCTGCAGGTGATCAGACTCCTGGGATACGGCCTTTTATGCGGCACGATCGTCGGCGCGGTTGCCAGCGTATTCGCGCTGGGAATTGATTATGCCACAGAGCTGCGGGCGCAGCATCCCTGGGTCATTTTCCTGATGCCCATTGGAGCAGCTGTCATTGTCTTCTTCTACCAGAAGTTCGATCACAGTGAGGGAACAGATACCGTCCTTCTGGCGATCACAAGAAATGAGAGCGTCCCCGGGACCATGGCTCCCCTGATCTTCTGCTCCACGATCCTCTCCCATTTTATGGGCGCTTCCGTAGGCCGCGAAGGCGCGGCGCTGCAGATCGGCGGCTGCCTTGGCGATGAGATGGGAAAGCGCCTCCATTTTCAGGAAGAAGCCCGAAGGATCATGGTCATGGCCGGCATGAGCGCCGCTTTCTCCGCGCTCTTCGGAACACCGCTTGCCGCTACCGTAATCGCTATGGAGATCAGCCATGTAGGCCTTCTGCAGTACGACGCGCTGGTTCCCTGCGTCCTCTCGGCTCTTCCAGCCTATTACATTTCTGCCATGATGGGCGTTGAGAAGCATCCGTGGGCGCTCTCCTTCGTAAGGCCCTTCTCCCTGCCCATGGCTGTAGCTACTTTCGCACTCGCCGTCCTTTGCGCACTGGTGAGCGTCCTCTTCGTCGTCGCTTTGGGCAAGATCCCTGCGCTGGCGCGAAAGATCCCCGCTGCCCCGATTCCCCGCGCGGCAATCGTTGCAGTCATCCTTCTTGCCATGACACTCCTCTCCGGCGGCCAGTTCTACAACGGCGCCGGCGGACACGTCATCACCGAATGCCTGCAGGGAGAGCCCGTCCCCGTCTGCGCATTCCTGTTAAAGATCCTGTTTACCGCCGTCTCCGTTGCCGCCGGCTTCAAAGGCGGTGAGATTGTTCCCGCGCTGTTCATAGGTGCCTCTTTCGGCTCTGTCGTGGGACCTCTCATGGGTATCCCCAGCGGTCTTGCGGCAGCCATCGGCATGGGCTGCCTATTCAGCTGCGTCACCAACTGCCCTCTCGGCACTCTTCTTATCTGTTTCGAGATGTTCGGCTTCGAGGGCTGGCCCTACTACCTTCTGGCCATCGCCATCGCCTCCACCGTATCCGGAAACTATGGCCTCTATCATCACCAGAAGATCCGCTACGGCAAGTTCAAGGTTGGCGTTGAGGATTCGCATGCGCATCACTGACGTTTCCTTATTTGCCTTTTGGGGACTTCTTTGTGAACTTCTCTGGGGGCGGCGCCGTTCTGGCGCCGGTGTGGGTCTTAGAACGGCGATGAAGCGTCGCTGCGGTAAGAATTCTGAGGTTAGCGCCGTTTTGGCGCCGGTCTGAGCCTTAAAACGGCGATGAAACGTCGCTGCGGTAAGAATTCTGAGGTTAGCGCCGGTCTGGCGCCGGTCTGATAGCCAGAACGGCGTCGAAACGGTGGTTGGGCATAAAAAGCCAGTTTTTCGAAATCATACACAACTAATTATCAGAATACAGCCTTTCTTTAATCAAAATATCATTTTCATCAATATTCCAGTCGTTCGTCGTCAAAACATCGATCATTTCAGGTAAGGATTACAGTTTTTTGATAATCTATGCTTGTTTTTTTGATTTTTCAAAAAGATTGCATGCAATCTTTTGTGTATGAATCCGATTTCCCGCTGTTTGTGCCCAACTCGCTCTGAAACCTCTGATCGCCAGGGAAATTCACTCCGAAACCAGCAAAAACCAGGAAAAAGTCAGCAAGAAGCCAACAAAAGCCAACAAAAATCCAGCAAGAAGCCAACAAAATCCAACAAAAATCCCACAAAAGACCACAAAAGACCGAAAAAAAAACCGCCGCACCAACCGGTGCGGCGGCCACAATACCACCAAATTATTCTCAGCCTGCCTGATTCCCCGGCAAACTATTCAAACATCCTTCAGCCTGCCAGCTCCTCTGCCAGCTTCTCAAGTGCAGCTTCGCTTTCCGCGTTCAGTGCGGACTTGATCGTAACTGTCGTCTCTGTGAAAGTGATGTTCTTGGATTTCTCAAACATGGCCTTCATAAGCTTGCCTGCTACAGGCGCCCAGGTTCCGTTCTCGATGATGGCGATGGTGCGGTTCTGGTACTCGCGCTCTGTCAGGTGCTCGATAAATGTGTGCATGAAAGGGAAAATGCCGTTGTTGTAGGTCGTTGTCGCAAGGACCAGTCTGTCATAGCGGAACGCGTCCTCAACTGCCTCAGGCATGTCGTCTCTTGCAAGATCGCTGATGGCGACCTTCACACCTTTCGCGCGCAGAAGCTCAGCGAGCTTCTCGGCAGCGATCCTGGTGTGGCCGTAAACGGATGTGTAAGCGATGCAGACGCCGGGTTCCTCGGGTGTGTAGGAGGACCACTTGTCATACATGCCAAGATAGTATCCGAGATCTTCGCTCAGAACAGGACCGTGGAGGGGGCAGATGACCTGAATGTCAAGTCCCGCGGCTGCCTTAAGGAGCTTCTGTGTCTGAAGTCCGTATTTACCCACGATGCCAAAATAGTATCTGCGCGCTTCGCAAGCCCATCCTTCAGGATCTTCCACATCGTTGGCGCCGAATTTTCCGAAGCCGTCAGCGGAGAAGAGAACCTTATCGGTGCAGTCGTAGGTGACCATGACCTCGGGCCAGTGTACCATAGGCGCGAACACAAATTTAAGAACGTGTTTACCGAGGCAGAGTTCCTCGCCGTTCTTGACGATCTGCTTCTTCATGGAAGGATTCTTGCCATAGAACTGCTCCATGAAAGTGAATGTTTTGGCATTTCCAATGACTACAGCGTCCGGATAAGCGCCCAGGAAGCTTGTGATATTGGCGGAGTGATCGGGCTCCATATGCTGCACGATGAGGTAATCCGGCTTTCTGTCGCCAAGGACAGCTGCAAGGTTTGCAAGCCACTCCTCGCCGAAGTGCTGGTCAACGGTATCCATGACAGCGATCTTCTCATCGAGGATCACATAGGAGTTGTAAGCCATTCCTCTGGGAACAACATACTGTCCTTCGAACAGGTCGACCTGGTGGTCATTTACGCCAACATATTTGATGTCATCTGTAACTCTCATATCCCGCTCCTTTATACAATATTGTTTATTATAACCGTAACGAATCAGCAACCCGGAATTCAGGATCCGGGCTGCTGAACTGTTACTTATAATTTACCTTAAAAAATTGGTCTCGTCTACTCCCGCGGTAAAATCCGCCGTCAACCTTTGATGCTGATATCGCCGCTGCCCACCTGGATCGTCAGGAAGCGCTTTCCGTTTCCGGGCTGCATGTACTGGTCGCCCTCCGAGGTGCCATTGTAGCTGATCTCCCCGTCGCCGGTCTTGATCTCCATTCTGCATCTCGCAAGGCTCTCATCCGAGTCAACTTCCACTCGTCCCTCTGCCATGCCGATATTCAGGCTGTTAAAAGTGCATTCCGAAACGGAAACCGAGCCGGCATCCGTATAGATGTCGACGGTTCCAAGAGATACATCCTTCATGACAAGACTTCCTCCTCCGGACTGGATCGTCACGGAATTGGCGGTTATGTCGGTCATGATCAGTTTTCCATTTTCCATCGCGATCCGAAGTGTGTCGAGGCCGACTCCGGAGGGAATCGTGATCACGATCTCGGGCTCTGCCCCGTCCTCCTCAGAAGTTTCCGCCTCAGAAGGTTCTTCCGGCTCAGAAACCTCCGCAGCCACTGCCGTGCTGTTCTCCGTATCCGCAGAAACCTCCGCAGCTGAAGCGCTGCCGCTGTCAGCAGCAGGCTCATCCTCGCCGATCACGACCACAGAGCCGTCCGAACTTTTTTCACTCTGATCCGCGCTCTTCCGGCCGCTCACCACCAGGATATCATCCTGCACCGAGAAGGAGGGAATGTGCTCCCATCCGTTCGGGAACGAAATGGTGAAGTCTTCGCCGGGCTTGATCGTGAGAACGCCTCGCACGGAGTTGATCGCGATCCTGTCAAAATAGTCCAGCGTGTAGAATCCGGTCTCCTCCGAAACCGTATAGCCGGAGGCGGATGTTTCACTTTTGGCGCCCGCCGTACCCGCATAAACCGGGAGTACACTCTGACCGATCAGAGTGATCGCTGTCAGGAAGGCACACAGGACCTTTCCGGCATCCCGAAACAATCTGTTCATAGTTTGTGATCCTTTCCATGCTGAACAATTCAGTGCTGCGCACTTCAATGCCGTGCGCTTCAATGCCGAGCACCTCAATGCTGAGCACTTCCATGCTTATAGCATTACACAATTTCATTATAGCCATGGGAAGGATGAAATGTAAATCCTTTTGTTTCAGATATTTTACATTTCTATTCACAAATTTTCTATCTTTTGGCAGATTGTTTACAAAAGCGTTTCTGTTCCGTTAATCGAGTGTTTCGTGATCTTCAGGCTCATAGTCGACGCCGTCAACACTGAAGGAATCCTCATCCCTGATGATAAAGATCATGGTCTTTCCTTTGTTGAGCTGGATCTCGTTGTTGTTGTCGTCATAGAAGGTTGTGGGCTTGTAATCGTTGCCCTCGCCCTTCTCCCAGGTGACGTGGATCATCCTGCCGCCGGTGAGGAAAAAGCCGTCCTGGCCGTCTTCCTCGACGAGGATCCGAAGGTAAGAAGAGCCGTCTGCTCTGGGCTCGGCGTGTGCCCTCTGGATCAAAACATTGTCAAATGCCATCTGCTCGCCGGTCTCCGCGTCTTTCTGGGGCTCACCGTAGATCGTCTTGTAGTATTTGCCGTCCTCAGCGTTGTAGGTCAGCGCCGATTTTGTCACAGGGAAACTGTCTCTCATGTCCAGCTGCACCGCGCTCACGGAGTCACTATACTGTTTCAGAGTGTTGCGCTCCTGCGCGAAGGTGAAGTGCTTCTTGTTGTAATAAGCTCTTCTGTGCTCTGCCTCGAACCCGGCCTTCCTGATCGCTTCTTTGATGTGCTCGCCGTCAGTATAAGCAGTGTGCTCCGACCTGCTGCCCGCAGGGACTCTGTAGTAGCATCCGTAATCGGAACCGAGGATTCCGCCCACGCCATTGATGTTATCGACATCGCTTCTGGTGAGGATGTCCCTGGTGTAGTCGATCGGTCCGCCGTAGTGGATGATGATGGGATCCCACTCCAGCGCCTCGTAGACAAAATATGCCCTGATGCTGCGGATATTGCCGATCCTCTCAAGATTCTGCCAGTCCTGGATAATACCCATCTGGCGGCTCATATTGCCCTCTTCGATGATCTCATAGAAGACGTCGACGTTACTGAGGCCGTACTGAGGCTGCGCTTCTCTGTCGATCGGGTACATGACCGCGATCGGTCTCTGAGCGGCCAGCTTCGGATCAATGGTCTCTCCGGTCAGAACGCTGACATCAGAGTATTTCTCTGTGGCCGCGCTGCCTTTGCCGGTTTCAGTCTCCTTATTATCACTGGCCTGAGCTGAAGCACCCGCCACGGTAAAACCGGGAGCCGTAACAGCCATGCACATAGCCATAAACAAAAGTAATGCTTTCTTTTTCATTTTCAACTTCCTTTCCTGAATAAAATAACAGGTTTCCGCACAGCCTCCGGCTGCGCAGAAACCTATTATAATCCCAAAAGGAAACGGTTTCAATCGAGTGAGGGGCCAGTCAGCGCCCCCTTTATATGGCGATTTGTACCTCTTTTATCCCTATTTTGACAAGTACTCCTCAGCCTTCTGCCGGTCCACTTTTTCGTAGGGAAGGCGGATGTACTTGTTGTCCTGTATCTCTACGCCGTCGGGCAGCTGCATGTTCTCCAGCGAACCGCCGGAAGCCAGCGTATACGCCAGTGTCTCCATCGCCCGGGCCTGTCCGTCCTTGTCGTTGTAGATCGTACCTGTCATGGTTCCGGCGATCACAGCCTCAAGCCCGGCGTCAGTCCCGTCGATCCCGAAGATGGCAGGCCACTCTTCCGCGGGAATTCCTTTGCCCTGATAGGCCTCTATGGCGCCAAGCGCCATATCGTCGTTGTTGGCCAGTACCAGTTCGATACTGCTTCCGTTTCCGTCGATGAGCTGCTCCATCTTGCTCCTGGCCTGGGCGCGGTTCCAGTTGGCGATCGCATAGCCGACCTTGTCCAGCAAAATCCCGTTTGAGATCATAGTGTCCACCGAGTACTCTGTCCTGATGATCGCATCCTGATGACCGGCTTCGCCCTCCAGCACGACATACTGGATACTACCGTCACCGTTTCTGTCCGCCTCGGGATGTTCCTTAAAGTACTCCGTGGCCATTTCGCCCTGCAGGATACCCGACTGAAACGCGTCCGCTCCGACATAATAGAGCTTGTCCCACTGCATCAGATCCTCTTCCACCAGTTCCCTGTTGAAAAAGATGACCGGAATATCGTTCTTTCTTGCGTTATCAATGATCTCTGTAGGCGCCGTCCGGTCCACCAGGTTGACGCAGAGCACATTGCAGCCGTTTTCGATCATTTCCGCGACATCCTCGTTCTGCGCCGGCTGGGACCTCGATGCGTCCTGGACGATCGTGGCCATCTCCACGCCCTCCGACTTCCTGCTGTCCACATAGCTGTTAAAGGAGGCCATGAGTTCCGAAATAAATGTGTCATACTGGTCGTAGAGACTGACGCCGATCCTCACGGAGCCGTCCCCTTTCTTGGGACTCGTGCCCCCGCATCCGGAGACAATTGCCGCAGTTCCCAGAACCGCTGCCAGTATGGCTGCCGCACGCCTTATCCGCGCGGGCTTTCCGCTTTTTCTCATCTTTGTGACCATCTCCTGCACCTTCCCATGTCCTTAACCCGTTTTTCCGCCTCGATCCCTCACGCCCCGCTCCCTCACGCCTCGATCACTCAGCGGGGGCTCACTGCCTCACCTCTGCACCGGGAAAAGAATCTCCTGATTCTCCTCCGCGAACAGAGTATCTTTGTGGATCGTTCTGTGGGCGATCGTCCTCACCAGCGGCAGGAAACGGTTTCTGTGAATGTAGTCCGCCAGGTCCGAGACACTCTGATAGCCCATCATATAGTCCTCAGGCACTACCAGGCTCCGTACGATGCCGCTGTCGAGATAATAGATCGACTTTGTGGAGGTCCCGGTGCCGATCACTGTCATCCCTTTTTCCTGAGATGAGGCATATTCCCCCGCTGCTTCCAGCCCGGTGTTGTCCAATGCCACCAGAATATCCGGTGCCTCACGCTCAGCGAGCTGTTCCTTTACGACTTTAGCGTCCCCCGTATGTTCCAGGACCCAGGCCGTTTTACCGCCGAGTCCCTCCAAAGCCTGCTCAAAGCCTTCCATTCTCTGCTCCATGGAGCTCAGGGCGGAACTGCCCCGAATAACGCCAATAACGCAGTTTTCCAAAGGTTTCGACGCGTATACCGCGGTTTCCTGTGCAATCGTCTCTCCAATAGCCCTGTGGTCAGGACTTACAACTCCCACTACGTTGCTCATGACCTCATAAGCATTTTCATCCACCAGTTCTATATTTGTCCTGTCACTGAGTTTCTCCAGCGTATTAGCCGCACCTATACTCGAACAGAGCTGGATGATCACTCCGTCCGATCCGTTCGCGATCGCTCTCTCGACGATCGCCTCTTCTTCAGAAAGAGTTTCTATGTGTCCGGTGGGAACGATAGTCAGAATGACTTCCTGATCCTCCGCTGCCTGCTTCATCCCTTCGATAAACTGAACCCATCGGTTGTCATTGCTGTTTTCTATGATCACATGGATCTGCCGCAGATTCGCGGTATTTCCGCTCTCCCAGACCATGAAACCGATCACTGCCAGAATCATTGCAACGAGGGCCAGCACCAGTGCCGGGAAGAGCCTTTTATTTTTCATCCTGCACCTCCCCTGTCCATTTCCCGTGCTCCAGGGCCTTGCGGTTCTCTTCTGTATAGGGAACCGCGGGAATCCTGATCGTAACCTCTGTCCCTTCGTCGGGCTCGCTCTCTATCCTGAGTCCGTACTCCGGGCCAAATCTGAGCATGATCCTCTTGTGCACATTGATCAGTCCCACTCCCGATCCGTGTCTGTGCGCTCTCTCCTCGTGTTCTTCATCCGACAGGATCTGGTCAACTTTCTCCTGCGGCATACCGAGACCGTTGTCCCGCACAGATATCAAAATATCGTCTCCTTCTTTTCTTCCGCTGACGACGATCTCTCCTTCGTCACCGAGCGCGTCTACGCCGTAGTAGATCGCGTTCTCCAGGATCGGCTGCAGGATCAGTTTCACCGTGCAGTAGTTCAGGATCTCATCCTGAATATCCCACCTCACCTCAAAAGCGTCCTTATAGCGAACCTTCTGAATATTCATATAGTTGCGGGCGTGAACGAGCTCATCCTTGATACTGATCACCGTCCTGCCCTTGCTGAGACTGACACGGAAAAGACTCGCCAGCTGCGTCACCATAAACACAGCGTCCGCATTTCTCTCGCCTTCGATCATCCAGACAATGGAATCGAGAGTGTTGTAAAGGAAGTGAGGATTGATCTGCGACTGCAGAGCGTCCAGCTCTGTCCTGCGGCGCTCCTCCTGCTCCCGGACGACATCATCCATCAGTTCATTTACCTGCCGCAGGCTCCCCTGCATGCTCCGCCCCAGGTTTTCTACTTCCGCAGGTCCGCCGATATACACCTTGTCGGGATCGACCCGGCCTCCGTCCATATTTTGGATAGAGCGGTTCAGGCGCAGGATCGGGCTTGTGATCCGATTGGTCACAAGGCGGTTGATCAGAAGAAGAGCCAGGATCGTCACGAGCAGAACCAGAAATGTGAAAAGCTGCGTACTGACCGTGCCCAGCCTGAAGCCGCTCATAGGAATGACACCGACCAGTTTCCATCCCGTATAACTGATCGTCTTGACAACTACCATCCGGCGCTCGCCCTCAAAGATCTCTTCGTGCAGTCCGTCTTCGTAATCAGAAGCGGCAAGGTTGTTCTCCTTGTACTTTTCCACGCCGATCTGGATCATCCTGGGATGATAGATCAGCTCTCCGTTGCTGTCGCACAGGTAAAAATATTGATAGGAGCTGCTCCCGTTGACTCGGTCCATCATCTCCTCGATCGTGTTGTAGTTCATGTCGACGAGCAGGACTCCC
This sequence comes from Lachnospiraceae bacterium UBA6998, assembly GCA_002448395.1. Lineage (GTDB taxonomy): Bacteria > Bacillota > Clostridia > Lachnospirales > Lachnospiraceae > CAG-791. The sequence continues at coordinate 3,756 of DJXS01000080.1, read as the reverse complement.
CTGACAGGCACTCCGCTGTAAGTCAGTTCTACGATCCGGCTGAGCGAAATGACCCAGTAATAGCGGAAAGATGAAGCGTTGAAAATATTCTGCACATGCGGCGTCGAGAAGTGAAGGTTTTCCGGCCTGTCCATCGCCAGTTTGAACCAGGGCTGCCAGCGCACGTCCATTCCTTCTTTCATTGTTGAGACAGGCGCCGCGCAGACAAGGCTTCCGTCCCTCTTAAACAGGGCAAAACTGATCAGGTTGTCCTTATTGGCCTCATACAGAAGGGACATTTCGCTGTCAAGACTGTCCAAGGCCATGTCTTTATCCTTGATGGTGTCATAATACATGGCGTCGCTGACTCTGCGCATCGATGTCAGGTAGTCCTCAAAGTTAGCCTCTGTCTGGGACATCAGCTGCTCCATGCTCTCTGTCATCATTGCCCGGGTGCGCAGCGTGAACCGCTGATACAGGGAAAATCCGAGCAGCACCATAATAAAGACCGAGACGACCGTAAAGGAAACAAGCACCGTAAACTGGATTCCCCGCCTGCCTGCCTTTTCCATTGTCTGTCCGATCCATTTCGAAAATCCGCTATTGACTTTTTCCGGGTTCTCCCTGTCAAATTCCACGTTATTATCTCTCCGTTCGGCATCTGGATGTCAAAACATCCAAAACTATTTTCTCTCCGTGCGATAGCGGGACGGCGAGACGCCGAACTTCTTCTTAAACACATAGCTGAAGTAAGCGGGATCCGCATAACCCACCTGGGCAGCGATCACATAGGTCTTCTCATCCCGCCCGATCAGCCTCTGCACAGCCTGCTCCATACGGTAATCCGTGAGGTAGGCGATAAAAGTCTTTCCCGTCTCTTTTTTGAACATAGTAGAGAAATACGCCGCGCTGACTCCCAGAATTCCGCAGATCTTATCGATCGTCAGCTCCTGATCGCTGTAATTATCGCGCACATAATCTACGGCCTTGGACACAAATGTCTGCGCGCCGTCGGCCCTGTTGCTCTGCATCTGCTCCTGCATCATGAGAGACACCTTGCAGAGCCAGTCCTCAAGCTGTTTGGAATCCATGTTGGTCACATTTCTAAAGAGCCGCTCATCCTCCCCGAAGATCGGATCCGTGTCGATCCTGTTGCTGACAGCAAAGCGGTAAAGAGAACTGACAAGCTCCATTACCATAAATCTGTGCATACTAAGAGACACGCCTCCTCCGACCATCTCCTGCACGTAAGCGTCCGCTTCCCGCCTCACAGTCTCGGGAGTACTCATCTTCACTGCTTTGAACAGAGCAAGAAGCTTCTTCTGCGAGTTGTCCGTTGCGCGCTCTTCACCGGGCGCGATCTCGCCTATATTGATCGCCTTGCCGGCGCCGTACAGCGACCTGTAGGAGACCGCTTCTCTCGCGCCTCGGTAGGACTCCGGAATCTCTGACAGATTTCTGCAGATCTTACCGATCCCGATGGTCACCACAGCCTGGCTGACATGTCTGGCCAGGCGGCAGAACGCCTCGGCTTCATCCGTGATCCGCATCACATCCTCCTGTGATCTGCACGGCGCAAGCAAAACGATATTTCCCTCATGCGGAAACAGTCTGGCATCCCATTTATTCGCCAGATGCTCCTGCGCCAGACGGCGCACAGACTCCGTCAAAAGAACTGCGCTGATCCCCTCCGGAAGCTGCGTCGTACTGGTATGGACCACTACTGCCGTGTAGGCGGGACTCTTCATCTCAATCTGATAGTCCGAAAGAAATCTCGGCAAATCCGTCTCCGACACATTTCCTTCCACCAGTGAGGAATAGAAATTCTCCTGCAGGAGCGGCAGGCTCTCCATATAGTAGTCCCGGAGCTTCTGCACATTCCTCTTCTCATCCATCTCCCGGTCAAGGGACTCTTTGATCTTCGTGAAGATCCTGCGAAGCTCATCCGCGTCCACAGGCTTTAAGATATACTCCTCTACCTCCAGGCGGATCGCTTCTTTGGCATATTCAAATTCATCGAAGCCGGAAAAGATCAGGATCCTCACAGCCGGATACATGATCTTGAGATTGTGTGCCAGCTCCAGTCCGTCCATATAGGGCATCTTGATGTCCGTCAGAACAACGTCCGGCGCCTCCTGCTCCGCAAGGTCCAGCGCCTCGATCCCGTTGTGGGCATAGCCCATGATCCGGAAGCCGATACTCTCCCAATCAATTTTCTTCTGCATAGCGCGGACGACATCTTCCTCGTCATCCACCATAAGCACTGAGTACATGCTCATATGTTAAATCCTCTTGTGCAGCTCAATAGTACTTCTCATTCACCTTTTTCCAGAGCACAAATGAGATCACGACCCATGCGGCCATCTGCACGAAAGCCACCGTCGCATTAAATAGTTCCAGCCCGGCCATCAGGAAGGACCCGATCGCAAAAAAGATAATAAGCTTCCCGGTATCTCTGCAGAATCCCTCTTTGTCCTTGGGTTCCGGCTTGTTCTTTCCTACTACTGCCCGTACGTCCTTGAGTACCATCACCCTGTACGCGTAATAGAGCGATACCATCCCGATTAGGATCGAGACGCCTGTATGTTCAAAAATTGCTGATGCCATCCGTTTTCTCCCTTTTCTTTGTTATTTCTTTCGCTCATTCTCTCGTCCGTTTTTCTTCATTCCCGGAACATAGAACACTAAATATCATACTACGTTTGCGGGCGCGCCCGCAATGCCGGGCCGCACAGAGGGGTTGTAATTTGTTGGGGCAGCTTAAGCGACTATACCTGAACCCCTCCATCGGATTAAGCGATACTTGTTATTGGATGGTGCCTATTCTGGCATTTTAGTTGAAATGTACCATCGGATTTGATTGAACTGAAATATGGATGTAGCCCATTTTGCATTTTAAGTGAAATGCACCATCGAATTTAATTGAACTGAGATATGGATGTAGCCCATTTTGGCATTTAAAGTGAAATGCACCATCGGATTAAGCTGAACCAAAAAAGGGATGGAGAGAATTATAGAAAGAAGCTTTTCGCAATCCATCGGATATGGCGACAAGCCTGGTATGGATGGAGAGTTTGTTCCAGGCTGGCTTTGATGCGCCATCGGAATTGACGGCAAGCCGAAAATGGATGGAAAGTTTGCGAAGCCTAACCAGTAGCCCTCTTCAGCTTCCGCAAAAGCAAAAAACGGCCGGCTCCAAAGAGCCGGCCGCCTGTAAATTCGGTTATTCCATCCGTAAAGAAGAATATTACTTCTTCGCCACGTACTTTCTGATATCCAGAGAGATCGCGATGTAGATGATGATACCAAGGGCGATCCACTGTGCGTTCGCGTTGACGCCCAGGAACTGCAGTGCTGCTTTCAGGAATTCGAAGACTGCAACACCGATAACTGCAGATGATACTTTACCACGTCCGCCGGTAACGGAGACGCCGCCGATGGTACATGCTGCGATAGCTTCCATCTCGTAACCAAGACCAAGGTTAACGGAAGCGCCGCCGGACTTAGCGCCCAGCATGAAGCCGGCCAGGCCGTAGAAAGCAGCTGCCTTAGCATAGATCATGACCATTGTAAGCTTAACAGGAACACCGGCGACTTCCGCTGCCTGCGGGTTAGCACCGATTGCGTACATGTATTTGCCGTGGCGGGTCATGTTGAAGATGAACCATGAAATAGCGCCGATGAGGATGGCAATCCATACCAGGTATGGAATCATCAGGAATCTGCCGGAAGCAAGATTCGTGTACTCTGTAACATAGCCGCCCAGAGGGGTCGCGT
>DJXS01000138.1 GCA_002448395.1 Lachnospiraceae bacterium UBA6998 | reverse complement strand
TGTATCCTCATATGACCGTTTATGATAACATGGCATTCGGTCTTAAGCTCCGCAAGGTTCCGAAGGATGAGATCGACAAGGCTGTTAAAGAGGCAGCAAGGATCCTTGACCTGACTCACCTTCTTGACCGCAAGCCGAAGGCTCTTTCCGGCGGCCAGAGACAGCGTGTCGCTATGGGACGTGCTATCGTTCGTAATCCTAAGGTCTTCCTTATGGACGAGCCTCTTTCCAACCTGGATGCTAAGCTCCGTGTTCAGATGAGAACCGAGATCGCTAAGCTTCACCAGAGACTGGGCACCACCATCATCTACGTTACACACGACCAGACAGAGGCTATGACCCTTGGTTCCAGGATCGTCGTTATGAAGGACGGTATCGTTCAGCAGATCGATTCCCCTCAGAACCTCTATGACAAGCCCTGCAACCTGTTCGTAGCAGGCTTCATGGGATCTCCTCAGATGAACTTCGTAGATGCAGTCGCAAGAGTAGAAGGCGGCAAGGCATTCCTGGATGTCGAGGGACAGTCCATCGAGCTTCCCGCTGACAAGGCCAAGAAAGTCATCGACGGCGGCTACAACGGCAAGCAGGTTACCTTCGGTATCCGTCCCGAGAACATCATCGAAGTCAAGGCCGGCGACAAGGTTCCTTATCAGTTCGAGTCCAAGGTCAACGTTTACGAGCTTCTCGGCGCAGAAGTATTCCTGTACTTCGATCTCGGCACAGCTAACATCACAGCAAGAGTTGAGCCCACAACAAAGGTTCGCCCCGGCGATACAGTTAAGTACACCTTCGATACCCAGAAGATCCACGTCTTCGACAAGGAGACCGAGCTGACAATTGCCAACTAAATATATAGTTGCCATTGCCTGAGGGCACAATAATCAGTTATCATGAGGGTGCCGCACTTAATAAAAACAGTGCGGCACCCGTTTTGTGTAATAGGGAAAAGCTTGCCGGCGAAAGGCTGCGTGCGGATCCCCATAAGGAGTCCATACAGGAGGAAATACATGGTTTCATCACAGATCATAAGAGGATGCCTGGAGCAGTTGCGGACTATCACCAGGATCGAGTTCTGCGTACAGGATGTTGCCGGCAATGTCGTAGCCCAGACAGAGGGCGCTTCGTCGCCGGACAAGAGTATGGCGGCGGGGTTTGCCCAGTCGGCGGCGGACAGCCAGATCATCGGGAACAGCTATTATCTCAAGGTGATGGACGATGACGAGCTGCAGTTCGTGCTGACGGCGCAGGGTACCGCGGAGCACACGTTTATGGTCGCCAAAATAGCGGCAAGCGAGATCGAGAACCTGATCGTCGCATATAAGGAGAAGTTTGACCGCAACAATTTCTTCCAGAATCTGCTGCTGGACAATCTTTTGCTCGTGGATATCCATAACCGCTCCAAGAAGCTGCATATCGCGGGGAACGTGCGCAGAGCGATCATTCTTTTTGAGATCAATGCGGAGTCGGAGCAGATCGCCTCGGAGATGCTCTCGGGGCTGTTCACCGTGCAGAACGGCGATTATCTGACGGAAGTGGATGAGAACAGTGTGATCCTCATCAAGGCCCTCGATGAAAATGAGGGGTATAAAGAGATCGAAGAAGCCGCAATGACGGCGCTTGATATGCTGAATATGGAAGCAATGGTCAACGCGTGCGGATCTTACGGCACGATCGTCGGGGAACTCAAGGATCTGTCCCGCTCTTACAAAGAGGCAAGGATGGCCATGGATGTGGGCAGGATCTTCTACGCGGGAAAGAGAGTGATCTCATACAACGAACTCGGGATCGGGCGCCTCATCTATCAGCTGCCGCCGAGCCTGTGCAGGATGTTCATCCAGGAGATCTTTGAGACGGGAGAGATGACGGAGTTCGACCAGGAGATCTTGACGACCATCAACACCTTCTTCGAGAATAACCTCAATGTGTCGGAGACGGCGCGCCAGCTCTTTGTCCACAGAAACACGCTGGTATATCGTATTGAGAAGCTGCAGAAGAGTACAGGGCTTGATATCAGGACCTTTGAGGACGCTATGACGCTCAAGATCGCCCTGATGGTAAACGCTTACATGAAAGAACTGGAGAGGCGCAGGAAATAAGCCGCCCGCTGAAGGTGTCCTCAGCGGCGGTCTCTGTTCCCGGACAGGCCTGTCCCGTCGAAGGCGGGAATATAGCTCTGGGAAGCGGTCTCACCGTCCTGGATGAAACCGTTTGTGACGCCGATGGAGATCGCGTAGTTCACCAGTTCGTCATACTCCTCAGCCGTCAGCTTGCGTCCCAGGTTGGGATCGCCGTAGACCTGAGGCATGGGCGTATACTGGTTCATCAGGCTGATGAAAATGCTGTCTCCGTAAGTGGAGTGGAGATAATCCAGAATGTCTCTGGAATCCTCGGCGCAGCCCGGGAGGGCAAGGTGCCTTACAATGACGCCGCGAACCATAACAGGATCGTCAGCGTCGTCCTCAGCGTCGATGGAGGAGGTTCCGTCCGCGAAAAGCGGCTCGGGACACTGACGGACCATTTCGGCCAGAGCCTTGGAGGCGTACTGGAAATAGTCCGGAGTGTGAGAGTAGGCCAGGGAGATCCTGGGAGAGATATACTTAAAATCGGGCATCCAGATGTCCACAAGGCCCTCCAGAGCCTTGATGGCCTCTACACGCTCGTAAGTGCCGGTATTATAGACGACAGGGATCGAGAGACCCTGTCGTTTCGCTTTTTCGATAGCGGGAATGATCAGGTAGAGATAGTGGGAGGGCGTGACCAGGTTGATGTTCTCGGCGTTCTGGTCCTGCAGTTCCAGAAAGATTTCAGAAAGCCTTTCAGGCTCGATCTTCATTCCCGACATTGCCTTGGCTATGGCATAGTTCTGGCAGTAGATGCAGCCCATGTTGCAGCCTGAGAAGAATACGGCGCCGCTGCCATGGTGTCCCGAGATCACAGGCTCCTCGTCAAAATACAGAGCGGCCCTCGCGGCATACAGCTCCGCGTCTTCCTTGCAATAGCCCACTTCGCCTTCGGCGCGGTTCGCTCTGCAGCTTCTGGGACAGAGCGTACAGTCAGTCATATCCATGATATTGTTTAAACTCATATCGAACCTTTCTGAATTCAAAACAGCCATGATCACAAGACGGCTTCGATAAAAAATGCTCTCCGCGGCGGAACCTTAACCCGTTACTGCTCTTACTGCTCCGCCAGGCACCCTCACGGCACATGATAGGGCCCGCTTAGTGCTGCTTTGTTCCCAATCTGACACGGTTCACGGGGAATCATTGCGTAAGACCCAAACTTCATCACAGCAAGCGGCAGGCAGCTGTTAAGGCTCCGCCCCGAAGAGCAGGACGGCTAAATTAAGGGGCGCTGTCGCGCCCATATGTGTAAATATAGTAGATTCAGCCGGCAAAGTCAATCAAAAGATGGATTTCCTCCGTCAGCCTTTTTCCTCATCTTATTTCGAATACGCAGCTCCTTAAAGAAGCGCTGCAGGATCTGCGTGCATTCCTCCTGCATAAGTCCCGTATCCACAGCGACCTGGTGGTTGAATTCGCTGTTTTGCAGGATGTTGAGAAGTGTCCCGCCGCAGCCGGATTTGAAACTTGGGGCTCCGATCACGACTCTGTCGATCCTGGACTGGACAAGCGCGCCTGCGCACATCTGGCAGGGTTCCAGCGTGACATAGAGCGTGCAGCCCTCCAGCCGCCAGTCACCGACCTTTTTGTTGGCCTTACGGATCGCGGTGATCTCGGCGTGGGCCAGAGTAGTGTGGTCAGTGTTGCGGCGGTTGTAGCCGCGCCCGATGATGCGGCCGTTTTCCACGATCACGGCGCCGATAGGCACTTCGCCAATGGCGAGTGCCTTTTCGGCCTGTTTCAGGGCCGCCTTCATGTATTTGATATCTTCCCGGGTAAATTCAGTATCGTTAGCCAACTTCTGTAATCTCCAATATCTGGGTGATCGGGAATACCATTATCATAGCAGCATCAATTGTCGAATTGTGTCAGGTTATAAAGATTAATGATCGCCATTGTGTGGTCGACGTACTGGCTGCCTGTGCAGTATCCGTCATTTTTGATGTTCTGCAGGTACTGCCTGGGACTTGTGACGCCCTTGAGGTTGGCATAGCGCTGGAGCTGTATGAATTCAAAGTATCCCTTGACGCCTTCTTCCATGCTGTCATAGGCGCGGAAATTGCTCCTGATCGTAGTCAGTGTTCCGGCGGAGTATTCCTCCTTGGTTGAGAGATTGACGCTCTTGCCTTTCCAAAGAGTACCGCACTTGAGGCCAAAGTAGTTGTGGTACTTGGCAGAGAGAGAAGATTCTCCCCAGCCGCTCTCATGGATCGCCTGCGCGATAATGGGGCTGTAAACCTTTATGCCGTACTGAGGAGCATATTTGCGGACGTAATTAGCGATCTGGATCACGAACTGCTTTCTGGATTCCGTGGTCTCGTTGAGTTTGCCGACGACCTTGGTGATGGCAGCAGTTGCTGCTGCTTTCGAGGCATCCTCTTTGGCTTCAGTGGAAGCAGTTTTTGTCTTTGCTGAAGAAGCGGAGCTTGCCGGATCCGTGTCCACATACGCGGTGCCGGACTTAAGCTTTTCGGTTGTCAGCGGCGCTTTGGCCGCGGATGCAACGGAAGAGGGGATAGTGCCGAGCAGTTCACAGTTTTTGCCGAACTTGTACTCTTTGCCGTCGATCTTAACTGTGCCCACCGCGCAGGCTCCGTCGGAACCCAGATAGTAGTAGTGCTTCTTGTAGAGGACCCATCTGCTCTTAACTATTGTGCCGTCAGTGGTGTAGTAGTACCATTTTTCGTTTTTTAACTCCCAACCGTTCGTGACTTCGCCATTAGCGTTAAAGAAATATTTGCCGCCGCCGATCGATGCCCACGCGGGTCCCTGGATCATAGATCCGTCCTTTTTGAGGTAATATTTGTTCCCGGAGGGATTGAGGACCAGCCATCCTGTTACCATCTTTCCGTCCTTGGAACTGAGATAGTACCATTTGTTTTGGTCTTTGATCCAGCCGGTTTTCATCTGACCGTCTTTTTTGTCAAAATAGTACCAGTCCCCGGACTTACTGACCCATCCCGTCCTGACTGAGCCGTCCGAAGTGATATCTGCAGCGGCCTGTGCGGGAAGCGCGGGGGACAGCACAGGTGCGGCTGTCGCGAGCATCAGTATGAGCGATAAACAGGTGAAGAATTTCTTAATCATCAATACTCCTTATAAATCACGGGTCAAATCTGGTCAGGTCGTAGCGCAGGATCACGTTGTAGACGTTCTGGACATACCTGCTGGAAGTCGCGTAGCCGTCTTCCTTGATCTTTACAAGGTACTCGTAGGGATCTGTCTCACCGATCAGGTTGTTGTAGCGGGTCCTGTTTTTGAACAGGAACTCGAAGTATCCCTTTACGCCTTCCTCCATCGTGTCAAAGACACGGAAGTTCGCGGAGATCGTTGTGTAATGTCCGGGTGTATATTCCTCGCCGGTGAGGAGGTTTACGCTCTTTCCGGTCCAAAGTGTTCCGCACTTGAGACCGAAGAAGTTGTTGTATTTTTTGCCGAGGCTCGATTCACCGGAAGCGCTCTCAAGGATTGCCTGAGCAATGATGGGGCTGATGACTCTGACGTTGTACTGAGGAGCGTATTTTATGATCAGAGGCGCGATGCACTCGATAAACTCCTGCGTGTTGCTGTAGGAATTAGTGGAGACAGCAAGGGCTCCGCTGTCACTGAAGTAATACCATGTGCCATCAATATACTGGGATCCGGTCTTCATGTATCCGGCAGCACCAAGGTAATACCAGCTGCCGTTATACTTGAGCCAACCGTGTCTCATGTCGCCATCCGGGTTGAAGTAATACCAGCGCCCGCTTAGTTTCTGCCAGCCGGTCATCATGGCGCCGGATATGCTCAGGTAGTACCAGTGACCATCTGTTTTGACCCAGCCCGTCTTCATTACACCGGAGCCGTCGAAGTAATACCAAGTACCTCCTGATTCAAGCCAGCCGGTCACCATAGCGCCGGATGCTTCGAGGTAGTACCAATAGCCGTCTGCCTTGAACCAACCGATCTTCATGGAGCCGTCATCATTAAGGTAATACCATTTTTTGCCGGTATACTGCCAGCCCTTCAGCATTGAACCGCCTGCGCCCAGCAAATACCACTTGCCGTCATATTTGGCCCAGCCGGTCTGCATTTTACCGGAATTGTCAAAGATGTAAGTGGTATCGCCGAGATCAAGCCAGCCGGTCTTCATGGAGCCGTCGCTTGTAAGGTAATACCATTTTTTGTCGATATACTGCCAGCTCTTCAGCATTGAACCGCCGAGGCCCAGATAATACCATTTGCCGTCGAATTTGGTCCAGCCGGTCCGCATTTTGCCGGATTCGTCAAAAATGTAGGAAGTGCCGTTAAGATCAAGCCGGCCGGTCTTCATGGATCCGTCATCATTAAGGTAATACCAGGCATCATTTAACTTGAGCCAGCCTTTAACCATACGGCCGTTTTTCTCCAGATAGTACCAGTAATCTCCGTATTTGGCCCATCCGGTCTTCATGAGTCCCTCGGGAGTGAAAATATAGGTCTGCCCGTCGATTTCTACCTTACCGGTGGCCTTGGTGCCGTCGACGGTGATATAACTCCAGTTCGATGTGCTGCCTTCCCAGTGAGGTGTTATGACAGTGGGTTCGCCCTCGGCAGGGTCGACTAGTGAAGAGGCGTTTCCGGTCTGTACAGCGGAGTTCATCGCAATGGAAGCGGTTGCTGTCTCTGTGGGATCTTCGGATGCGACTGCGGCTGTAGCTGCGACGGTGGGATCTGCGATTTCGGCTGTTGCTGCGTCAGGTGCTGCTGCTGCGGCAGCAGCTGTTGCGTCGGTAGCTGTTGTTTCGCTCGTTGCTGTTGTTGTGTCTGTGGCAGCAGTAGTGGGATCTGCGGTTTCAGGTGCTGCCTCGCCGGTCGTCGCTTCATCGGCGGTGGGATCTGCGGTTTCAGCTGCTGCCTCGCCGGTCGTCGCTTCAGCTGCGGTGGGATCTGCGGTTTCAGCTGCTGCCTCGCCGGTCGTCGCTTCAGCTGCGATGGGATCTGCGATTTCAGCTGCTGCTGCATCAGTTGCTGCGTCTGAGGCTGTCACTACAGCAGTTTCTTCAGAAACCTCAGCTTCAGCCTCGTTAACGATGATTTCATATTTGAATTCCACGGGATTCTGACTGACGTCGTAGGAGATGCTCAGTGAGATCAGGCCTTTGCCTTCAGATATTGCAGTTATAATACCGTCATCATCAATATCGATGATCTCGGGAGTTTCACTGCTCCAGGTCGAAAGAGCGGGGAAGCCATCGCCCTGCTCCATAACAGCGGTGAGCTGCCGGGTATCTCCGACGGTCATGCTGTACTGTTCGGCATTTGCTTCCCTAGCAGTTTTTTCGGTGAGGATGGTCCCATTCTCGTCGCTGACCGATACGCTGACCGAAACCTGTTCGCCGGGTTTCGATTCAACGCCTGCTTCAGCGGCAAAAGCCTGAACGGGATAAAGACCTGCAGCCGCGGGAGAAATTGCTAAGCAGCCTGCCAAAAGTAAAGCCAGTTTGCGTTTCATAAGGGAACTCCTTCCACAAATTATTAACCATTTTTACGTTGATTATAACGAATAAATGACGAATATGCAAATAATATATTCACAATTTGTAATAAATTCTTAATATATGTGGAAGGACGACTATTTTGAAGCGTCGGAAATGGAAATCCTGCTGTACTGACATGCAGGCTGCCGGCAATATTTTGGCAATAAAAAACTGCCGCAGTTACTGAACAGATCAGTAAGTGCAACAGTCTCTTGCGTGCGCCTCCAGGGACTCGAACCCTGGACACCCTGATTAAGAGTCAGGTGCTCTACCAGCTGAGCTAGAAGCGCATATTGTATTTGTGCGACGAAATTGTTTTCTTATCCGTGACGCAAGTGTTATTATAGGGGAAGAGTTTTGGAAATGCAAGACTTTTTTATTATTTTTTGCAAAAGAGGACAGAGATGATATTTGATACACATGCACATTATGACGATGAGGCGTTTGACAGTGACAGGGAGGAGCTGCTTGCGGGGCTTCCTGAGGCGGGCATCGGGCGCGTGGTGAATATAGCCGCGTCTCCCCGGAGCATAGATGAATGCCTTGACCTGGCGCATCGTTTTCCTCATGTATACTGCGCGCTCGGAATTCATCCGGAGCACTGCGCGGAGATGACGGAGGAGCTGCTGGAGGAGATCAGGGGAAAACTTAGTGATGAGAAAGCCGTAGCCGTCGGAGAGATCGGGCTGGATTATTATTGGCCGGAGCCTGACAGAGAGATCCAGAAGCATTGGTTTGCCAGACAGATTCAGCTGGCCGGAGAGGTGGATCTTCCGATCGTCGTTCACTCGAGGGAAGCGGCGGCGGATACAATGAGGATCATGAAGGAAAATAATGCGGAGAAGACAGGAGGTGTGGTACACTGTTTTTCTTACAGCGTGGAGATGGCAAGGGAATTCGTTAAGATGGGATTCTATATCGGTATCGGGGGAGTCCTTACTTTTAAAAATGCCAGGAAGCTTGTTGAGGTCGCTCGAGAGATTCCGCTGGAGCGCCTGATCCTGGAGACGGACTGCCCGTATCTGGCGCCGGTGCCTTTCAGAGGAAAGAGGAATTCCTCGCTTTATCTTCCCCATGTTGTCAAAAAGCTTGCGGAGATAAAGGGCATTCCGGAAGAAGAAGTGATCCGGGTTACGGAGCAGAACGCTGTGACGATGTACCGCTTATAAAGAAAGAGGAATACATGAGAGAAGTATTGGCGACACCGGGCGCTACCCGGTATATTTTGGAGAAATACGGGATCAGGGCCCGCAAGAAGTACGGGCAGAACTTCCTGATCGACGCGAATGTGATCAGAGGGATCATTGACGCCGCGCAGATCACGAAGGACGACTGTGTGCTGGAGATCGGGCCCGGGATCGGCAGCATGACGCAGCTTTTGTCGGAGGCGGCGGGACGGGTGGTCTGCGTCGAGATCGACGAGAGCCTGCGGCCGGTGCTGGCGGAGACTCTGGAGGACTGCGATAATGTCAAAATATTGTGGCAGGATATTCTGAAAACCGACCTGCGGGGAATTTGCAATGAGTATAATGAGGGAAAGCCGCTCAAGGTAGTGGCCAATCTTCCCTATTATGTGACCACACCGATCCTGATGCAGCTGCTGGAGCAGAAAAATGTGTTCAGGAGCATCACGGTAATGGTCCAGAAAGAAGTGGCGGACAGGATCCGCTCAGGTCCGGGGAGCAAAGAGTACGGAGCTCTGTCCCTTGCGGTCCAGTATTATGCCGAGCCTGAAGCGGTGATGACGGTGAGCCCGTCCTGCTTTATTCCGAGGCCGGGTGTGGACAGCAGCGTCCTGTGCCTAAAGGCCTATGAGGAGCCGCCGGTGGAATGCAGTGAGAAGGTCATGTTCGGCCTGATCAGGGCGGCTTTCAACCAGCGCCGCAAGACGCTCGCCAACGCGATTTCCCACGGCTATTGTGTCGGCGGGAAACAATATACCAGGGAAGAAGTGACGGAGGCACTGGAAGAGATGGGGCTGCCTGCAACTGTGAGGGGGGAGGCTCTTTCTCTGGAGCAGTTCGCGCAGCTTTCCCTTAAGCTGGATCCGGATCTGAAGGCACAGGAACAGGGCAATTGAAGCGGCAGGACAGCCATTGGTTTTTGACATTGCTATAGGCGTATGATAAACTGAAATTAGTGAATTTGCCCTGTTTTTGCACAGGTGAGGACCGGTTTGTAGTAAATTGTGACGAGTAACAGCCGAGGTCTAAAGTTGGATAAATATGAACTGAAAGTTACGATCAGCGAGATCGATTCGCTGATCTCCAAGCGTCGATTCAAGGAGGCGGCGGAAATCGCCGACTCGGTGGACTGGCGCAGAGTGAAGAATGTAAGGACACTCTGCAGGATCAGCGACGTTTATAAAGTAAACCGAAGATATCATGACAGCAAGCGGGTACTGGAACTGGCTTACGCCAAGAGTCCGTACGGAAGGCAGATCATTTTTTCTCTCTGTGAGCTTGAACTCAAACTCGGAAATTATGTGAGGGCGCTGCAGCTCTACAACGAGTATATCAATGTGGCGCCGAGAGACGCGGACCGCTATGTGCTTCAGTACAAACTGTACAAGGCGCAGAATGTCAGTGTAAACGAGAGGATCGCCGTCCTGGAGGATCTGGCCAGGCATGACTACCGGGACAAGTGGGCCTTTGAGCTTGCGAAGCTGTATCTGGAAGCCGGAGAGAGGACTCTCTGCGCTTCCCAATGTGATGAGATCGTTGCCTTTTTCGGATATGGCAAATATGTGTACAAGGCTCTGGAACTGAAAGCCTCCTTCACGGAACTGACGGTGAAGCAGAAAGCCCTTTTCAGAAAGATGAACGGGGAAGAAGAGGAGGAGAGCAGCGGAGAAAGTGTCAGTGCATTGGAAAGCGGGACTGTCAGTATACCGGAGGGTTCCGGAAGTCCTGACGCGGACGCTGAGAACAGCGCCGCCGGAGAGGGGCAATACAATGCTGCAGGCGAGAAACTAAGCGGCTCTGCCGGCGAGGAATCGAGCAGCTCTGCCTCAGAAGGAACGGAACAGAAGGAAGAAGCTGCAGCCGGGCAGGCGCAGGAAGGTCCTGAAGAAGCCGCAGAGAAAGAGGAAATGATCCCCGCGCTCAACCGGGAACCGGAAGTCGCGGAGATCCCCTGGGAATATGAGGATTACAGGATCAGCCCCGGGGAACTGAAGAAGAAACCGGCGAAGAAAAGCCGGGAGAGTGAGAACAGGCAGGCGGAGCGCGACACGGGCAGACCGAAGAAATCGGACAGGAACGCGGCGCCGGCACCTGCATCGGATCACGCGGTGTTTGAGGATCGCTCCTTCCAAGTCAGTTCTGTGGAAGAATCTATATTTTCGCAGGAGAGGATGCAGGAGACGATCGCCAGGGGACTCAGGAACCTGGAAAACTATGACCCTTACCTGCGCCAGGAGACTGACGGACAGTACGCGATGGTCATACAGGAAGACCCTAAGCCGGAGAAACAGATCACCGGACAGCTCAATCTCGAAGAGATCATGAATGAGTGGGAGAAGGTGAAGAGGGACTTCTACGAATACAATGGGCTTGAGGATGACAGCCCGCCGCAGAAGCCCGTGAATATGCAGACAGTCCGGGGCGGCGCGAACCGCGAGAATAACAGCTCGACCAAATCCTGGGATCCGGGCGAAGTGCACAAGGCGCTTACGATCAGAGACAACGACGAAGAGAACGCCGGCTATGATACGAGCCTGTTCGTGACGGAAGGCGGAGGAGCATTCCCGAAGGAATTTGCCGTGGAGCAGATGACGCTGACCAGAACAGATGGAAAGAGCGGCAAGGGCCAGATGTATCTTCACTCCGAAGATTCCATCCGGCAGCTCACGGACGCGCTCGACAGGATCTTTCTTGAAGGCGGGACAGGCAATGTCGTGATCACAGGCGACGAAGGGGCCGGAACGCTCAGCCTCGCCAGGGAGCTGGTGCTGAGATACCGGCAGAAGAATCCCAATTTCGTCGGCCAGATCGCGAAATCGGAAGGCAGATATATCACCAGGGAGAACGTCCTTCGCGTGATCCCGAGAATGCCCTTCGGCGCTCTGATCATAGAGAAGGCCTCCATGATGAGCGAAGAGGGAGCGGCAGCCCTCTGCGAGATGCTTGCCGTGCCGGAGCGCAGTATTTTGATCATCATGATCGACAGAAAGGGCGTCATGGACGCGTTCCTGAACGATCACCCGAGGATGAAAGAGATGTTCCCGGCCAGGGTTGATATAGCGGCCCTGAGTGTGGATACACTTCTGGGATATGCCAGAGAGTACGCGGGAAAGCTCCAGTGCGAGATCGATGAGTACGGGATGGGGGCTCTTCAGAGCAGGATCATGTCCATGCAGACCGTCGATCACACAGTCACTCTGGAGGATATCAGGGATATCGTGGACGAAGCGCTTTACTACGCGAGCCGCAAGACGATCTCGAGCCTTGTGGATTCTTTCTCCCGAAGAAAGGGAGGGGCACAGAGAATTATTCTGAGGGATAAGGATTTCCTTCATTATTGAGATATATAAACAATGCGCAGGACCGGGCAAGGGGATAAAGGGTTCCGGACACCGCAGCACCAGCAGCCGGTCCGGACGCGGGTTTCCCGCCGAAGGCGTCTGCAGCAACAAGTATCAGGAGGTACGGTAAGATGGCAGTGAAGAAAACAGCTACAACCAAGAAGAGCAGCGCGGCACCCGCTAAGAAGACAGCGGCAGCAAAGGCTGCTCCCAAGGCAGTAAAGAAGGCCTTGGCAAAGCCTGAGGACAAGAAAGTGTACATCTCCAATGATGACGCCTACTGGTTCGGAAACGGCACACATTACCAGATCTATAAGAAACTGGGTTCTCATCCGTCCGAAGAGAACGGAGAGAAGGGAATCTTCTTCGCGGTCTGGGCGCCTAATGCCAAGGCAGTCCACGTGATCGGAACTTTCAACGGATGGAGCGAAGATGCGCATCCGATGACGAAGTACAATGCAGGCGGAATCTGGACTCTGTTCATTCCCGGACTCGGTGAAGGCGAACTCTACAAATACTGCATCACAACGCAGGATGGTTCCAAGAAATATAAAGCTGATCCTTACGCAAACTGGGCGGAGCTGCGCCCCGGCACAGCGTCCCGTACTGTTGATATTTCCGGTTACAAGTGGGGCGACGCGCGCTGGATGAAGGCCCGTGCGGGCAAGGATCCCAACCGCGAGCCTCTGGCAGTCTATGAGTGCCATATCGGTTCCTGGATGAAGCATCCCGACGGAAGCGCGGACGGCTTCTACAATTACAGAGAGTTTGCTGACCGCCTCGCTGAGTATCTCAAGGTCATGAAGTTCACGCACGTGGAGCTCATGGGCATTTCCGAGCATCCCTTCGACGGATCTTGGGGATATCAGGTGACAGGTTACTATGCTCCCACATCCAGATACGGCCATCCCAAGGATTTCATGTACCTGGTAGACACGCTGCACAAGAACAATATCGGCGTCATCCTTGACTGGGTGCCCGCGCACTTCTGCCCCGACGCGTTCGGCCTTGCGGAATTCGACGGCACCTGCATCTACGAAGATCCCGATCCGCGCCGCGGACAGCATCCTGACTGGGGCACCAGGATCTTCAACCTGGCGAAGAAAGAGGTCTCCAACTTCCTGATCGCCAATGTCAACTACTGGATCAACGAGTACCATATCGACGGAATCCGCGTGGATGCTGTCGCTTCCATGCTGTATCTTGACTACGGCAAGAAGGAAGGCCAGTGGCTTGCCAACAAGTACGGCGGAAATGAGAACCTCGACGCGATCGAGTTCTTCAAGCATCTCAATTCCGAGATCCACGGCGCATATCCCGGCTTCCTTACGATCGCCGAGGAGTCCACTGCATGGCCGAAGATCACGGCGAAACCCGAGGACGGCGGCCTTGGTTTCTCCTTCAAGTGGAACATGGGCTGGATGCACGATTTCTGCGAATATATGAAGCTGGATCCGATCATGAGAAAAGGCGACCACAACGGACTCACCTTCGCGATGAGCTACAACAGCGCCGAGAAGTATATTCTGCCTCTGTCCCACGACGAGGTAGTACACCTGAAGTGCTCCATGGTCAACAAGATGCCCGGCTACAAGGTGGATAAGTATGCCAACCTCCGTGTGGGTTATACTTTCATGTTCGGCCACGAAGGCAAAAAATTGCTGTTCATGGGTCAGGAATTCGGCCAGGAGCATGAGTGGAATGAAGCCACAGAGCTTGAGTGGTGGAGACTTGAAGAGGGCAAGGACGACAACTATCTCAACATCGGCATGAAGTACTATATGCAGAGACTTCTGGAGATCTACAGAAGCCACAAGTGCCTGTATGAGATCGACGACGACTGGTCCGGATTTGAGTGGATCAACGCGGATGACGCGGACAGAAGCATCTATTCCTTCTTCCGCAAGTGCCCTTCCCAGAAGAAGGCTCTCCTGTTCGTCCTGAACATGACGCCCATGAAGAGGGAAGGCTACAGAGTCGGCGTTCCGGGACGCAAACAGTACAAGCTTCTGCTCAACAGCACGGAGCTGGTATTCGGCGGCGCGGGCGAGACAAGTGTTCCTGAAGTCCTCAAGGCGCAGAAGGGCGAGTGCGACAGAAGAGACCAGTATATTGAATTTGATCTCCCGGCATACGGCGCGTTGATCTTTGAGTTTTCATTATAATTCTTCAAGGTTTTGAATGAGGTATTAAGAATATGAAGAAAAGCCATGAGTCGTCTGAAGACTATCTTGAGACGATCCTGATACTGCGCGAGAAGAATGGAAATGTCAGGTCAATTGACATTGTCAATAAGATGAACTTTTCCAAACCGAGCATCAGTATTGCGATGAAGAAACTAAAGTCAGAAGGCATGGTCGAGATGGACCTGAACGGGTACATTACATTAACTCCCAAGGGAGAAGAGGTTGCCCGGAGGATCTATTCCAGGCACAAGCTTTTGGAGAAATGCCTGATCGCGATCGGCGTGGAGCCCGGGACAGCAGAGGAAGAAGCCTGCCGGATCGAGCACGTGATCGACGACGACACCTATGACAAGATCAATGCTTTTTATGAGAGGCATGCACAGAGCAGCAACTGGTAGAAGACAGATGGTTCAAAGGAGGCAGTTGTGGGAACCGTATTAAAAGTTCCGCATATCGAACAGACAGATGAATGGCCGGCCGGCGATGAGTGCCTGTGCGCCGTGATGCTTCTGAGGTATCTGGGGATCAGGATCACGGTGAATGAGTTCGTGGATTTCTTCCTGCCCCAGGGGCAGATGAGCCGCAGGGAGGGCAAGCTCATAGGATGTGATCCGGAGGAGAAATTCGCCGGAAGCCCTTATGAGAAGAATGCATTCGGCTGCTACCCGGGCGTTCTGATCAAGGCGATAAATGACTGCTTCCTGCAGAAGGGAGTTCCCTACAGGGCGGAGGATGCCACCGGCAAATCCACCGATGAACTCCTGACAGAAGGAATAGGTAAAGGCGTCCCGGTGATCTATTGGGCGAGTACGAACATGAAGCCCACCCACCCCGGCTACAGCTGGGTTTGTAAAAAGGATGGAAAAACGATTCAGTGGATCGAGGGGGCGCAGTGCATGCTCCTGATCGGCAGCGATGTCAACGAGCTTGTTTTCAATGACCCAATGCTGCCCGAAGGCGCGGTACACTATTCCCGCATGACCGCAGTGAAAAGGCACGCGGAACTCGATAAGCGCGCCGTGATGGTTAAACTCGGAAATTGAGAAGATCCGGGTACAGCTGTATTTTGACCGGGGAAGCCCGGCGATGAAAGGAAACTTATCAATATGATTCGTATAACTATGAAAGACGGCGGCGTGATCGACCTCGAACTTGACAAAAAAGCGGCGCCCGTCACAGTGGAGAACTTTGAGAAACTGGTGAAGGACAAGTTCTATGACGGACTGATCTTCCACAGGGTCATCCCCGGATTCATGATCCAGGGCGGTGATCCGGAAGGGACCGGAATGGGAGGGCCCGGCTGGCACATCAAAGGAGAGTTCGCGGCAAACGGCTGGAACAATCCGATCGCTCATAAGAGGGGCGTGATCAGTATGGCAAGGGCACAGGATCCCAACAGTGCGGGAAGCCAGTTCTTCATCATGCACAAGGACGCATCTTATCTTGACGGTCAGTATGCAGCATTTGGCAAGGTAGTCAAAGGCATCGAAGTCGTCGACAAGATCGCGGGAGTTCCCGCCAGCAGATGGAACAACAGGCCTTATGAGGACCAGGTGATCGACACCATCAGAATTGTGGAAGAATAAATGAAGCTTTAACGGGAGCCATGTTCCGGCGGCGCAAAGGCGTTTTGACGGGGCTGGCTCCCTTCTTTGCGTCAAAGGTATAGTGATAAGCCGGAAAATTTGTTATGGATTTCGGGCGGCAACGGAGTATAACTATAGAGAGAACCGAATTCTTTCGACAACGGAGAACACAACTATGATGGAATTTATCCGGAAGTATAAAATATGGATCGCGGCAGCCGCAGTTGTCGTGATCGCGGCGGCAGTGTTTATCTTCAGGCAGGCAGGAGCCGGCGGGACAGACGGAGGTACAGCTTACGTTGAAACTGTGGCCAACCTGACCGGCCAGAACGCGTCTCTGGGTATGGTCAACCGATTTGCCGGTATCATTGAACCCCAGGGGACCTGGTCGGTGAATAAGAACGCCGACGCGGAGGTTGAGGAGATCTACGTATCAGAGGGCGATGAGGTTGAAGAGGGCCAGGCGCTCTTTGTTTACAGCACAACGAAATATGAAGAGGACCTTCAGCAGGCCAGGATCGATCTCGAGCGTCTTCACAATGAATACGACAGCACGGTGGAGACGATCGCGCAGCTGGAGAAGGAGAAGAAGAGCGCTTCTTCTTCCGAGCAGGCCGATTATACGGTACAGATCAAGGAACAGAATCTCACGCTCAAGGACAAGGATCTGGATATTCAGATGAAGGAAGCGGAGATCGGGAAGCTGGAGAGCAATATTGAGAACGCGGAAGTTAAGAGCGGCATTACCGGAGTCGTCAAGAGCATCAATCAGGGCGGATCTTCTTCATCGGGATCCGGAGACAACAGTTTTATTACTGTCATGAAAGTAGGAACTTTCAGGGTGAAAGGAACTGTCAACGAGCAGAACATAGGCGACCTTTATATCGACGCGCCTGTCCTTGTGCACTCGAGAGTCAATGACAGGGTGTGGAAGGGAAAGATCACTAAGATCGATACGGAGAACGCGCTGCAAAGTGATAATACAGGCTTTGGAATGGGAAATTCCGAGAGCAAAAGTTCCAAGTATCCTTTTTACGTGGACCTGGAGAACAGCGACGGCCTGATCATGGGACAGCATGTGTACATAGAGCCTGACCTTGAGCAGGGAGAAGAGAACACAGGCGAAGGCATCTGGCTGGCCGCCTATATGGTGGACCAGACGGATCCTGAGCATCCCTTTGTGTGGAAAGATGTGAAAGGAAGACTGCAGAAGCAGGAAGTCACGATCTCCGAGATAAGAGAAGAACTCGGCAAGGTGAAGATCTCGGAAGGACTTTCAATGGAAGATTCCATCTGCATTCCGGACGGAACACTCACCCCGGGAATGAGAACCGCGCCTATGAGCGAGAAGCCCGAGGAGACCGAAAGCGTGGAGACAGAGCCTTCCGAAGGTATGGAGACAGAGCCTTCCGGAGGTATGGAAGCAGAGCCTTCCGGGGCCGTGGGAGCAGTGCCTTCCGAAGCAGTCGGAGGTCAGGGATGAAGAAGATCGTAGAGTGCAGAAATATCTATAAGAACTATTATCAGGGCAAAATAGAGATTCCTGTGCTGAAGGACATAAATTTCGTGATGAATGAGGGAGATTACACGGCGGTCATAGGGCCTTCGGGCTCCGGAAAATCGACGCTGATGAATCTGATCGGATGCCTGGATAAGGCCACCAGCGGGAGCCTTCTGATCGACGGAAGGGAAGTGGGAAGTCTGTCCCGCAACGAGCTGGCGGACCTGCGCCTTGAGAAGATCGGCTTTGTTTTCCAGAATTTCCAGCTGCTGGGCGGACAGACCGCGCTGGAGAACGTGGAGCTCCCTCTGACTTACGCCAATATCCCGAGAAAACTCAGAAAAGAGAGAGCAGAGGAAGCTCTGAACCGGGTGGGGTTGGCTGACAGAATGGATTTTATGCCCAATCAGCTTTCCGGCGGACAGAAGCAGAGGGTCGCCATCGCAAGGGCGCTGGTCAACAACCCCAGGATCGTCCTCGCGGACGAGCCGACGGGAGCACTGGACTCCCGTTCCGGGGCTCAGGTCATGGACCTCTTTGAAGAACTGAACGCCGAAGGAGTCACAGTCCTGATGATCACCCACGACAGCGGGATCGCTATGCGGGCGGCAAACAGAGTAGAGATCAAAGACGGCGTACTTGGCCGTTTGGAGGAAAACTGAGAAATGACGGATAAGTTACAGGGCAGCAAAAAGAGAATAACAGCAGCACTGGCCGCTGTGGTGCTCTTGGCCGTGACAGTCGCGGGTATTGCCGCAGCCGTACGCGCCACCACTGCGTCCGCCGTAGCGGTGATCCCTGTGTCGGATCTCAATTACGGAAATTATCTGGACTGGGAGAACAGTGTAAGCGGCAGGATCACCACGGAAGCGGAGCAGACTATCTATCTCTCGGATACGGAGAAAGTGCAGGAGGTCGCGGTGCAGGAGGGACAGGCCGTCCGCAAGGGCGACGTTCTGCTGCGCTATGATACAGAGAGCACGCGTCTTAGTCTGGAGAAGGAAGAGGTCAGGCGCGAAAAAATTGAGCTGGACATCGAGGTCGCCAAAGAGAATATCAAGACTCTGGAGAACACTTCCGCAGTTTCAGATGGGGATGATTTCGGTCTGATCGGAGATTTTATCGAGGCGGATCCGGCGGAAGTGCTCGCAAAGGCCGCAGTTCATGAAAAAGTTCTCAAGGCTGACGCCAAACCTGTCAGCGAGGGCTCGGAATATGAGGTCCTTGGAACGGAATTTGCCCCCTATGTTTTTCTGTGCAAAGGGGACTCCGTGATCATGACTAAGGATTTTATAAAGAAATGGCAGAAAACAGCGGAAAAACTGAAATTCAAGCAGCTGTACATAGAACTGGCCGTCATGGACGGCGCTCAGAAACTACAGAAAGCGTGGATCCAGGACATCATGCTGCTGGATCCCGGCTATGATATCGAGGTCGATCTCAGAACAGGTAAGACCACATACGCCGCGATGAACGATCCGGAGCAGATGGCGGTCCTCCTGCGGAAGATCCTTGCAGATGTGCCGGAAAATGAGCGCGGCGCATGGCTCGCTGCCATGTTGGACAAGCTCATGGTCCTGACTGAGAAAGAAGAGGACCTGCAGGAACGGGGAGCGCTTTTCGCGGCGATGCTCAATGAACTGGGCAAAGAAGAACAGACGGATTTTGCCGCGGAGTTCGCGGCAGCGGCGGCCCTGCTGGATGATAAGACCCTCTCTTTCATGTTCACGGCTCTTGCGCAGAATCTTAAACCGGAACAGATCAGGGAGATCGATCCGGCCGTCATATCGACGATGATGTCCGGGCTCACGAAAGAGCAGATTGAGAAGCTTGACCCTGAAAGCCTCGCGGTCCTCTTTGGCGGACTGTCTGAGGAGCAGACGAAAGAGCTGGATCCGGAGAGCCTGCGTCACTTTTTTGACATGCTCAGCGAAGAGCAGCTCAAGGTGCTGCTGGAGGAGAGAGGGGAAGAGATCAAGGCCCTGCTGGACAAAGCCGAGCAGAGTCAGACTCAGCCTGCGGACGGAAGCGTAACCGGTACCGGTACAGGAGAGAATCCGGGAACTTCCGGCAGTTCAGACAGCGGGGACAGCGCGGTAACAGAAGAAGGTTCAGAGAATGATCCCGGAGATTCAGGATCACAGGGGACTCCAAGCGGGTCTGATGACATCCCGGCGGAACCGGAAAAGCCGGCTGTGGAACCTGAGGAACCGGAAGAAAACAAAGAGGAACCTGAAGAGGTCATCCAGGAGCCTGAAACTGATGCGGCGAAGCAGGAGAGCAGCGGCGCGGGAGCGGCGGAACCTTCTACGGCATCCGATACATCTTCCGGAAAAGGCGGCAGCAAACTCCTGTCCTCTGACACTTACTATACCAGCGATGAACTGGCGAAGGCCAGGCGCGAAGCCAAGGACAAACTCAGGGACCTTGAACTGAATCTGAGGGAGTCCGATATCAAGATCGAGAAAGCCCGGAAAGCTCTGGATCAGGGCGTAGTCACTGCCAACATGAACGGCGTTGTCAAGACGGCCGGTGATCCGAAGTCGCCGCCTACGGACGGAAGCGCTTTTATTGCGGTGGCGGGCTCGGAAGGACTGTTCGTGAAAAGCGGGATCAAAGAGAGCAAACTAGGCACACTCAAGGAAGGCGATATTGTAACCGTCACTTCCTGGCAGACCGGCGGGCATTACGAGGCGGAGATCAAGAGCATTTCCCCCTATCCGGACAATTCCGGAATGTTTGACGGGGGTGGAACGGAGACTTATTTCCCCTTTACGGCTAATCTTCTCGACCGGGAAGCCGGGCTTTCGAACGGAGAGTGGGTGGAAGTATCCTACAAGACGACCGGAGACGGCGGGAAGAGCGGCGGCACTTTGACAGTGCAGAAAGCTTTTGTCCGCGAAGAAGGCAGCAAAAAGTTTGTCTATGTCCGGGATGAGAACAACAAGCTCAGGAAACAGTACATCGTGACCGGGACGCTCAGCGATACCGGATATGAGATACTCGACGGGCTCAGTGAGAGCGACTGGATCGCTTTCCCTTACGGCAAGAACGTGAAGGAAGGCGCCAAGACCAGGGAGGCTACTATAGGAGAACTCTATGACTGAGAACATAAGACTTGCGCTTAAGGGAATATGGTCCCACAGACTGCGGTCTTTTCTGACGATGCTGGGCGTGATCATCGGTATCGCATCGATTATCGCGATCGTCTCCACCATTAAGGGGACGAACGAGCAGATCATGCAGAACCTGATCGGCGCGGGCAATAACAACGTGACCATCTCCCTGAGGCAGGGCGATTCGGAATACTGGATGGACGCGGGGCTTCCGGACAATGTGTTTCCTGTGACGGAGGCGCAGAAGGAGGAGATCAGGAGCCTGTCCAGCGTTGCTGACGCTTCCTTCTATGTCAAAAGAAAGTACGGCGGCGGGATCACTGCCGGCGTCAACAGCCTGTCAGGCGGCAGTCTCCTGGGCGTCGATACGCATTATCTGTCCACGGTGGGATTTGTAGTGTTCAAAGGCAGGCCTTTTGTGGAATCAGACTATTCGAAATTTCATAAGGTGGCGCTTTTGGACGAAAAGGCAGCTGAGCTGCTTTTCCCTGAGAAGGATCCGATAGGACGGATCGTCGAGCTCTTCGGAGAACCTTTCACAGTGGTGGGATTGATGCGGAAATCGGACGATTTCCAGCCGGTCATTGAGACGTTGCAGGACTATGAGACATACAACCGGGAAGAGTACGGAAAGGTGCTCATACCCGACGCGGCCTGGCCGATCCTGTACAATTATGATGAGCCCAGGGACTGCGTTGCAAGGGCAGTCAGCACAGAGAAGATGAGTGAAATGGGCAAGGCGGTAGAGAAGATCATGAAGAAAGCTGTCGCCGGAAGTTCCCAGGGCGATGACGCGGTCACCTATAAGGCCGAGGACCTTTTGGAGAAGGCGCGCAACAAGCAGGAGCTCGCCAACAGCACGAACAGTCTGCTGATCTGGATCGCCAGTATTGCGCTTCTGGTAGGAGGAATCGGCGTCATGAACATCATGCTGGTGTCCGTGACGGAGAGGACCAACGAGATCGGGCTCAAAAAAGCACTGGGCGCAAGGGACAACAGGATCCTGGCGCAGTTTCTGACGGAGGCAGTGGTGCTGACGAGCCTTGGCGGTGTTGCGGGAGTCATCTCGGGGATCATCCTCGCGGAGGTGATCTCCCGGGCAGCAGGAACGCCGGTTGCCATCAGCATACCGGCGATCATACTCAGCGTGCTCTTTTCAATGGCAATCGGCGTTATCTTCGGATTTCTGCCTTCTGTCCAGGCAGCCAATCTCAATCCTATTGACGCGCTGCGGCGCGAATAAGCGTATGACGTAAAGAAAGGAATGCGGTTCGGCCTATATTTTGATCTGGTAAGATCAGATGATACCCCGGAGGTTGTAGAGGATCCCCTCTGCGACCTCCGGTTTATTCATGGTATAGACATGGATATGGCCGCATCCGTTCGCGATCAGGTCGATGATCTGATAGGAAGCGTATATGATCCCGGCCTTCTGCATGGCTTCCGGAGAGTCTCCGAAGCGGTCTACAAGAGCGGCGAGCTCGGGCGGAATGACGCATCCTGAGAGCTGGATGGAGCGCTCCATCTGCCGGCGGCTGGTGACAGGCATGATGCCGGCGAGAATGGGGACGGTGACCCCTGCCTCTCTGAGGCGATACAGGTAATTGTAGTAGATCGAGTTGTTGAAGAACATCTGTGTAGTCAGAAAGTCACAGCCCGCGTCTACTTTTTCTTTTATATGGCGGATGTCCTCATCCTTGTTGAAAGCTTCCGGATGCTTCTCGGGATAACAGGCTCCTCCGACGCAGGCGTCCGGATACTCGGCGCGAATCTGCTCGACGAGTTCAATGGCGTGCTCATAGTATCTGCGGCTGGGGAACTCCATGTCCTTGGGAATATCTCCTCTGAGGGCAAGGATGTTCTCAATGCCGGCGCTGCGGATCTTCGCAATCTGGCTGCGCACGCTGTCCCTTGTAGAACTGACACAGGTGAGGTGAGCCATGGAGGCGACGCCTTCTTCCATGATGTCCCTTGCGATCTCTACAGTGTACTGGCTGGTTCCTCCCCCGGCGCCGTAGGTACAGCTGACAAATGAGGGATGGAGCTGCGCGATCTCACGCACGGTGGCGCGAACCGAATCGAGTTTTACATCGGACTTGGGAGGAAAGACCTCCATGGAAATCGTGACAGGGTTTGACCTGAGGATTTGACTTATCTTCATTACTATTACCTCCGGGGTGATAATATATGCTTTCACACTTCATTGCAGTATATCACAAAAGTACAAGCGGCGCTTATTTGATAAATAAATAACTTTTCAATTGTCCCGACAATTAAACAATTCGGGTGATAATTCGGCCTTTTTTTGTGTTATATTTGAATTACGGATGATTACAAAACTTTATTTAGGAGGTATTACTTATGAGTGCTTATGGTTTTGGTGGAATGATCAAGAAACTGAAAGAGAATCCCAAGACGATTGTTTTCACTGAAGGAACCGATGCAAGAATCCTTGAGGCAGCTTCCCGCCTCCTGGCCAGCAATTTCCTTACACCTATCCTGATCGGTGATGAGGATGAGATCATTGACGCAGCGGAGAATGAAGGCTACAACATCCGCGGCGCGCAGATCATCAATCCCCTCAAGTATGACCGCTTTGACGAGATGGTCGATCTTTTCTGCGAACTCAGAAAGAGCAAAGGCATGACTCCCGAGAAGGCAAGACCGATCCTTTCTCAGGCTAACTATTTCGGAACAATGCTTGTAAAGATGGGCGTTGCGGACTGCCTGCTCGGCGGCGCAACCTATTCCACTGCTGATACAGTTCGTCCTGCTCTGCAGATCATCAAGACGAAACCCGGCAACAGCATTGTATCTTCCTGCTTCATTCTGGTTCGCGGCGCTGCTACCGGCGGAAGAGAAGTTATCGCGATGGGTGACTGCGCTATCAACATCAATCCTTCCGAGGATGATCTGGTCGAGATCGCAAGCGAGACCGCTGAGTGCGCGAAGGTATTCGGTATCGATCCCAAGATCGCTTTCCTTTCCTTCTCCACTGCAGGATCTGCTAAGGATCCTTCCGTTACCAAGATGCAGAACGCTACAAAGAAAGCACAGGAGAAGTATCCGGATCTTCCGATCGACGGCGAAATGCAGTTTGACGCGGCAGTTGCTCCTAACGTAGGCCAGCAGAAGAAGCCCGGATCCAAGGTTGCAGGTTATGCCAACACCTTCATCTTCCCTGACATCAACGCAGGCAACATCGGCTACAAGATCGCTCAGCGTATGGGTAACTTCGAGGCTTATGGCCCCATCCTTCTTGGACTGAACGCACAGATCAACGACCTCTCCCGCGGCTGCAACGCGATCGAGGTTTATTCCATGGCTATCATCACAGCTGCGCTTTCCTGATAGACCTGACGGAACATCAATGATCATTTAGCGAGACATCTGATCTAAATAGTTTTACTGCTTATAAACTGCCTGTTTATAGTAAGACCAGGCGCGCCGGAGAAGGAATTCTCCGGCGCGTCTTTTTTTTACTAAAATATTTCGGTTATCGGATGAAAAAATAGCGAAAATGCACAAACATGGGTGACTAGCACTATTTTGCCATGGTAAAATGGATATAGATTACTGACAGCTCTTCATACTTATATGCCAGGGAGGTTACAAATGAGGGAATGGAGCAGAGACGAGCGCTACAGAGTGCTTCAGAGCGCAGATGAGATCAGAGATCTGCATGAAAAGATCTCGAAGTCTGTATACAGACAGTTATACCATGTACAGCCCGTTACGGGACTGTCCAGTGATCCGAATGGATTTACCTATCATAAGGGTGTATGGCATCTTTTCTACCAGTGGTGCCCTTGGGGAGCAGTCCACGGCCTCAAGTACTGGTATCATGTGACCAGCGAGGACCTTGTGCACTGGAAGAACGCAGGCGTCGGCCTTAAGCCTGACAGAGATTATGACAACAAGGGAACGCATTCAGGATCCGCGATCTCCGCGGGAGATGACCTGTATTTCTTCTATACGGGCAATCACAGGGATGAGAACTGGGTTCGCACGCCATGGACCTGCGCGGCGATCCTCGGAGCGGACGGCAATCCGGAGAAGCTTCCTGAGCCTTTATTCGGTCCCCGCGATGACTATAGCGAGCACCAGAGAGATCCCAAGGTCATCTATAACGAAGAGAAGGATATGTACTACATCCTGATCGGTGCCCAGACTCTTGACAAGAAGGGCACGATCCTGATCTACAAGTCCAAGGAACTGCTGAGCGGATGGAGTTTCGCAGGACAGCTTAACGTTCCCGGTTATGAGAGCTTTGGCGGAATGTGGGAGTGCCCTTACATCGTCAATATCAGCGGCAAGGACCTGCTGATCTTCTCTCCTCAGTATACTAAACTCCCCGGCAGAGCCGAGAGCACTAATCACAACGTATACCTGATCGGCACAATGGACTATGATACACTTACCTTCACGCCGGACAGCGACTATCAGTATCTGGACTTCGGATTCGACTTCTACGCGGCCCAGGGAGCTTCCAATGTAGGCGATCCTGAAAAGGCGATCCTGATCGGATGGATCGGCCTTCCTGACAACCACTACTGCACGGAGCCCGAGGACTGGGAGGGCAGTATGAGCCTGCCCAGAGAGCTGCGCATTGTGGACGGAAAGCTCATCCAGACTCCTGTCAGCGCTGTTTACGGACTTCGTGACGGTGAAGCACCCGCAGACGGAACACTGCCCGCGGCGTGCGAGATCGAAGTGGCTTTCGGCGGAGGAGACGCTGACTTTAACCTGTTCACAAAGGCAGACGGAACCGGCGGACTCACAATGCACTACGATGCCGCGAAGGGCGTCTGCACTTTCGACAAGACCGGAATGATCAATCGCTGCAATGAGCACGTCGGCGAAGTGCTCGATATGCCTCTTGCGAACGGCCTGAAGAAACTGGATATCTTCGTAGACAGAAGCTCCGTTGAATATTTTGCCAACGACGGTGAGGCGACATTTACGGCGCACAGCTATCCGACAGCGGAAGAATTCCACTATACCGCGTGCGGCGATGTGCAGGTTAAGATCTGGAAGCTAAAGGCGTCCGTCAAGGATGATTTTG
>DJXS01000038.1 GCA_002448395.1 Lachnospiraceae bacterium UBA6998 | reverse complement strand
GTCGACGCGATCCCGGACGACCGGATGGGAATGGATATCGGACCGAAGACCATCAAAGAGTTCACATACGAGCTCTCCAAGGCCAAGACTGTTGTCTGGAACGGACCTATGGGCGTATTCGAGAACCCGATCCTTGCTAACGGCACGAAGTGCGTAGCACAGGCTCTGGCTGATGCAGACGCAACCACCATCATCGGCGGCGGCGACAGCGCGGCAGCAGCAAACCAGATGGGCTTCCACGACAAGATGAGCCACATCTCCACCGGCGGCGGCGCTTCCCTTGAGTTCCTTGAGGGCAAGGTCCTTCCCGGCGTAGCAGCAGCTGACGACAAATAATTTCCATTCGATCCGCAAACAGGGGCAGAACTATGTTTTGCCCCTGAACAAGCAATAATCAAAGGAGTACAACAATGGCAAGAAGAAAAATCGTGGCCGGCAACTGGAAAATGAACAAGACCCCTACAGAGGCTAAGGCACTCGTAGCGATGCTTGCTCCCCTTGTAAAGAGCGATGATGTGGACGTAGTTTACTGCGTGCCCGCTATCGACATTGTTCCCGTTGTTGAGGCAGTTAAAGGAACCAACGTAAAAGTCGGTGCAGAGAATATCTCTGACAAGGACAGCGGCGCTTTCACAGGCGAGATCTCCGGAGCTATGCTCAAGGACGCAGGTGTTGATTATGTTATCATCGGCCACTCCGAGAGAAGAGATTACTACAAAGAGGATGACGCTTTCCTGAACAGAAAGGTCCTCAAGGCATTCGAGTATGGCCTTACTCCCATCCTTTGCTGCGGCGAGTCTCTGGCACAGAGAGAAGCCGGCGTTACCATTGACTGGGTACGCCTGCAGCTCAAGAGCGATCTGATCGGCGTTACAGCTGAGCAGGCAGCTTCCATGGTCATCGCTTACGAGCCCATCTGGGCTATCGGAACCGGCAAGGTTGCTACAACTGAGCAGGCTCAGGAAGTTTGCCATGCTATCCGTGAACTCATCGCTGAGATCTATGACGCTGACACAGCTGAGAAGATCCGCATCCAGTACGGCGGCTCCGTAAACGGCAAGTCCGCTCCCGAGCTGTTCGCACAGCCCGACATCGACGGCGGCCTGATCGGCGGTGCTTCCCTCAAGGAAGACTTCGGAAAGATCGTCAACTACAAGTAATCGGTTCTTCCGACAGATCCGGTTTTGAGATTTGTAAATAAAAGACAAAAAAAGAGAAGGTGCGCGGATGCGCACCTTCTTTTTTTACTTTTTATCTGTGACCGGCTGCCGCGTGTTCTAATCTATTCCGATTCATTCTTGCACTTAGACACCGGCAATACCTTGGCGGCACCCCTCCCGGGACCGGCCTGCAGCTCTATTAATAATTGTAATTACGCAAAGCGCCGTTGTAAACAGATTTCTTTCCCGTTGCAGTTCGTTTTGCGGCGGTTTATACTGTGAACATAGCGCTCTGAAAATGCGGTACCGAAAAAAGGGATCCGCATCTTTGCCGCGCTGTGGAGAATTAAGAGATCACATGTAAGGTTGGATAAGGAAGGAATGCAGAGAGAAAAAGGCAGAAGACATATAGTTGTCATCGGAGCCGGCGCGGCAGGTCTTATGGCTGCCTGTGCAGCGGCGGATCAGGGCGCGGCGGTCACTATTTTGGAAAAGACGGAGAAGGCGGGCAAGAAGATCTATATTACGGGTAAGGGAAGATGCAATCTCACCAATGCCTGTGATATGCAGGAATTCTGGACGCATATCGTCACAAATCCGAAGTTTCTGTACAGCGCCGTGTATGGATTTGACTCTCAGCAGATGATCGGATTTATTGAGGAAAACGGATGCCCGGTCAAAACAGAGAGGGGCGACAGGGTCTTTCCGGTCTCCGATCACGCCTCAGACGTCACGAAGGCGCTGGTAGGGCATCTGAGAGGCCGCAATGTGCAGATCCGATATCATTGTCCTGTAAAACGTATCCTGACTTCTGAAACAGACGGGACAGCACGGGTTATAGGTGTTGAAACACGATCCGGTGAGCAGATCGACGCGGATGCAGTGATACTGGCCACCGGCGGACGGTCCTATCCTTCCACAGGCTCTGAGGGAGACGGCTACAAGATGGCGGCGGAACTTGGGATCGGCGTCAGAACGCCGGCCCCGTCCCTGGTGCCGATCGAAGTCGGGGAAGCCTGGTGCGCGCGCCTTCAGGGACTCGCCTTAAAGAACGTCGAACTAACTCTTTTAAGACCGCAGGAAGGGGAAAAGCGCAAGAATAAAAAGCCGCTTTATAATGGATTCGGGGAGATGCTTTTTACACATTTCGGCATCAGCGGCCCTTTGGTACTCACGGCTTCCTGCTATATGAATTTTGACAGTCATCCGGAAGGATATTCTCTTCGGCTCAATTTAAAACCCGCGCTGACGAAAGAGCAGCTCTGCGCCAGGATAAGAAGAGAGATTGATGCGGCGCCGGGAAAGAAGATGTCTACAGTGATAAGAACGCTGTTTCCCCAGCGGCTCGCGGAAGAAATAGCCGAAATGACCGGGATCGGAGAGAGGACGGCCTCCTCGATGAATGATAAAGAGATCGAGAGGCTGGAAGAACTGATCCACAGCGTTCCAATCCATGCGACAGGGACGCGCGGCTTTGCAGAAGCGATAGTGACCAGAGGAGGACTGGACGTCAAGGCATTCAATCCGTCAACTATGGAATGCAGATCCGTAAAGGGACTCTACGCTGCCGGAGAAGTTCTGGATGTAGATGCCCATACAGGCGGATTTAACTTACAGATCGCATGGTCCACCGGACACCTGGCCGGCGAATGCGCGGCAGAAGACGAGTTGAACTGATCCGAATATATGAGACATATTATAGGGAGGGAAATATGATCAATATTGCTATCGACGGACCTGCGGGAGCGGGCAAAAGCACCATTGCAAAGAAAGTGGCGGCTGAGAAGAATTATATTTATGTAGACACCGGCGCAATGTACCGCGCAATGGCACTTTATCTCTTCAGGCTGGGAGTCAATCCCGATGATTCCGCTGCGATCAGCGCGAATTGCGTGGGCGCGGATATCACGATCGAATACAGGGACGGAGTACAGGTTGTCCTGCTTGACGGAGAAAACGTCAACAGTCTTCTGCGCACTCCCGAAGTCAGCGACATGGCCTCCAGGACAAGTGTGAACGGTGATGTCCGCAACAAGCTCATGGAACTGCAGCAGGAACTGGCCCGCAGACAGAACGTAGTGATGGACGGAAGGGATATCGGCACGGTCGTGCTTCCGGACGCACAGGTCAAAATATACCTGACAGCAAGCGTCGCGGTAAGGGCGAAGAGAAGATTTCTTGAACTGATGGAGAAGATCGGAAACGCGGACCTCGAAGAGATCGAGGCACAGATCCGCGAGCGCGATTATCGGGATATGAACCGTCCCATTGCGCCTCTCAAGCAGGCTGAGGATGCGGTTCTCGTAGACACTTCCGATATGACCATTGACGAAGTGGTGGCTAAGATCCTCTCGATCATCGACGAGAAGATCGGCGGCTGATTCCTAAAAGGATAAAGCCGGTCAACTGATTAATAGAATGAGGAAGTTACAGGTATGGCAGAAATCATTACTGCAAAGAGCGCCGGATTTTGTTTCGGAGTGCAGCGAGCAGTTGAAACTGTATATGAAGAAGTAAAAAAAGGCGGCCCTATTTACACTTACGGCCCGATCATTCACAACGAGGAGGTCGTGGCCGATCTTGAGAAGAAGGGCGTTCATGTGATCGCGTCGGACGATGAACTCGCTGATATTCACGGCGGTACGATCATCACGCGCTCCCACGGTATTTCCAGGGAAGAAGACGAGAAACTTCGCGCCACCGGCGCCAAGTGCGTGGATGCTACCTGTCCCTTTGTGAAGAGGATCCACAGGATTGTCGAGGAGAACAGCGCTGAGGGCTATGAGATCGTGATCATAGGAAATCCTGTTCATCCCGAAGTGCGCGGGATCATGGGCTGGTCAAGTGTTCCCGTCACGGTGATCGAGAATACGGAGCAGGCGAGAGCTTTTATTGAGCAGAAGGCACCCGGACAAACATCCGGTGGTGGTCAGAGGAATATCTGCGTCGTCTCGCAGACCACCTTCAACGCAAACAAATTTGAAGAAATCATTGCTATTTTAACTGAAAAAGGATACAATGTACGATGTATGAATACCATCTGCAATGCTACACATGAGCGTCAGACGGAAGCGAAGGCAATTGCATCGAAGGCGGACATCATGATCGTCATCGGAGGCAGGAGCAGTTCGAACTCGGCGAAGCTCTATGAGATTTGCAAACGGGAGTGTGCAAACACGTATTTCATACAAACGTGGCGTGACCTTAATCTTTCTCCTGCCGGAAATGAACAGATCATAGGAATCACCGCAGGGGCGTCGACCCCAAAGAATATCATAGAGGAGGTTCAAAATTATGTCAGAGCAGACTTTTGAACAAATGCTTAACGAGTCTTTTAAGACAATTCATACGGGGGAGGCAGTTGAAGGTTCAGTCATCGACGTAAAGCCGGGCGAAGCCATTTTAAACATCGGCTACAAGTCCGACGGCGTTCTTACACGTAACGAGTACACGAATGATTCATCTGTGGATCTCACAGAAGTGCTTCATGTTGGCGACAAGCTTGAAGTCAAGGTTATCAAGGTCAATGACGGAGACGGCCAGGTCCTTCTTTCCTACAAGAGACTGGCAGCTGACCGCGGCAACAAGCGCATCGAAGAAGCTTACAACAACAAGGAAGTTCTCACAGCTAAGGTGACACAGGTCCTTTCCGGCGGACTCAGTGTAGTAGTTGATGAAGTCAGAGTCTTCATCCCTGCGAGCCTGGTATCCGATACTTATGAGAAGGATCTGAACAAGTATCTCGGTCAGGAGATCGATTTCATGATCACCGAGTACAACCCCAACAGACGCAGATACATCGGCAACCGCAAGGTTCTGCTTGTGGCTAAGCGCAAAGAGATGCAGGAGAAGCTCTTCTCCACCATCCAGCCCGGCGATGTAGTTGAGGGAACTGTTAAGAATATTACCGATTTCGGCGCATTCGTGGATCTTGGCGGAGCAGATGGCCTGCTTCACATTTCCGAGATGAGCTGGGGCCGTGTCGAGAATCCCAAGAAGGTCTTCAAGGTCGGTCAGAATCTTCGTGTCCTGGTTAAGGATATCCAGGGTACCAAGATCGCCCTGTCCCTGAAGTTCCCTGAGGAGAATCCCTGGGCAGGCGCAGCTGAGAAGTATGCAGTCGGAACGAAGGTTACAGGCACTGTTGCAAGAATGACTGATTTCGGCGCATTCGTAGAGCTTGAGCCCGGTATCGATGCACTGCTTCATGTCTCCCAGATCGCCAGAGAGCACATTGAGAAACCCTCCGATGTACTCAAGATCGGCCAGGAAGTCACAGCTAAGATCGTTGACTTCAACGAAGCAAACAACAAGATCAGCCTCAGCGTCAAGCAGCTTCTGATCGAGGAAGAGAGAGCGAAACGCGCTGCTGAGCGCGCTCGCGAAGATGCTGATGTAGCATCCGTCGATGTTGATGCTTATATCGCATCCCATGCAGGAGATGAGGAGTGATCGCACGAAAAAGTGTGAGCACTGATCTTCCTGATTGAAGGAACAGATAATAAGAACTGCAGTGAAATGAGAGATCATTTCGCTGCAGTTCTTTTTTTGATCTTTATAGATGATATCTGATTCCTCAGACAAAACGGTCATTTGCCGCTTTTTATATGAGCAAATACATAGGCCGCATAACCGCAGAGAAAGCTCCGGTCTTTCTTGCAGTCATCTGAGAATTCGAAGAACAGTTCCGGATCTTCATAGGATCTCTTGAAGAAAGGGGTGCGGTAGAGATCCCATTGCGGAAGAAAAGAAGACGCTTTTCTCGTGTAACAGGTCTCGGGACGAGCCTGGATCCTGCGGCTTTTCTCCACATATGAAGCGAGATACTTGTGTACTGCCATGTCTTCTTCGGGAAGAAAATAGTAATCTTTATAGTTGGCATAGAAGTACTTCATGACTTCGGTGTAGAGCGGGACTTTGAGGACTCCCTCATCCCCCTCTATTTTGACATAGCAGTGATCTGCTGATGCATATACCGGCGCGGGGAGAGCCCTGCCGAGCCTGAAGAAGATGAAAAGTTCCTCCCGGCGGGTGCCGTCATGATCTGTGTAGTAATTGGCCTGCGCTTTTCTGACGCGGAACTCGCTGCTGTCAAGATCCCTGTAGATCATAAGGGGCAGAAGCGATAAAAGACCTGTGACATCTGCTTCATTGTGTCCCAGCAGCATTGTGAGAAGATCCGGTTCGGGGTCAACGATGAAACGTCTGTATACTTTGACAAGATCAGCGCCGCTCTTGTCCTCGATGCGGCCGGTGCCCAGGAGGGCCTCCATGGTCTGCTGTTTGTAGTCGGGAAGTCCCAGTACCCGCCTGTAAGGAAGGATGACCTTGTACAGATCCAATGTCTGAGCTTCAACGGTAGTATCAGCAAGGGAGTGGAGCTCTATTCTCTTTCTCAGAAAGGGAATGTCGAACCGGTCGCCGTTGTAATGAACAAGGATCCGGTAACCGGAAGCGAACAGGAGGAATGAAGATAGAACTTCCTTCTCCTCATTGCCGGTGTTGTCCATCCACTGGATCAAATTCCAGCCGTCTGTCTGGTGATAGATGCAGCCGATCAGGTAGACTGTGTTATGTTCCGCGCTAAGACCTGTGGTCTCTATGTCCAGCAGAAGGAAATCGGATAAAGGCGCTATTCCCTGCAGAAGTTCATCCTGCGCGCGAAAGTCAATAGATTTACTGATGATACGCATACTGGCCTCTTGTCAAAAAAAGTGACGAAAAAAGGTAATGTAATCGGAAAATACATATCTATACTATCATTTCAGTTTCCATTTTGCTATTACCAAACGTTTGTGATACACTAACTCCCATAGATCATTGCAGAAAGGAGCAATCTGATGGATATCTTATACAGAAGCACCCGATCAGACAGTACGCCGATCACCGCCTCCCAGGCGATCCTGAGAGGATTCCCCGAGGACGGAGGTCTCTACGTTCCCGCCTTTGTCCCTGCCCTCGAGACAGGACTTGCGGAACTTGCGAAGATGGACTACCGCGGTGTGGCCTTTGAAGTCATGCGCCTTCTTCTTTCGGATTATACTGAGGAGGAATTGAAAGACTGTATCGACAGCGCCTATGACAGCAAGTTTGATACAGATGAAATTGTGCCTCTGAGGAAATCAGGCGACGCATGGTATCTTGAACTGTTTCACGGTCCCACGATCGCTTTTAAGGATATGGCACTTTCCATTCTGCCTTATCTGATGACAACAGCGGCGAAGAAGAACGGCTCCGGCCGGGAGATCGTGATCCTGACGGCTACAAGCGGAGATACCGGAAAGGCTGCTCTTGCCGGATTTGCAGGCGTTGAGGGAACGAAGATCATGGTCTTTTATCCCAAGCACGGCGTGTCCTCCATTCAGGAGAGACAGATGGTGACTACTGTCGGAGCCAACACGAGAGTTATCGGTATCAACGGGAATTTCGATGACGCGCAGACAAGCGTCAAGAATCTTTTCACGGACAAGGCCCTTGTTGAGGAAATGGCACAGCACGGGATGCAGTTCTCCTCCGCCAACTCCATCAATATCGGACGTCTCACGCCGCAGATCGTTTACTATGTGTATGCTTACACAAGACTCCTTGCTGACGGCGTAATAAGGGAGGGAGATCCGGTGAACTTTGTGGTTCCTACCGGAAACTTCGGTAATATCCTCGCTGCTTATTATGCCAAGAGAATGGGGCTTCCCGTAGGGAAACTGATCTGCGCTTCCAACTCCAACAAGGTGCTGTTTGATTTCTTTACTACGGGCGAATACGACAGAAACCGCAAATTCGTGCTCACAAGTTCTCCTTCGATGGATATACTGATTTCCAGTAATCTCGAGAGACTGATCTATCACATAAGCGGTGATGATGCCGGAAAATGCGCTGCCTTCATGAAGGAACTGAAGGAAACAGGCAGATACAGCATTACTCCCGAGATGAAAGCGCAGCTCTGCGATTTTGTGAGTGGATATGCGGATGAAGAGCAGACAGCGGAAGAGATCCGTACAGTTTATGAAAACGACGGTTATGTGATCGATCCCCATACTGCTGTAGCGAGCAGTGTTTACAGAAGATATCGTGCCGGTACGGGAGATGTCACCCCTGCGGTGATCGACTCCACGGCAAGTCCCTTCAAATTTGAGGGCTCTGTAATGGCAGCTCTCGGCAAAGATACTTCACTTCCGGATCTGGAGCTCGCTGACAAGCTTAGCGAAGTGGCCGGTGTTCCTGTACCCAAGGCGGTAAGCGACCTCAGAGACGCGCCTGTCCTTCACGATATTGTTTGCGACAGGACACAGATGAAGGATGAAGTAAGAAAATTTCTTAACCTTCAATGAAGGTATGAAATAAAGATTACGGAGGCGAGATGAGCGCAATTCATGCAGACAGAATAGAGAAGCTCCGTGCGGCGATGGAGAAGAACGGGATCGACGCTTACATGATCCCGACAGCTGATTATCATAATTCCGAATATGCAGCGGACTATTTTCATACAAGGGAATACTTCAGCGGATTTACGGGATCAGCAGGCACACTGGTGGTCCGAAGAGAGGAAGCCTGTCTGTGGACAGACGGAAGATACTTCATCCAGGCTGCGGGAGAACTGGAAGGCTCCGGCATTACACTGATGAAGATGGGTGAGCCGGGGGTCCCTTCGCTTGAGGAGTACCTGGATCAGAAGATGGAAGAGGGCAGCGTTCTGGGTTTTGACGGAAGGTGTGTCCCGTATCTTGACGGAAAAGAGCTGGATAAGATGATGAGGCGCAGGAAGGGGAGTCTGAGCACCGCGCTTGATCTTGCGGACGGCATTTGGGCGCAGCGGCCGTCTCTTCCCTGTCACCCGGTGATGATTCTTGAAGACGACTATACAGGCGAGGATATTGAATCCAAACTGACCCGCCTGAGGGAAGTAATGCGCGAAGAAGGCGCTGAAACTTATATTGACAGTAAACTCGACAACATCATGTGGCTGCTCAATATCAGGGGAGAAGATGTGACCTGCAACCCTGTTGCCCTCACACATGTACTGGTGGATCACAGAAATGTATATCTGTTCATCCAGGACGGAGAGGTTACGGGAGAACTGCGTTCCTATGCGGCACTTCACAGGATCTCGATCCTTCCCTATGAGGACTTCGAGGATTTCCTTGCTGTCTATGATCACAAAGGAGATATGCTGTGTGATCAGAACTGTATCAGCTACAGGGTATACCTTGCGGCAGCAGGAGGACTGGGCAAAAAATCGGCGCGATATGAGCTTATCAGGAAAAAGAGTCCCGTAGGCCATTTTAAGAGCGTAAAGAATGACGTGGAAATTGCCAATATCCGCGGATGCTACAAGCGGGACAGCGCGGTGATGTGCAGATTTATCAAGTGGCTGACTGAACGCGTCGCAGACCAGGGCAAAGAGCCGCTCAAGGAATCTGAAGCAGCAGCCCGCCTGGACCATATGAGATCTGAGATCTCTGACTTCATGGATCTGTCATTTTCGACGATCTCCGCATACGGACCCAACGCGGCTATGATGCACTATGAGGCGGTCCCCGGCGTGTCGGACGCCGAACTTAAGCCTGAGGGAATGTATCTGGTAGACTCCGGAGGACAGTATCTCACAGGTACGACGGACGTAACGAGAACGGTCGCGCTCGGCCCTGTCACGGATGAAATGAAAAAGCATTATACGCTGACAGCTGTCTCGAATCTCCAGCTTATGGGAGCGGTTTTTATGGACGGCTGCACAGGTATTAACCTGGACATTCTGGCGAGAGAGCCAATGTGGAGAGAGGGCCTGGATTATAAATGCGGCACGGGCCACGGAATCGGATATTATCTTGGAGTTCATGAGTCTCCGCCTTCTATCCGCTGGAAAGTCTTTCCCGGCAGA
Organism: Lachnospiraceae bacterium UBA6998; assembly: GCA_002448395.1. GTDB lineage: Bacteria > Bacillota > Clostridia > Lachnospirales > Lachnospiraceae > CAG-791. The sequence continues at coordinate 66,503 of DJXS01000038.1, read as the reverse complement.
CTGGATGAACCGTTTGAACCCGGCATGATCGTATCGGATGAGCCCGGCGTATATCTGGAAGGAAAATACGGGATCCGGATCGAGACGATCCTTGAAGTTGTGAAGCATGCGGAGAACGAGAACGGAAGATTTTTCTCTTTTGAACCGTTCACTCTGGTTCCTTTTGACAGAGACCTGATCGATCCTGATTATCTGACTCCTTATACAAGGAAACTTCTCAATGACTATCACGAGAGGGTGTGCACTGAGATCATGCCTTTTCTCAGCGCAGAGGAGCAGATGTGGCTTATCTCCCGGACGGAGCCAATCTGATGCAGATTGTATAAAAGAGGGGAATGTGTTATAATGTAATTGCCTGAAAGGCCAACATTTCCGTTATTTTGAACCTACAATTACTTTAAACGGGAATCTTATATCGCTCTTACGGCTGTCATGCCTCCGGCGCTTCGGCGCTGCCAGTGGAAGGCAAAGGTCTGAGCTGCGGGAACCCACCTGGCATGCGTGCTAGGAGTCAAAGTACGGAAGCGGCGTTTCAGGTATTATTATGCAATCCGGAAGATCGAAGGCTCTGATCACCGGAAGGCACTTGACATAATGAAAGAATAGGTGCATCTTATACATCTGTGTATGAAGATGCACTTCTTTATGGAAGTATATGATGAAGGCTTCCTAATCTGCTGCCATAGTATTAGCGAGGAGAATAAATGGAAAGAGTAAATGCATGGAATACTTACGATCCCGGCATGCTGAAGTCCTGCATGGATCTGGCTGACGACTACAAGAGCTTTCTTGACCAGGGAAAGACAGAGCGCGAATGTGTCGACAGATTTGTAAACGAAGCGGAAGAGAACGGCTATATCGAGCTCAGTGAGGCGATCCGGAAGGGCAGGAAGCTGTCTGCAGGCGACAGGGTCTACAGTGTATGCATGAACAAGTCGATGGTCATGTTTGAGATCGGTACCGAGCCCATTGAGAACGGCATCAATATCCTTGGTGCTCATATTGACTCGCCCCGTCTTGATGTCAAACAGAATCCCATGTATGAAGACAATGAGATCGCTTTTTTGGATACGCATTATTACGGCGGCATCAAGAAATATCAGTACGTGACTATTCCTCTTGCTATCCATGGCGTGATCGTCAAGAAAAGTGGAGAGACAGTGATCCTGCGCGTCGGCGAGGATGAGGACGATCCGGTATTCTTTATCTCGGATCTGTTGATCCACCTCTCCCAGGAGCAGCTCAAGAAGCCAGGATCCACAGTTGTGGATGGTGAGGCACTGGATCTGATCATCGGCAGCAGACCATTTACTTTCGGCGCGGAAGAGGAAAAAGGAAACGAAGGAAGCGGAAAAGACGCGGTCAAAAAAGCGGTCCTCAGGATCCTTTCCGAAAACTACGGGATCAGTGAAGGGGACTTCGAATCCGCCGAACTTGAGATCGTTCCTGCGGGAAGATCAAGAGACGCCGGATTTGACAGAAGTATGGTCCTGGGTTACGGCCAGGACGACAGGGCCTGTGCATATCCTTCCTTCAGAGCACAGGTCGAGACACATGATCTTAAGAGGACCAGCTGCACACTCCTTGTAGATAAAGAAGAGATCGGCAGTATGGGAGCGACCGGAATGAAATCCCGCTTCTTTGAGAATGCTCTGGCGGAAGTTATGAATCTGTGCGGAGAGTATAGTGAATTATCCATGCGCAGAGCGCTTGCAAACAGCTGTATGCTTTCTTCAGATGTGGGTGCTGCCTATGATCCGTCATACGGTGGTGCCTTTGAAAAGAAAAACACATCTTTCCTTGGCAGGGGAATGACGATCTCCAAATACACCGGGAGCAGAGGAAAAGCGGGATCAAACGATGCAAATGCGGAATATATCGCGCATCTCCGCGGGATCTTTGAAAAAGAAAGCGTGTGCACGCAGACCGCTGAAGTAGGCAAGGTGGACCAGGGCGGCGGAGGAACGATCGCTTTCATTATGGCTCTTTACGGAATGAATGTGATCGACTGCGGAGTTCCCGTTCTGAGCATGCACTCCCCCTGGGAGGCAATCAGCAAAGCTGATCTCTATGAGACATACCGGGGTTATAAAGCTTTTCTTCGGGATGCGTCTTTTACAAACTATTAAAGGATTGGTACGAAAGAATTATAGGACAGTATGGAACAGATTACCGGATTAAAGACATCGGATTACTATTTTGACCTGCCGCAGGAATTGATCGCGCAGGATCCGCTGGAGGACAGAGCGTCCTCCCGCCTGCTTGTCATGGATAAGAACACGGGAAAGATCGAACACAGGATCTTCAGCGATATTAAAGAATATCTAAGGCCCGGAGACACACTGGTCCTCAACGATACTAAAGTGATCCCCGCAAGGCTCCTGGGCACAAAGGAAGACACGGGAGCAAACGCCGAGATCCTGCTGCTGAAAAGACTTGGTGCCAACAGGTGGGAGACACTTGTAAGGCCGGGAAAGAAACTGAAACCGGGAGCCCGGGTAACTTTCGGCGACGGGAGCCTGAAGGCTGTGATCCTCGACGTTCTCGATGAGGGGAACAGACTGGTGGAGTTTGAGTACGAGGGAGTCTTCGAAGAAGTCCTGGACAGGCTCGGCGAGATGCCGCTTCCGCCGTATATTACACACAAACTCAGTGACAGAAACCGGTATCAGACAGTCTACGCGAAATATGAGGGCAGCGCCGCTGCTCCTACAGCGGGACTTCATTTCACAAATGAGCTGCTGGATGAGATCCGTGCAATGGGAGTGAACACTGCGTTTGTCACGCTCCATGTGGGGCTTGGGACATTCCGGCCGGTGAAAGTTGATGATGTCAAAAATCATCATATGCACACTGAGTGGTACCAGGTGAGCGATGAGGCGGCAGATCTTATCAACCGCACTCACAAAGAAGGACACCGGGTGATCTGTGTGGGTACTACGGCGTGCCGGACGGTAGAGAGCGCTTCGGATGAGAACGGAATTGTGCACGCGGGATCTGATGACACATCGATCTTTATCTATCCGGGCTACAGATTTAAGGTCATGGATGCGCTGATCACGAATTTCCATCTGCCCGAATCAACACTTGTAATGCTCGTATCCGCATTTGCGGGAAGAGAAAAGGTTCTGAGCGCTTACGAAGAAGCAATACGCGAGAAGTACAGATTCTTTTCATTCGGAGACGCGTGCTTCTTTTATTGAGTCTTATTATTGAAAAAGAGCGCACCAGTATGATAGTATTGAAATGGTAATCTTTAAATCTCTTTGGAGCTAAAAATGTCAGAGAAACCTTTGAGCGCTACGATCGTCGTAGCTACACATAAAAAATACAGAATGCCCAATGATCCGCTCTACCTTCCCGTCCATGTCGGCGCGGAGGGAAAGAGGGATGCCAAGGGAAATCCTCTTGATTTCGGATATCAGAAGGATAATGAGGGGGACAATATCTCTCTCAAGAATCCCCGCTACTGCGAGCTCACGGGAATCTATTGGGCCTGGAAGAATCTGGAATCCGACTACATAGGTCTTGTTCACTACAGACGGTATTTCGGCGGAAAGAGAAGAGGAAAGGATCTGTTTGATTCAATCCTCACAGGCAGGGAGCTTCAGCCCATGCTGGGCAAGTATGAGATCTTTGTCCCTACGCCCCAGCATTATTTTATCGAGACTCTGTATTCCCATTATGCGCATACGCATTATGCGGAGCATCTGGACGCAACAAGAGCGGTCCTCTCCGAGAGATATCCTGAGTATCTGGATTCTTATGATAAGGTCCTGAACCAGACTCACGGCTATATGTTCAATATGGCCATCATGGACCGTGCTCATTTCAATATTTACTGCACATGGCTGTTTGACATCCTCGAGGAGCTCGAGAAGAGAATCGACGACAGTCTGCTGGACGCGTTTGAAGGACGTCTTTACGGAAGAATCAGCGAGATCATTTTTAATGTCTGGCTGGACAGGCAGGTGGAGACCGGAGCGATCAGCACTTCTTCGATCAAGGTATTGCCCCTGGTCTACATTGAGAAGGTGGACTGGGTCAAGAAGGGTGCCTCATTCCTCAAAGCGAAATTCTTCCATAAGAAGTATAATGAGAGTTTCTGACGGGTTCAGATATTACAAGAGGACGGATTTGGATGATAGTAAACAATTATCAACAGGCTAAAGTCAGGCTGGACCATGAGGGGATCCGCGTCAGTTTTGGCGAGATCCTTTTCTTCACCGGACTTGTTCTTTGGCTGATTCAGTTTTATATAAGCAGGACGATCTTCCTTGAGCTATTCGGCGACAAAATACTGACAGTTACGCGCTACTTCTGTATGCTGATCTTCTTCGTCAAGATTGTTCTCACAGAAACAACTCTGCATAAAAGAGCTGCCGCGGTATTCATTACAGCTGCAGCTGTTTTTATAGTGGTTCAGGAGAATATCAACACCGGAATGCCTCTGATCCAGGTCCTTCTTATGGTTTACGGAGCCAGAAATATCTCGTTCCGGCGTATTTGCAAGGTATCTCTTGCCGCATGTACGGTGCTATGGCTCATTCCGGTTCTGACCTATTCAGTCGGCTACAATGAGCTGGAACGAAGCGAGATCAACGGCCGCGTGAGGGAATATCTCAATTTTGTGTTTGTCACCTTTGGCGCTATTAATTTCATGAACATATTGTTCTGCACCTTCTATGTCTTTACGGAACCTGACAGAGCCGGAAGGAACGGAGGGATCGCACAGAGAAAGACTGTTCCATGGCCTTTGATCATCCTGATGTCAGCGATAACGGTCTGGCTGTACATGGTTACGGATACGTCCCTGCCTTTTGCGATCTGCATGCTTTTCATCGCGCTGTATGTGATAGTAGTGAAGTTCCGGATCCCTTTTATCAGGAACAATGTCCCGTGCAGGATTCTGGCAGCGACTTTCTTCCCTATGGCCGCGTTTATAACCTATTATGTTTCGAGTATTTACGATTCCAAAGTTAAGTGGATGTCGAAACTCAACTCATTCTCCCATAAGAGAGTCGCTCTTTCCAAACAGGGACTTGACACTTACGGACTCCATCTGTTCGGCACGCAGATCAAAGAGAATACCGATTCGACAAAAGGCGCGTATTTCTACCTTGACAGCGCATACATAAAGGATATGATCTATTTCGGCCTGATCGTTTTTGCTATGATCCTTGTGTTTTATACGATCATACTGTATGCATCTGTAGTGGAAAACGACAGAACGCTGGCAATCTGGATGATCAGTATTGCTCTTTACTCAATGTTTAATAACTTATTATTACTGCCCGCGGAAAATGCCTCCATGTTCGGGATCTGGTACGCTCTCGATCTTTTGAAGTGGCACCGGAAAAAGGGGCGTTTGCAATGTACCGGCATTAAGAGGAAAAAGATTGAACACGCAGCCTAGTTTAAAGAAGAATATCGCGATCAGTACGCTCTATCAGCTGCTGCTGATCATTCTTCCTATCATTACTGCTCCATATATAGCGAGAGTGCTGGGGCCTGACCAGAGCGGTGTATATGATTACACGAATTCGATCATGACATATTTTGCCATGTTCGCAGCCCTCGGGACAGCATCCTACGGCGTCAGAGAGATCGCAAGAGTCAGGGATGACGCTGCGATGAGAAGCAAGCTGTTCTGGGAGATTGAACTGATGACAGTAATGACATCATCTGTCTGTATAGCTGTCTGGTTCGTTTTTATAGCGTTTACCCCGCAGTATAAGGTGATCTACCTTGTCCTTACTATGGGACTTCTCTCCACAATGTTTGACATTTCATGGTTTTTTGCCGGAATGGAGCAGTTCAAGTACACCGTTACGAAGAACGCGGCCTGCAAACTGATCGGAGTTGTCCTTATGTTCCTCTTTGTCAAAAAAGAGGACGACCTGCTTTTGTATATCATTATTATCACGGCATCCACGATGATCGGGAATCTTTCCATGTGGCTCTATGTGCCCCGGTTTGTGGAGAAGGTGGACTTTCGGACACTTACTTTCCGCAAACACTTCCATGAGACCCTGATATACTTTATTCCTACCGTGGCAACCAGTGTTTATACGGTTCTGGACAGAATTCTGATCGGCGTGATCACAAAGAATAAAGCAGAGAACGGATGCTATCACTATACGATGCAGATCATCAACATGATGAAAGCATTGACTTTTTCGTCTCTTAATATGGTCCTGGGATCCAGACTGTCATTTCTTTTTGCCGAAAAAAGGTATGATGAGATCAAGGAAAGGATCGCGGACTCCACTAATTACATTCTCTTTATGGGAATCGGGATGTGCTTCGGAGTGATAGGTGTCGCAAAGAGATTTGTGCCCATATTCCTTGGACCGGGTTATGACAGAGTTGTTACCATGCTCATGCTGATGAGCCCGATCGTCATTATTATCGGAATCAGCAATTGCCTTGGGTCTCAATACTATACACCGGCCGGATACAGGAAACTCAGTGCAAGATACATCATTATCGGAGCTGTCGTGAACCTGATGCTGAATCTTGTGCTTATCCCGAAATACTGGGGATACGGAGCCATAGTAGCATCCCTGATCGCGGAAACGGTCATCACAGTTCTTTATTTGAAAAACTGTAATGGCTATCTCAGGCTGGATACGATAGTAAAAGACAGCTGGAAGAAACTGATCGCCGGAGTGAGCATGCTGATCGTGATCAAGGCTCTTGACGGCGCTGTCACATCTGATATAATTGCGCTGCTTGCGGAGATCGCAATCGGATTTACCGTTTACTGCGCAGTGATCACGCTCCTGCGGGACAGCTTTGTGTCAGATCTCTTAATGGGAAAGATCCTGAAGAGAAAGAGGAAGGCCACATGAAGCTGCCGGGACTGAGTCAGACTTCTGCTTTTCTGTTCACGGCTTTTATCACAGCGGTTATTTTTTCGGGCTGCTCTGCAGCGGTAAAACCGGAGAATCCGAAAAAAGCAGAGAACACGGCTCAGGCGGACAGTTTCGAATGGTTTTATGAATCATTTGACGATGCAAAGGCAGCCGCTTATGATGCATTCAGGATTAGCGCAGAGAGGCCGTTCGACAGCGAACCGGTCCTCATCAAAGACAAGTCGGGGAATGAAACAGAAATACCAGTTTCAGACCTTGCAGTGGCGTATCAGGGATTTCTGTACGACCATCCGGAAATATTCTGGCTCAGCAGCTCCTATAATTACAGAGTGAGCGCCGGTATCGGCGGAGAGGAAAAGGCCGATGCAGTGAGTGTGATACCGATCCCGGAGTCCGAAGCAGAACTGGATGTTATGATGCGTGAGTTTGCCGGCGCCTCCGGAGAGTACCTCAGCAGCGCTTTGGCAGCAGAAACAGACAGGGAGAAGGCGCAGATTTTATATGACTGCCTGACTGCCGGAACGGAATATGAGGAAGAGGCGCTGTACGACAGCACTCTGCAGGCTGAACATACGGCATACGGAGCAGTGTGCGGGAAAAAAGCCGTCTGTGACGGAATCGCGCTGGCTTACAAATACTTGCTCGACAGATGCGGGATACGGTGCATTCTGATCCCTGGCAGTGGTGACGGAATGCCTCATGTATGGAACATAGTTTTCTGGGATGGGAAATGGCATGAATCTGATCCGTCCTGGGATACTGTATCTGAAGATATAAGGAGCGGACAATATTTTGACCTGACGACAGTAGAAATGAGTAAAGACCACGAGAGAGAAAAGGAAGGGATCGCGCTTTTGATCCCGATCGCGGATTAACAGTTCTGCAGCCGGTGTAAAAGGTTTGCTTTAAGCAGAAAGGAAAGAGCATTGACACAGAAAGATTATTATGATTTCAGGGAAGAGGGAACTACCAGACAGGTCAGTCTGGAGAAACTTCTGCGCTGTGCGCTTAGGAAATGGAAGCTGATCGTGCTGGCGGGGATTATTCTGGGTGCGTTTTTCGGTACCTATAAGATTTTTTCCATTCATTCTAAAAAGGATGAAATGATAAAGTCTTATGAGACCTACAAGAATAACCTGGAAATGTATAATACCAATATATCTGATTATAATAAATCCATCGCTGAAATGCAGAGCGGTATCAGCAACAGGCTTGAATATATGCAGACAGCTCCGGCAATGCAGATCGATCCCTACAACTGTCCGATCGCTACAGCTCAGATCCGGGTCGTACCCAGCGGAGAGGACAACTTATCAAGCAGTGAAATGTACTCGCTGCTGTATTCGATTTATGACGACATCTACTACGGAGACACGAGTATGATCGTCGCGGAGAGACAGAATATGAACTCCGCTAACCTCAATGAGCTTCTGTACCTCAGAATATATGCTCAGGGCGGGAATATGACTGTTGTAGTTCGAGGTGTGGACGAAGCGCATGCCGAGTCGATCAGAGATGACCTGCTTGATGTTGTTATGAGCAGGAAAAATCTGTTTTCCAATTTCGGAAGTTTTGATATCGAGGTGTATGGAAAAGGCACACAGACAGTAGTTGAGCCTAATCTCAAGACTCTCCAGGAAACGAACACTGATTCGCTCACAAAAATGCAGACATCGCTCCGTACGTCTCAGAACCAGCTGTCACAGCTTGTTAAGCCGGCCTCGGTTCCTCAGTATTCCAAGAAATTCATGCTGAAAAACGGAATCAAACTCGGCATAGTAGGATTTGCCGGCGGTGCCTGCCTGATGGCCATCGCTTTGATCTGTCTTGTGCTTTACAGAGGCGCAATCCTTTCGACCGATGAGATCGACGGAGAGTTTGGACTTAGAACACTGGCGGATTATTCGGATGGAAAGTCTGAAGACGAAGCCGGACTTGACTACATGCTCGCGCGGCTCGAGAGCTGCACGGCCTCAATGGCTGACAAAAAGATCGGTATAGCGGGCACGATTTCCGGAAAGAAGCTGAGTGCTCTGGCTGAAAAGCTTAACAAACAGAGTTCCGGATCTAAAAACGGGCTGAGTTTTGCGGCGCTTAATAACATAGCGAAAGACGCTGAGTCTTACAGAAAACTCAGAGAATTGAATGGCGTGATCATCGCCGAAGAAGTGGGCCGGTCATCTTATAACGACATACGCAACGAGATCGGCCTGATCGCTGACAGCGGTGCGGAACTGCTCGGTACAGTATACTATTAATTAATATAATGAAAAAAGATGAGCTTTCTTTAATTATCATAATCGTACTATTATGCGCAGCGGCGTTTGCCGCTGCGTCAGGTGCCTTGACAGATCCCTTCCGGTCCGGAGGGGCTGTTGAGGCTTTTTTTGAAGACGAAAAGGAAAGGCCTGTTGAAGCATGCTTTGTGGACGGAGAGCAGTATAAAGAGATGCTTTCCGGAAAGAAACAGAAGGACTTTGACGCTTCCGTAATGGCGTTTGTTAAAATGGATGTTCCTTATGACGAGAAGGACAATACTGTCTATATCCCGCAAGATTGTATGGGAGACAGCTGGACCGGTTCTTTCTCCCTGAAAGCTCCATACACGCAGATCTGCATTATGAATGACAGAGTCAATGACAAAAAACAATGTTTAGAGGAAAACAGGACTTTTAAAACGGCACTTGTGTCTGACAAGTATTACATGGAATGCAATCTTGTATTTACAGGACTTCCGGCTGTCTGTATGTACAACGAAAAAGGTGAAGCAGGACCTGACAAAGAATACGCCGGCAGGATATGTGTGCTGGATCCTTATAGAAAGGAATATCAGGAGGCGGATTGTTCGTTTCATATAAGGGGAGCGACGTCAACTCTGTTTGAAAAGAAGAGTTATCGCGTGGAGCTTACCAAGACTGATTCGGGATCTGATAAGATGAGCTTTCTCGGTCTTCGAAAAGATGACGATTGGATTCTGAATTCCATATGTACGGACAAAAGCCTTGCCAGAGAAAAGGTCTGTTACGATCTATGGAAACGGCTCAATGAGATGGAAGAAAAGCCTGTTGCGTCATCACAGATCGAATACTGTGAATTGATCCTTAATAATGAGTATATGGGCGTCTATGGACTCATGTATCCGGTAGACAAAAAGCTTATGGGAATGAATCCCGGGGACTATCTGTATAAAGTAGGCACATGGTATGAAGAAATCGATTTTCCCGGAAGACTTACTGATTACAACGGGAAAGAAGAGATTCATAACCGGAGCGGAGTTTCTTATCTTGAAATAAAATATCCTAAGGAACCGGACAAAAGCTGGATTTATGATCCGTTTCAGCTGTATCAGGATATGGTGTTCGAAACCGGAGATATGTCAGAGATGAATAAAGCCGGGATCACCCTCAATTTGGACAATTTTATCGTTCACGAACTGTTCTGTGAGATGACCAGAGCGGGGGATAATACCTGGAAGAATATATACGTTGCAGCATATAGTGACGGCAATGGAGGCTATACCCTGAATGAAACCATATGGGATCTGAACTATACATTTGGCGATCAGTTTAAATGGGATCCTGATCACGGCAACACGGTATTTCTTCCGGATTCTACGGACGCATATAAAATCCGTTTTGACAGGGATTACGGATATGCAAGGCTTTCGACGATCATAGACGATCTTCGCGAAGATACGGCATACAAATGGAAAGAGTGGAGATCCGGAGGAATAAACCCGGAATATGTAAACACTCTTTTTGAAGAGGAAAGGGAATATCTGGAAAAAAGCGGAGCTTTCGAGAGAAATACGCGAAGGTGGTACGCCGGAGAAGAATACGACGCATATTCCGGGATCAGCAGCTGGATCAGCGGAAGATTCCGCTTTTTGGATCAGATGTATGGTTACGAATCCTGAAATTAAAACATGTTTTCCATATCCGGAAGCATGTTTTTTTGCCTATAGATTTCAGATGAAAAAATTGTTCACGAATTGGAACACAAAATGCATCATAAATTGATCAACTATTCTACAATTTGACATTCTTCCGCATTATAATAGCAAGGAAGTGAGTGTAACTACAGTAAATAACCAGAAAAGGGGGAACAGCAATGTTTGGTGCTAAGCATTTGAACAGCGTACATGTCGGCCACTATAAGAACACGGCCGGGTGTGCGACAGAGGTGATGCCCGTCCCGAATGTGGTAAAGATCTCGATGTCGCAGAACATCGGCGCACCGTGCAAGCCTCTTGTCAAAAAAGGCGATCATGTCCTTGTGGGACAGAAGATCGGAGACACAGAGGCGTTTCTTCACGTGCCGGTACATTCCAGCGTATCGGGAACAGTTATCGGAATCGAGACGCAGAGAAACGCTATGGGCGGATTTGACACACTTGTCGTGATCGAGTCGGATGGTAAGCAGGAAATTGACCCTTCCATCAAACCTCCGGTGATCACAGACCAGCCCAGTTTCATCGCAGCAGTTAAGGAGAGCGGACTTGTTGGCCTTGGCGGCGCAAGTTTCCCGACATGGCTCAAGTTTAATCCCAAGAATCTCGGCGAGCCAATGACTCTGATCATCAACGGAGCGGAGTGTGAGCCCTTCATTACTTCTGACCACAGGACCATGCTTGAAGATACCCAGAATATCATCGACGGCGCCCTGATGATCATGAAGTATATCCAGGCTCCTATGTGCTATATCGGTATTGAGGACAACAAGCAGGATGCGATCGATAAGTTCAACAGGATGTTTGCAGAGCAGGGAATCTCGAATATCAAGACATTTCCGCTTCAGGCAAGCTATCCCAAGGGAGCAGAGCGTGTTCTGATCTACGAAGTGACCGGAAAGACATGCAACGCGGGCGTGCTTCCCGCAGACCTGGGATGCATTGTGTCTAACGTCACATCTGTAGCTTTCCTGGGACAGTATCTCAAGGATGGTATGCCTCTGATCAAAAAGAGAGTAACTATCGACGGAGACGCTGTGACGAAACCGGGAAATGTCATTATACCCATCGGAACGATGATCCATGACGTGGTCGAGTATTGCGGCGGTTACAAGGAAGAGCCCCGCAAGATCCTTATGGGCGGCCCCATGATGGGACGCGCTGTCTTTTCCGACAGAATGCCTATCGTTAAGAACAACAACGCGATCCTTGTATTTACAAAGGAGCAGTCATTGATCCCTGAAGAGACTGCGTGCATCAGCTGCGGAAGATGCCACAACGCATGTCCTTTCAATCTGCTTCCTACCGGATTTGCGGATGCTTATGAAGCGAGAGATGTAAAGCGGCTCAATGACCTCAAGATTATGCAGTGTATGGAATGCGGCAGCTGCTCGTATGTCTGTCCTGCGCATCGTCCGTTGGCCTTCATCAATAAGCTCGGTAAAGGATTAGTAAGGGAGGCAAGCCAGAAATGACGGATACAAAGAACGTTAAATATTATGATAATCTTGCCGTTGCGTCGTCTCCCCATCTGGTGACGGCCCTCGACACACAGAAGACCATGATGTGGGTTCTGATCGCCCTGATCCCTTCCTTCATCGCAAGCGTTTTCTATTTTGGCCTCGGAGCGGTCATACTCACCGCAGTCTGCGCCGCAAGCAGCGCGCTGTTCGAGTGGGGATATGAGAGACTTCTCGGCAAAAAAGTGACTGTAAAGGATCTGAGCGCCTGTGTTACCGGCGTGATCCTCGCCATGAACCTTCCTGCCAACCTTCCCGTATGGATGGCAGTGATCGGCTGCTTCACAGCGATCGTCATCGTCAAACAGCTGTACGGCGGTCTTGGCCGCAATTTTGCGAATCCGGCGATCGTCGGACGTATCGTTCTGCTTCTGTCCTTCACATCCTACATGACCACATGGCCTGTGACGAGACTGAATCAGACCGCTGATGCGCTCACAGGAGCTACTCCTCTGGGACTTCTTGCCGACGGCGCTCTGGCCCAGGCACCTTCCCTGAAGGATATGCTTATCGGCAATATCGGCGGCGCTATGGGCGAGACCTGCACGATCGCAGTGCTGATCGGCCTTATAATACTGATCGCGAAGAAGATCATCTCCCCGATCATTCCGGTCTGCTACATGGGAACTGTATTTGTTTTCGCTTTCATTTACTACTCAGTTGTGGGCGGAGATTACAGCGCGCTTCATATGGCTTTGTTCCACCTTCTCGCAGGCGGCGTTGTGTTCGGCGCGACATTCTGCGCGACTGACTACGTGACGAGCCCCATCATGAAATACGCTAAGGTCGCTTTCGGTATCGGATGCGGTCTTGTTACCATGATCATTCGTCTGTTCTGCGCATATCCCGAGGGAGCTTCTTTCGCCATTCTGTTCATGAATGTCCTGGCACCGCTCCTTGATATGATCGCCCAGAACCAGTACTACGGCATCGGCGCCGCAGAAAAGGCCGCCAAAAAAGCTGCCAAAGAAGCAGGAAAGGAGGCTGCCAAATAATGACTAAGAATGAAGATTTTAAGGAATACGGCATGCCGGTGGTTGTCCTCGTAGCGATCTGCTTCGTGACAACACTCCTTCTGGCACTGACCAATTCGGTCTCTGAGCCCATCATCATCAGAAACCAGGCGATTACGGCTACAGCAAACAGAAAAGAGCTGCTTCCCGACGCTGATGACTTTACGCAGCTTGAACTTGACAGCTACGCATCCTCTTCAGACGGCATGGCGTCTGTCACAGAAGTTTACAAAGCCAATAATGATACAGGTTACGTTATGACCTGCATGACCAAATCCTTCGGCGGAGACCTGACCATGATGGTAGGCCTTGATGCTGCAGGCGCTGTCACAGGCGTAAAGGTAACCGACCACGCCGATACTCCCGGCGTCGGCACCAAGGATCAGGATCCCGAGTACCTCGCACAGTACATCTCCAAGACTGCACTCAGCGCGGAAGATGTCAAAAAAGAGGCAGACTTCAACTTCATAACCGGCGCGTCTGTTTCCGGTACCGCGATCCACAAAGGCGTCTATGCTGCACTTGCACAGTATGCTGAGATAGGAGGTGCGAAATAATGGAAGAGAAGAAAAGAATTGACGTTCTTTTGAACGGTCTGATCAAAGAAAACCCGGTTCTGGTGCTGGTAATCGGTACCTGCCCCACACTGGCTACATCAACATCCGTTGAGACCGGCTTTGGTATGGGACTTGCAGCGACAGCTGTACTTGTCTGCTCCAATATCGTTATCTCAGCGCTGCACAACATCATTCCCGATAAAGTAAGAATTCCCTGCTTCATCACTGTTATCGCAGGATTCGTCACGATCGTGCAGATGCTGCTGCAGGCATTTGTCCCTTCCCTTTACTCGGCACTTGGACTGTATCTGCCCCTGATCGTTGTTAACTGCATCATTCTGGGCCGTGCTGAGATGTTCGCCAGCAAGAACGGCGTCCTTGATTCCGCCCTCGACGGAATTGGCATGGGACTTGGATTTACACTGACACTGGTCATCATGGGCACCATCCGTGAAGTTCTTGGAAGCGGCACATGGCTCGCGGGAGACTGGTTCGGTCTTATGAAGGGCTTCAAGGGAATTCCGCTGCTCTCCAGATTTATCCCCGGAATGAGCATCATGACAATGGTTCCCGGCGGCTTCTTCGTATATGCGATCGTAATGGCGGCTGTTCACTATTTTACCAAGGATAAGAGCAAGATCCGCAACGAGTTCGGATGCGACGGCTGCGCGAATGCAGGAAACTGCGCTGACGGCGAGTGCGCCCAGAAATAAGAAGGAGAGGAGGATAAATCATGAAATTTGTTATTATCATTATCAGCATGGTCCTGGTAAACAACTATCCTCTGGCTCAGTTCCTGGGGATCTGCCCCTTCCTCGGAGTTTCCAAAGATCTGGACAGCTCCACAGGTATGGGTATCGCAGTTACATTCGTTATGGTATTGGCAACAGCTGTTACATGGCCGATCCAGCAGCTTCTCAACAGATTCGGGATCGGATATCTGCAGACTGTTGTGTTCATCCTTGTAATCGCAGCCCTGGTTCAGCTGGTCGAAATGTTCATGAAGAAGAGCATGCCCGCGCTTTACAAGTCCCTGGGTATCTTCCTTCCCCTGATCACGACTAACTGCGCAGTACTCGGTGTCTGCATCACAAATATTGATTCCAGCTATAATTACATCGAGTCTCTGGTAAATGCTTTCGGCGCGGGCATTGGCTTCCTGTTCGCAATGGTCGTCATGGCCGGCGTCCGTACCAAGCTCGTTGACCAGAGCCGCATCCCGGAGTCCTTCAGAGGCGTTCCGATCGTCCTGATCACAGCGGCGATCCTGTCCCTGAGCTTTATGGGCTTTAACGGAATGTTCTCATAAGGAAGGAGGAAGAGGATGAATATAGTAATACCTGTAGCGCTTGTAGCTATCGTCGGCCTCCTTGCCTCCTGCATGCTCAGTTACGCATCCAAGGTTTTTGCAGTTCAGGAGGACCAGCTATTTCTTGATCTGCGCGCAGAGCTCCCCGGAGCCAACTGCGGCGGCTGCGGTTTCGCAGGATGTGATGACTACGCGCACGCAATGGCAGAGGGCGGAGAGACTCCCTGCACGAAGTGCTCTGTCGGCGGTCCCGCGGTAGCAAAGAAGCTCGCTTCTCTGCTCGGACAGGATGCCGGAAGCATGGAGAAAAAAATGGCATTTGTCATGTGCAACGGCACAACAGACAATGCTTCTAAGCTCTATGAATATGAGGATATAGATTCCTGTAAGGCGGCCAAGCAGCTCTTCGGCGGCAGCAAGACCTGCCCTTACGGCTGCATCGGCCTTGGTGACTGCGTGCAGGCCTGCGAATTCGACGCGATCCGCATCATCGACGGAGTAGCGGTCGTAGGACGTGATTACTGCACAAGCTGCGGCGCCTGCGCTAAGGCATGCCCTCAGAAACTGATCAAGATCATCCCTGAGTCCGCGAAGGTCCAGGTACGCTGCCACAATGAGCAGAAGGGCGCAGATGCAAGAAAAGGCTGTAAAGTCGCCTGCATCGGATGCGGACAGTGCGCGAAAGTCTGCCCGAAGGGCGCGATCACGGTTGAGAACAATCTCAGCAAGATCGATCCCGAGAAGTGCATCAAGTGCGGTCTGTGTGCCGCCAAGTGCCCTACCGGCGCAATTCAGGATGTTCTTCACACTGCTGAGCAGAAAGAGAAGATCAAGAAGAGTCTTCAGATGAAAGAAGCCAAGGAAGCTGAAAAGCGCAAAGAGGCAGCTCTGAAGGCAAAGGCTGAGAAGGAAGCAGCTGCTAAGGCAGCGGCAGAAGCCAAAACCGAAGAGACGACTAAAGCTTGAACGGTTCATGATATGAATTAAAAAGAAAGGAGCTGATGCATTCAATAATGATCAGCTCCTTTTCTGATGACTCTTAACATGATACAATTCCACTTGCAGGTACCAGTCCGGACCTGCAGTTTTTTACAACAGGAGTTGATCGGAATGAAAAAGTACAGGCGGGCACTGATCGTCATACTCACAGTTTTTATGTTTATAACACAGCAAGGCTGCAGCGCTAAAACGGCGGAACCTGTGGCGAGGCAGAATTTCTATTTTGACACGGTCTGTTCAATCGCTGTCTATGATATGGATAAGATGAGCGAGGAGAACGCGAATAAGGCCATCCAAAATGCCTTTGCACTTTGCAGCCGCTATGAATCCCTGCTCAGCAGGACAAAAGAAGGAACGGACATCTACAGGATCAATAATGCCGGTGGAGAAGCAGTAGAATGTGATCCGGAAACGGTAGAGGTGATCCGAAAAGGATTATACTACAGTGAACTTTCAGAAGGAAAATTTGACATAACGATCGGAAAAGTCTCCGACTTGTGGGATTTTCACACTGAGGATCCGGCGGTCCCCTCAGAGGAAGCACTGAAAGAAGCGGCTGCAACCGTGGGATGGCAAAAAGTCCGCATTGAGAATAATACTGTTGCACTTACAGATCCCGGGACTCATATCGATCTGGGCGGCATCGCAAAAGGCTATATCGCCGACAGACTCAGTGAACAGCTGAGAAAGGATGGTGTGACTTCCGGTATCATCAGTCTTGGCGGCAACATTGCCTGCATAGGTTCCAAAGGAAGCGGCAGTGAAGCGAGACCTTTCCGGATCGGTATAGAAAAGCCTTATTCGAATCAGACAGAAATTGTAGGTGCCGTTGATGCCTCAGATGAGACAGTGGTCACATCAGGTGTATACCAGAGATATTTTGAGAAGGACGGCGTACAATATCATCATATTCTTGACGCGACTACAGGGCTTCCCGCCCGGTCAGATATAGTCGGCGTCACTCTAAAAGCTGCTGACGGTAAATCGGCAGATTGCGACGCTCTTGCAACGATCCTCCTGATCATGGGAGAAGAGAAAGCAATGAAGATGCTGGAGGAGATGGACGGCTTTGAGGCTTTCTTTATCCTTGAGGACGGATCATTTACAAGTACAGACGGAATGGGAGTTACTGCGGAGTGACAGGCTTTTTCGTTGCGGACAGGGAGATTAATCAGATATGAAAAGAATATTGACGATCCAGGATATTTCATGTTTTGGCAAATGCTCCATAACGATAGCGCTTCCCGTCATTTCCGCTATGGGAGTCGAAGGAGTGATTCTTCCCACAGCGCTGTTTTCCACACACACGCTGTTCCCTGACTTCAAAAAGATCAGTCTCAGTGAGCAGATGATGGCGTTTGCGGAGCAGTGGAAGAATAACGGAATAAAGTTTGACGCGATCTATACAGGGTATCTGGGCTCTATCGAGGAGATCGATACGGTACTTTTGCTGGTTGATATGTTCAGGGACGAGAACACGCTTGTGTTTGTTGATCCGGTCATGGGCGACAATGGAAAGCTGTACAGAGGATTTGATGAGAAGTATGTGATCCGCAACAGGAAACTCTGCGGATGCGCCGATATAATCGTGCCCAATATCACAGAAGCCTGCATGCTGACAGGTACAAAATACAGAGAAGAGCGCGAAGAGGCATATTATGTTGATTTGTGCGGTAAATTGTGTGATATGGGAGCAAAGACCACAGTACTTACAGGCGCTTCTCTGTCAGATGGGAAGACCGGCGTATTTGGAATGAGAGCATCTGACCGTGAAACCTTCAGTTACCAGAACGACAAAGTCGCGGCTTCCTTCCACGGAACAGGCGACCTGTTCGCGAGTACCGCAGCTGCCGCGATGGTCAGAGGCATTGCAATGGGCGACGCTTTCCGTATTGCGTCCGACTACACTGCGGAGACAATCCGCGCGACGATGAGTAATCCGGATCATCCCTGGTACGGCGTGGATTTTGAATCAACGCTCCCTATGCTGATCGGGATGACGGCAAAATATCTTTAAAAATAGCAATTGACAATTCATGGTCAATGTAATAATATACAAAGGTACTCTGAAGGCGAGGTCAGAGAGAATCGCACAGGGTCATGGAACCGTAGCTCAGCTGGGATGAGCGTTCGCCTCACACGCGAGAGGTCACGGGTTCGAGCCCCGTCGGTTCCACTGTCCTTTTCGGAGGAAACATAATATGGAACCGTAGCTCAGCTGGGATGAGCGTCCGCTTGACGTGCGGGAGGTCATGGGTTCGAGCCCCGTCGGTTCCACGAAGAAGAGCTGTCGCATATGCGGCAGCTTTTTTCTGTGTTTGGAAAGTTATATGAAGCAATTCGCTATGCCGACAAGTCCCTGCGCCGCTTCGCGGCTTGCTAACGCGCAAAAAAATCGGGAACATTTCTGTTCCCGATTTAACTGCGGAAGATGGGACTTGAACCCACACGGTGTACCCACCACAAGATCCTTAGTCTTGCTCGTCTGCCAGTTCCGACACTTCCGCGTATTCCTGATTAAGTTATCAAGGATGCAGGAGATGGGACTTGAACCCACACTATGTTGCCATAACAGGCACCTGAAGCCTGCGCGTCTGCCATTCCGCCACTCCTGCGAACAAATGTTATTGTATTAGTTATAGAAAAAAATGTCAACCTAAAAATCAAAAATATTTATTTAATAAAAAGGAAATACAAAAGAAATGAAGAATAATAAAATTAGACTCGGTTTGGCCCGCTGCCCGGGCAGACCCGTTTAGCAATTCTGTTATCATTTCGGTATTTACAGGTGTAAAAGAGGCCTTCCATTGACGATCAGAGAAGAATTGGAATTAAGAGAAAAAGAAATCCTTGCTCCCTGGGCTGCCTTTTCGGCTGATTCAAGGGGAAGAGCGGTTCCCGAAGAGCAGTGTGATATACGCCCTGTTTTTCAGAGGGACAGGGACAGGATCCTGCACAGCAAGTCTTTCAGGAGACTCAAAGATAAGACGCAGGTATTTTTGTCCCCTGACGGAGATCATTACAGAACGAGAATGACTCATACTCTGGAGGTGTCGCAGAACGCAAGGACTATTGCGAAAGCGCTCCGCCTTAATGAGGATCTGGTGGAAGCTATTGCGCTGGGACATGATCTCGGACATACACCCTTCGGCCATGCCGGTGAGAGAGCCCTTAACAGGATCAGCCCCGAGGGATTCCGGCACAATGAACAGAGCCTTCGGACAGTGGATATCCTGGAGAAAAACGGCGCCGGCATGAATCTCACTGAGGAAGTCAGAGACGGAATCGTAAATCATCAGGTGAACACGCTGCCCTTTACGCTTGAAGGACAGATCGTACGGCTGTCTGACAAGATCGCTTATGTTCATCATGATATGGATGACGCGATCCGGGGCGGGATCCTCACTGACGAAGACGTTCCTGAGAGTATTGCCTGCGTGGTTGGAAGGACCCTGGGACAACGGCTGGATCGTTTTATCCATGATATTATTACCAGCAGTCAGGGGAAGCCCGTGATCACCATGTCGGAGGAGATTGGGGCAGCTTTTGAAAAGCTCAGGGCTTTTATGTTCGAACGGGTATATACCAATCCGGTTGCCAAAGCTCAGGAGTCCAGAGCGGAGAATATGATCGGAGTCCTTTACGACTACTATATGACTCATCCGGAGGAGATGCCGGAACTGCAGAGAAAGATGATCGACAGCGGCACACCGGTGTGGAGAGCTGTCTGTGACTATATCTCGTCAATGACTGACAGATATGCGATCATGATGTTTGAATCAATCTATATTCCCAAGACCTGGGATGTATTATAACGGGAAAACTAAGTATGTATTATCCTGATGACAAGGTGGAGGAGGTCCTTCGATCCAATAATATCGTTGATGTCGTGGGAACTTACGTCCATTTGCAAAAGAAAGGCGCTAACTATTTTGGCCTGTGCCCTTTCCATAATGAAAAATCTCCATCCTTCTCCGTTTCGGAGCCCAAGCAGATGTTTTACTGTTTTGGATGCGGCGCGGGAGGAAATGCGGCGACTTTTCTGATGAAATACGAAAACTACAGTTTCAAAGAAGCGCTCGAGACGCTGGCTGACAGGGCGGGGATCAAACTGCCTGAAGTCAATTACGGCGAGGAGGCCAGAAAAAAGGAGGAGAAAAGGCAGCAGCTGCGGGCAGTCAACAAAGAAGCGGCAATCTATTACTACAAGCTTCTCAGATCCCGAAAAGGGTTAAAGGGACAGAGATATCTTGCAGAGAGAAAACTTGATCAGTCTACCATGAGAGACTTCGGGCTGGGCTATGCGGACGGATCGGGAAACGATCTGTGCGCCCACTTAAAAAGCTGCGGATTCTCCGACGAAGTGATCCTGGAAGCAGGAGTCGCTGCTTTTGATGAAAAAAGGGGACTGCACGACAAATTCTGGAACCGGGTGATCTTTCCTATCATGGATGTCCGGGGACAGGTGATCGGATTCGGCGGCCGGGTGATGGGAGACGGTAAACCCAAATACCTCAATTCCCCGGAAACAGAGATCTTCGACAAGAGCCGGAACCTCTATGGACTCCAAATTGCCAAAAGATCGAAAGAACCCTATAAGATCCTCTGCGAAGGATATATGGACGTCATTTCCATGCACCAGGCGGGCTTTCACGAAGCAGTGGCATCCCTGGGGACTTCTTTTACAGAGGGACAGGCTGCGCTGCTCAAGCGGTACACCAAACAAGTGCTTCTCGCCTATGACAGCGACGATGCAGGCGTCAGGGCTGCGATCAGAAGCATCGGTATTCTGAGAAAAGCCGGCCTGGAGGGCAGAGTCATTGACCTGCGCCCCTGCAAGGACCCGGATGAATTCATAAAAGCTAACGGCAGAGAGGCTTTCCTGGAGAGAGTAGAAAACGCGGAGAACAGCTTTTTCTACGAACTGCGCATGATGGAAAGGGAATACTCCATGCAGGACCCCGCCCAGAGAACGCAGTTTCATCACACAGCCGCCGCGAAACTATGCGGCATAGCGGATGAGATCGAGAGAGAGAACTATATAAGAGAGGTTGCCAGACGCTATTACGTCGATGAGGGAAGTCTGAGAAGGCTGGTCGCCTCCTATGGCAGATCAGGCGCCGCAGAGAATGTCTGGAAAAAAGGTGCGGAGCCTTCCGCGAGAGAGCCGGAGCAGCCTGTAAGCCGCCGCACCAAGCCAACCCGTGACGAGCGCGCCGAAAGAAATGAAAAGCTTCTGATGACATGGCTTTGCGATGAACCGGAAATCTTCACGCAGATCAAAGCCTACATCCGGCCGGAGCACTTTCAGGAGGGAGTATCCAGGCAGGCAGCGGAAGGGTACTGGAAGATCCTTGAGGAGCAGCAGGGAGGCAATCCGGCTTCTGTGATCGGAATGTTCGGAACACAGCAGGAGCAGGAACAGGCAGCAGCTCTCTTCAACACCAGGCTGGGGGGACTTCATGATGCGAGGGACAGAGAAAAGGCCCTCAAAGACATCGTGATCTCGATCAGGAGATCAGCTGCGGAGAGGGAGCGGAAACAGATCGAGGAAGGACTGCAGGAGCCGACGGCGGAAATGCTGACCGGCATAATGACTGCAAGAAAGGAACTGCAGGCGCTTCAGAAGATCAGTTTTAAACTCGGCGACGCGGAGGATCCGTGGTGACCTGTAAATCACAATCACTGATAAATAGGATCGCAACGATCTGTTTATAGATATAAGAACGGAGGAACATCTACTATGAGCAAAGCGGACAACAAAAATCATGAAACAGTCAATCAGGAAGAGTTCATGAGGAAGATCGGTGATCTGATCGCCGCCGGCAAGCAGAAAAAAGGCGTACTTGAGGAATCAGAAATACGCATGGAATTCAAGAATCTGAAGCTGACTGACGAACAGTATGAGCTGATCGTACGCGTGCTTGAAAAGAATGACATTGACGTGCTGCAGGTCGTGGAAGAAGATGACACCGACGTGCCTGATGACGAATTAGGAATGATCGAAGATAACGGGGAAGAAGAGCCGGATCTGATGGATCTGAGCATTCCGGACAGCATCAACATAGAAGATCCGGTGCGCATGTACCTCAAAGAGATCGGTAAAGTGCCGCTCCTGACCGCTGAAGAGGAGATCGATCTGGCCAAAAGGATGGAGAACGGGGACGAAGACGCCAAGAAGAGACTTGCGGAAGCAAACCTGCGTCTCGTTGTCAGTATCGCTAAGCGTTATGTGGGACGCGGAATGCTGTTTCTGGACCTGATCCAGGAAGGCAATCTCGGTCTTATCAAAGCAGTAGAGAAATTCGATTATAATAAGGGATTCAAATTCTCGACTTACGCAACATGGTGGATCCGCCAGGCGATCACCAGAGCAATCGCAGACCAGGCAAGAACGATCCGTATCCCCGTGCACATGGTCGAGACAATCAACAAACTGGTCAGAGTGAGCAGACAGCTTCTTCAGGAACTCGGAAGAGAACCTACTCCCGAAGAGATCGCGGAGAGAATGGAAATCCCCGTTGAGAGAGTGCGTGAGATCCTCAAGATCTCCCAGGAGCCTGTTTCCCTTGAGACGCCCATAGGCGAGGAAGAAGACAGCCATCTGGGCGATTTCATTCAGGATGACAATGTTCCGGTACCTGCGGATGCGGCTGCTTTCACGCTTCTTCGCGAGCAGCTCAAGGAAGTTCTGGGAACACTGACTGAGAGGGAGCAGAAAGTGCTCAGACTCAGATTCGGTCTTGACGACGGAAGAGCCAGAACACTGGAAGAAGTCGGCAAGGAATTCAATGTAACCAGAGAGCGTATCAGACAGATCGAGGCAAAGGCTCTGCGCAAGCTCCGTCATCCCAGCAGAAGCCGCAAACTCAAGGATTATCTTGACTGATCCGGTATGGCAGCAGATGTAAAACTTTCGAAGAGGCTGACCGCGATCGCGGAAATGGTGAACACGGCCGGTCTCGGAGAGCAGAAAGATAAAACAGAATATTGTCTATGCGATGTAGGAACAGACCACGCGCATATTCCGATCAGGCTTTTATTGGACGGCGTCATTGACCGCGCCATAGCTATGGATGTCATTGAGGGACCGCTGGAAAAAGCCCGAGGCAATATCGAACTATATGGCGTCACCGATAAAGTGACCCTCAGGATCTCCGACGGTCTGGACGCGTACAGAATCGGAGAAGCGCAGGGGCTTGTGATCGCAGGCATGGGAGGAAGGATCATGAGCAGGATCCTCCTTCGGGAACCTGATAAAACACGGGATTTTGATGAGATCATACTTCAGCCCCAGGCAGATCCGGAATTTGTCAGAAGGGCGGTCAGAGAGCTGGGACTGTTCATCGACCGTGAGAAGATCGTTCTTGAGGACAATAAATACTACCCTGTAATGCATGTGAGCCGCAATCGGTGTGAAGGCCCTGTCTGGAGAGCAGAGGCGGACAATGCCGGCGTTGAAGACAGGGAACTTTTCCAGGAAGCGGAGGACCTGTTTGGCCCTGTCCTGATCAGGGACCGGGACAGCATGCTCAGAAGCTACCTCCTATGGCAGAAGGGCGTCAACGACAGGATCATGTATTCCCTTCAGAAAGCAAATAAAGCGGAGACAGCCACTGTAAGAGAGAAAAGGGCTGAAGTCGTCAAAAAAGAGAGACTGATCAGGACAGCGCTGGAATATTTTGAAATAATGGGTTAAGGAGCCGGATATGAAACTGAAAGAGATCATGCAGATGCTTGAGGAAATGTGTCCCCGCAGTTTTGCGATGTCCTGGGATAACGTCGGGCTTCAGGTGGGGTATTCCGACAAGGAAGTACGAACCATCGCCCTTGCCCTGGATGCCACTTCTGAAGTGATCGCGTCCGCAAAGGCGCAGGGCGCGGATCTGATCCTGACCCATCATCCGCTGCTGTTTGGCGGCATCAAAAATGTTACTGACACTGACTACGTCGGGAAAAGGATCCTTGACCTGATCCGCAGCGACATCTGCTGTTATTCGATGCACACAAATTTTGATGTGCTGGGGATGGCGGACGCAGCGGCTGACCTGCTTCATCTCTCGGACAGAGAAGTGCTTGAGGTCACATATGAGGACGATATCTCGGTGGAAGGGATCGGCAGGATCGGGACACTCCTTGAACCGGTGAAACTGTCCGAATGTGCCGAGAGAGTCGCGGAAGTATTTGATATCGGACATGTCAGGTATTACGGAGATCCGGATCAGATGTTAGTGACATGCGCCATCCTTCCCGGATCGGGGAAGAGTGAGATCGATCTCGCGGTAAAGGCCGGAGCGGATGTTTACATAACCGGTGATATTTCCCATCACGACGGCATTGACGCCGTGGAAAAGGGAGTTGCCGTGATCGATGCCGGCCATTACGGGATCGAGAAGATCTTTATTCCATATATGAAAGAGTACCTTGAAAGAGAAATGCCGGAACTCAGGATCGTTTCCTGCGATGCAGGCGCGCCTTTCATAGAGACGTGACAGGCAGCACACGGCTTTTTACAAGATTATGATACTGCGATATGTGTTCTTAAATCACAGAGAGGGGGATTTCAATGCCGACCGTAATGATCAAAGGAGCAATCCGTCAATATGACAAGGGAACAACCTTCGAGACTATCGTCAAAGAGTTCCAGGAGCAGTACAACAATTCCATTGCGCTCATCTTCTTTAACGGCAAGATGAGGGAACTTAACAAGAGACTTGAGCGGGACGGCGTGATCTCTCTGATCACCACCCGGGAGAACGCGGGGCACAATTCCTATGTGCGGACGGCGCAGATGATGCTTGTCAAAGCTGTAAGGGATGTGCTGAAGGAACAGGGAAATACTGTGCGCGTCAAAATAGAGTTCGCCCTGGGAAATGCTTTTTACTGTTCGGTACACGAAGGCGTCCGTGTAACGGATGACTTCGCGCTGAAAGTGGAAAATGAGATGAAGAGGCTCAGGGACAGGAATATGCCGATCGTCAAGAAGACCTATCCCATTGACGATGCGATCGAACTGTTTAAGAGACAGGGCATGCTCGACAAGGAGAAACTTTTCCATTATCGGCGGGGATCCACGATAAACGTGTACAGTATGGACGGATACTATGACTATTTCTACGGATATATGCTTCCTTCTGCCGGATATGTCAATCTTTTCAAAGTAAAAGCATATAACGGAGGACTTCTTCTGATCCTGCCCCGTCAGGAGAATCCCTTCGAACTGGAGGAATTCGAGGATCAGGAGAGCCTGTTCGAGCAGCTCTATCTGTCCACAAAATGGGGTGATCTTGTCAGTATCACAACTGTCGGCGACCTCAACGACGCGATCTGCGACGGAAACATCAGCGACATGATCCTGGTGCAGGAAGCGCTGCAGGAGCGCAGGATCGGTGAGATCGCGGCGCAGATATTCCAGAAAAAGGATACGAA
Organism: Lachnospiraceae bacterium UBA6998; assembly: GCA_002448395.1. Taxonomy (GTDB): domain Bacteria; phylum Bacillota; class Clostridia; order Lachnospirales; family Lachnospiraceae; genus CAG-791. The sequence goes on along the minus strand of DJXS01000038.1, from coordinate 40,849 downwards.
GATCGTGCTTGTGGCGGGCCCTAGTTCGTCCGGCAAGACCACGTTTTCCCACAGACTCGCGATCCAGCTCAGATCATTCGGCTTAAGGCCCCATATCATCAGCATGGATGACTATTTTGTCAACCGCGAGCAGACGCCGATCGATATAGACGGCAATTACAATTATGAAGTCTTTGAAGCGCTCGATATTGATCTGTTTAACGATGACATGCTCGATCTGCTTAACGGCGAAAGAATCGAGATGCCCCAGTTTGATTTCAAGGCGGGCAAAAGAGTTTACAAAGGAAGATTTCTCCAGCTGGGAAAGGAGGATATCCTGATCATCGAAGGAATTCACGGACTCAATCCCAGGACCTCCGAGGAACTTCCCAAGGAAAGCATTTTCAAGATCTATATCAGCTGCATGACCAGCCTTAACATCGATGAGCATAACAGGATCCCGTCCACGGACGCAAGGCTGCTGCGCAGGATGGTAAGAGACGCGAGGACCAGAGGGAACTCGGCACAGCATACCTTTGAACTGTGGCCCAAGGTCAGAGCCGGGGAAGATATGAATATTTTCCCTTATCAGGATGACGCGGACGCGGTGTTCAACTCCGTGCTGATCTATGAGCTCGCTGTGATCAAGCAGTTTGCGGAACCCCTTCTGTTTAACGTTAGACAGAACGAACCTGCCTATTACGAGGCGAAGAGGCTTCTCAAATTCCTCGAATATTTTGTGGGCGTAGATACAGCTTCGGTTCCCACAAACTCACTTCTGAGGGAATTTGTGGGCGGAGGATGTTTTGACGCGTGAGTTGACAACTGTCAGACTCGCGAGTAAAATGCATAAGGATATAAGCAGGGCGGGCGATCGCGGCTGCATGTCCCGAAAGGGCGCAGACGAGGAAAGTCCGGGCTTCACAGGGCAGGATGCCGGATAACGTCCGGTGGAGGTGACTCCCAGGCCAGTGCAACAGAGATATACCGCGAAGCAGCGGGCTATGTGCCCGCTGCCCGTAAGGGTGGAAAGGCAGTGTAAGAGACTACCGTCTTCGTGGTAACACGGAGAGCCATGTAAACCCCATCCGAAGCAAGACCGAAACGAGGGCTGTGAGCTTGCCCGGCTCGCTCTCAGGTGGGTCGCTTGAGGCCGCCGGCGACGGCGGTCCTAGATAGATGATCGTCTAAGACATAACCCGGCTTACAGCTCTGCTTATATATTATGGTTATAAATGATCAGGATCCGCTTGCCGGATCCTGCATTCACTCAGAAAGGAAGCGATATAATGACGAAGATTGATATTGTGTCCGGTTTCCTGGGAGCCGGTAAGACGACTCTGATCAAGAAACTGATCAAGGACGCGCTTGCAGGTACCCGCGTTGTGCTGATCGAGAACGAGTTCGGTGAGATCGGCATTGACGGCGGGTTTCTTAAGGAAGCGGGAATTGAGATCCGCGAGATGAACTCCGGCTGCATCTGCTGCTCGCTGGTAGGTGATTTCGGAACATCTCTCAGGGAAGTAATGAATCAGTATGCCCCTGACAGGATCCTGATCGAGCCCTCCGGAGTCGGAAAGCTCTCAGACGTAATGCAGGCAGTACAGGATGCATCTGAAGGCTCTGATATGGCCCTCAATACCGCTGTAGCGGTTGTGGACGCCTCCAAATGCAAACTCTATATGAAAAACTTCGGCGAGTTCTTTATCAACCAGATCGAGTGCGCCGGCACGATCATTCTCACAAGAACTGATAAGGCAAGCCAGCAGAAGATCGCTGAATGCGTAGAGATCCTCCGCGAACACAATCCGAAGGCAACGATCATCACTACTCCTCTTGCAGAACTTGACGGCAAACAGATCCTTGCCACGATCGAAGGCAGATCCGACCTGCAGGCAGAGATCCTCGCGGAATTCATGCGCGAGCAGGAGGAAGAGGAAGAAGAGCACGAGCATCATCACCATCATCACGATGACGACGAGGATGAGCACGATCATGAACATCACCATCACCACCATCACGACGATGATGATGACGAAGATGAACATGAGCACCACCATCATCACCATCACGATGATGATCATGATCATGAACACGCGGAAGTGGAAGTGGATGAAAACGGCAACAGGATCTACAAATCTCACAGCCACCATCATCACCATCACCATCACGGCGGACATGACGCAGACGAGATCTTCGCGAGCTGGGGAATGGAGACACCTGCCAGATACTCTGAAGAGGAGATCAGACAGATCCTTGAGAAACTTGATGATTCAGAGACCTATGGATTTGTTCTCCGCTCCAAGGGCATGGTTCCCGATAATGAGGGACGCTGGATCCACTTTGATTATGTTCCCGAAGAGACAGAGGTGCGTTTCGGTGCCGCCGATGTTACCGGCAAGATCTGCGTGATCGGTTCCGGTCTCAAGGAAGATGCACTCGCGGATCTGTTCCGCAAATAAAGGTGCGTTATGGCGCTATTTGGATTTGGAAGAGGAAAAGAGAAAAAAATGGTACAAAAACCGGTTTATGTGATCAACGGATTTCTGGACAGCGGGAAAACTTCCTTCTTCTCCTATACGATCGCTCAGCCGTACTTTCAGACATCCGGAACCACGCTTCTGATCGTATGCGAGGAGGGAGAAGTGGAGTACAGTGAACGTCTTCTCCGTCAGACGAACACAGAGATTGAAGTGTTTGAAAATGAAGAGGATCTGACCCCCTCTGCGATGATGGCTCTGGAGGCAAAATACAGACCTGAGAGAATTCTCATTGAGTATAACGGCATGTGGGATTTCAGGAAGTTCAGGCTTCCGAGGGCATGGAGACTGGAACAGCAGATCACCTCGATCGATGCTTCCACATTTTCAATGTACTTTACAAACATGAGATCCCTGCTTGCAGAACAGATCAGAAATTCAGAGCTGATCATGCTCAACCGCTGCGACGGTATCGACGAGAAGACCCTGATCACCTATAAGAGAAATATCAAAGCGATCAATCAGCAGGCGGATCTGATCTTCGAGGATGCGGGTGGCGAGATCGATATGACCACAGAAGAGGATCTCCCTTACGACATCCACAAAGAACCGATCGTCCTGGAGAATCTCAATTACGGTATCTGGTACCTTGACGCGATGGAACATCCGGACCGCTATGACGGCAAGGAGATCGAATATACCGGCATGGTGATGATCCCCGACAAGTTCCCCAAGGGATATTTTGTCCCCGGAAGAATGGCCATGACCTGCTGCGCGAATGATATGTCCTTCCTTGGCTACGCGTGCAAGGCAGATAAAGATATGATCTTCCCGGAGAGAACATGGGTGAGAGTCAGGGCGAGAGTTTCCTTTGAGACATTCTCCGAATACGAGGGCAAAGGCATTGTTCTCTATGCGGAAAGTGTTGAAAAGACAGCGGAGCCCGATGAGCCTGTGATCAACTTCGCGGGCTGATATCTGCTCAAATACAGAAAAATAAAAATCGCAGTTCCGATCAAGGGGAACTGCGATTTTTTGACTTATACCGCAAAAAAAGACTTTCCGCTTGTCCTATGGGTCGTGGACTATACGGAAAGTCTTTTTAACAATTTATATCCGCTGCTCAGATCTTGTTGATGCTGCTGGCAAGACGGGAGACCTTGCGGGAAGCGTTGTTCTTGTGAAGAACGCCCTTTGTGCAAGCCTTGTCGATGGTAGCTTCTGCAGCAATGAGAGCTGCTGTTGCAGCTGCCTTGTCGCCGGCCTCTACAGCCTTGTTGACTTTCTTGATCGCAGTCTTGACGGAAGACTTTACAGCTTTGTTTGCAGCGGTCTTCTTAGCGCTTGTGAGAATTCTCTTCTTGGCAGATTTGATGTTTGCCATTCTACATACCTCCATGTAATGTACAGTAAGTGTTATACATATCGTTCCGAGCGCTGTGCAGCCGCGCATACAGTGCTCCATAATGCTCATGAGTGCAGCAGAGAAGACACGAAAACTCTTTCTGCACATACGTTAATATCTTAGTAGAACCAAAAATGAATGTCAAGCACGAAATAAGGAAAATATGGGTTGTGGACATCTATTTTGATATGGATTATACTCTTTTTTATAGGATATGGCTAATGGAGTGATACAACAAATGAGCAATAATACTGACGAAATGAAGAAACTGGACCTCGGAGAGATTCAGCAGAGAGAACTACGGATCTTTAAAGTCTTTACGGAAATCTGCGAGCGGTACGGGATCCGGTATTATCTTGCCGGGGGAACCCTTCTCGGCGCTGTCCGTCACAAGGGATTCATTCCCTGGGACGATGATATTGATGTTAATATGCCGAGAGAAGATTATGACCGTTTGCTTTCCCATGCAGATGAGATCAATGCCTCCGGCGATTATAAACTTGCAGCCTGTGAACTGGGAGACCTGAACTATCCTTTTGCCAAAATATATGATCTTCATACGAGCATCAGGAAGCTGTACGATCATGATGAGACGGAGAAGAATCTCTGGATCGATATTTTTCCCATGGACGGTCTTCCGGACGATGAGAAGGAAGTGAAGCGGATCTTTAGAAAGACCCTTGCGGCAAGAAGGATTCTCAGAGTCAAACAGGCAAGGACGGGTGAGGGAAAGACTGCTCTCAGAAGAGCACTCAAGCCCTTTATCAAAGCGCTTGTGAAGCCCCTTGATGATGCCCGGATCCTCGATTATATCAACAGGACCTGCCGCACTTACAAGGTCGACGAGTGCGGATATATGGGCGGTATTGCGAACGGATATGGCCCTCAGGAGCGGGTTCCGAGAAAACTCTACCTCAAATCTGTACCAATGCAGTTCGAGGACATGACGGTGTCAGCTCCGGGCTGCTGGGACTATTATCTCCGAAATCTCTACGGGGACTATATGCAGCTGCCGCCCGAAGAAAAACGGGTCACACACGATATGGATGTGTGGGCACAGGCAGACTGAGGAACAGAACATATGAAATACTATACTAAAGAAATATGGAATGAAGAGGGTTATCAGCGCACAGCCGGCATCAAAGCCAGAGATGACGTCGATGTGATCCTTGAGAAAAACGGTTATAAAGGAATTGAGATCTGCATGCCGCAGACTGACAGAGAGGGTCAGAATGTCCTTCAGAAAGCAGGCTATCACTACAGACTCATGAAAGTGTGGGACGACTGTCTTTCCGAGACCGGCGAGGGAGACATCCTTGTGATCCAGTTTCCTATAGTCAATCATTCAGTGCTCCTTGCATCCGCCATCAGGAAGGCGAGGAAAAGGGGCGTCAGGATCATACTTCTGATCCACGATCTTGAGATCTTAAGAGCAGCCATAAGAGGCACCACATCCCGCAAGGAAAAAATAAGGCTTCGCCTGGAGGAGGAGACGCTTCTCAAGAATTGCGACGGGATTATTGTTCATAACAGGAATATGAAAAAGAAGCTCGCTTCAATGGGCATTCCCTCTTCGAAAATGGAAGTTCTTGGAATCTTCGACTACCTGATCCCTGAAGCAGGGTATGCGAAGACAAGTGCAGACGGACCGGTCGTCATAGCCGGCGCCTTAAGACCCCATAAAGCGGGATACGCTTATCACCTGCCTGAGGAAATCGACTTCAACCTCTACGGCGTCGGATATGAAGCGGACCCGCAGGATAATGTGAGATATCTAGGATCTTTTGAGCCCGACAGACTTCCTGAAGTGATGGAGGGAAGCTTCGGACTTGTGTGGGACGGAGAGACGACCGAAACCTGCAGCGGAACATACGGAGAGTATCTGCGGATCAATGATCCTCACAAAGCTTCCCTGTATCTTGCGTCAGGCATGCCGGTGATCATTTGGAGCGAAGCGGCTCTGGCCCCCTATATCACAAAGAACGGATGCGGCATCACTGTTGACTCCATCGAAGAGATCCCCGGAAGGATCGCTGAAATGACAGAGGGAGAGTATGAGGCGATCCGGTCCAATACCATGAAGATCTCTGACAGGCTCCGGAAGGGCAAGTATACGACAAGAGCGCTGAAGAGAGTACTGGGTCAAAAGGAGTAGATCTGTATGTATTTTTTTAAGAATCTCTATACGGGACCTTCCATCAGGGACCCGGAAGAAGTGAAGAGGAAACTGATGCGCGGAGAAGGACAGTTTACGATCTATGTGATCGCTCTGAGTCCCTCAGTACCCGGGCCGGGTTCCAACCAGCTTGAGATTCTCCACTGCGTCAATCTGCAGCAGCCGTATTACAAGAAATATCCTCCCTACATCATCGGCATTGCCGCAGGACATTCGGAGGCGGTGGAACTTGTACAGAGACTTGTGCAGGAAGCTTATGATCACACAGGGAGCGGTGATGTGAGGGCGTACCTGTTTCCTCACGGAATAAGGAAACTGCGAGGCAGGGACGCCGGTCTAGCGGTTACTGACAAATCCGCGCTCTCAACCGGGACAGGCGCGCAGGATGAGCTGCCTCTGCAGCCGCAGTCAGAGTAAGGAGGCGGAAATGGCTGTATTTCTTACTATATTGAAATGGCTGGGAATCATATTGCTTGTCCTTTTGGCTGTGATCCTTGTGATCCTTCTTATCATTCTGCTTGATCCGATCAAATATAGTGCCAGGGCGGCTGTTGATGATCCTGAGAGACATGAGGAGTTTCCGGTTTCCGTACTCAGGGAAAAGTCTGAGGTGAAAGCCTTCATATCCTGGCTTTTCGGTATCCTGAAGGTATTTGTCACTTACCCCGGGAATGAACTGATCACTGTCAAGATCTTCGGTAAGGATATAAAGATCATGGACAGACTTAAGAAGAAGGAAACCGGGGAGAAGGAAACCGAAGAAGAACAGGAAGAGGAAGAAGAAAAAGAGGAGACTTCCCTCTCGGAGAAAATAGATGCGGCTGCCGCCAAGGCGGAGAAGATCATCAATGCGGTCGATTACGTCCACAGAGTGCTTACGGGCAGCTGCGGCAGAAGAGCTTTCAGGAAAGTAAGCCGGCGCCTTTCGAGAATCCTGGATTCCGTAATGCCGGATCACTGGAAGATCGGAGGAAATGTGGGGCTTAATGACCCCTGCCTCAATGGAAAACTGACCGGTTTTACATCGATGCTGATGCCGTTTACGGACGAGCACCTGGGAATCGATACGGAATGGAATCTGTACCGCTGCAACATGAATGCGGAGATGGCCGGAAAGATCAGGCTGATCACGCCGGTAAAGGAAACGGTCCCCCTGATTTTTGACAAGGACTGCCGGAAGATGATCAAAAAGCTTAAGAAGGTTAAGAGCAAACTGCAATAAATGTGAGCATTTATAAGATGAACATATTAAAATAGAAACACGTAATTAACAGGTTCATGCTGTAAAAGCGAAGAAAGAGGAACGGAAATGGCTGAAGAAAAGAACAGTATTGCAACAGTAGTTAAATCTCTTATGGACGGCGCGGAGAGTGTGCTCACTTCCAAGACTGTTGTCGGCGCGCCCGTGAGGATCGGTGATCAGATCATCATTCCGCTTTCCGATGTCTCAATCGGATGCGGCGCAGGTTCCAACGGAACGGACCATAAGGATGCCGGTGCCGGCGGATTTTCCGCAAAGATGACACCTACAGCAATACTTATCATCAAGAACGGACAGACCAAAGTGGTCAATATCAAAGACCAGACCGCGGTTACGAAACTTGTTGATATGATCCCTGACGTCGTCGACAAGATCAAGGGAAGAAACAGCGACATGATATCTGATGATGAGGCTGTAAAAGCGGCGTTCCCGGAGCCTGAGGTGAAAGATGTTTCTGTCAGGGAGGCAGGGGCAGAAAAATGAGCAATGTCGCACTGATCTTTGCCGGCGGCACCGGACAGAGAATGAACACCAAGACCAGGCCCAAACAGTTTCTTGAACTGCACGGAAAACCCATCATCGTTTACACACTTGAAGCTTTTGACCAGCATAGTGAGATCGACGGCATCATTGTAGTAATGCTGGAGAGCTGGATCGGTTATACACAGGAACTTGTTCGGAAGTTCGGACTTAAAAAGATCAGAAAAATCGTTCCCGGAGGAAGCACGGGACAGGAGTCTATCTATAATGGCCTGTGTGCGGCCGCAGAATTTTATGGGGAGAAGGACATTGTGCTGATCCATGACGGTGTAAGGCCCCTGATCGATGAGGAGACCATCTCCGATAATATCAGAACCGTAAAAGAGAAGGGAACTGCGATCACTGTTACCGCTGCCATTGAGACGATCACAATGAAGGATGAGACGGGAGCGGTCGGAACGATCATTGACAGATCCATGTGTGAGCTGGCAAGGGCACCCCAGAGCTTCTACCTCGGAGAGATCCTTGGTGTTCACAACAGAGTACGTGAGGAACACGGCGGAACAGGTTTTATTGATTCTGCGAGCATGATGAAACATTACGGATATAAGCTCTATACTGTGCAGGGAAAGCCGGAGAACATAAAGATCACGACACCGAGTGACTTCTATATTTTCCGTGCAATGGTTGATGCAAGAGAGAGCTCTCAGATCTTCGGAATCTGATGACCGGGAGATTGGAATGACAGAAAATTCAGATATTTTTAAGGAAGATCTGAGGTGGATCTGTGAAGCGGACCTGCCTTGGGAGAAACTCAGAAACAGTACCATCTTAGTGACGGGAGGAACAGGGCTTATCGGGATGACAATGATAAGTGCTCTGATCCACGCGGGACGTGAACGCGGACTCGGTCTTTCGATCTGCGCAATTGTCAGGGATACCGCAAAAGCGGGGAGAGTTCTCGGGAGTCTTGTAAGCGCACCTGAACTGACTCTTTTGACGGGGACGATGGAAAAGCTTCCTTCTCTTCCTGAGAAGATTGATTACTGGATCCACGGCGCCTGTCCCACTGCCAGCGCCTTTATGAATGAGCATCCGGTGGAAGTCATCCGCACCTCAGTGGAGGGAACGGCCGGCCTTTTGGAGGAGGCAAAAAAGCGAGACACGAAGGGATTCGTATTTCTTTCCAGCATGGAAGCTTTCGGAGAAGTAAATACGGAAGAGCTGCTTGACGAAGGCGCACTTGGAAAAGTGGATCTTCGGAGAACAAGGAGCTGCTATCCGGAAAGCAAGAGAATGTGTGAGATGCTCTGCACCGCGTATGCCGCGGAATACGGACTTCCTGCAATGAGCATACGCCTCGCCCAGACTTTCGGACCCGGAGTGGATTATAATGACCGCCGGGTGTTCGCGATGATGACAAGAAACGCCATCGACGGGAAAGATATTGTCCTGGCGACTAAGGGTACCAGCCGGCATCCCTACCTGTACACCGCGCAGGCTGTAACAGCGATCCTGACAGTCCTGTTAAAAGGTGCTGCCGGAGAGACATATAATGCCGCGAATCCTGCCACATACTGTTCTATATATGAGATGGGAGAAATGGTTTCCAGAGAAGTGGCCGGGGGTAAGATCGCTGTCAGGGTGGATGAGAGCGGAGACGCTTCCCGTTATCCGGCTCCGAGCTTTCTGAATATGGATATCACAAAGATACAGCTTCTGGGGTGGGAGCCTGAACATGACCTCCCCTGGATGTACAAGAGGCTTGAGAAGTATCTTCGTTCTTTGGCATGAAAAGACCGGGCCCGGCCCGGCAAAACAGTAAATACATTAAATGAGCACAAGAAAAAGGACTGTCCGGTACAGTCCTTTTAATTATAACTCGATATAATTACATCCAGTTAGTGATGATCCTGATCAGGCGGCTATATTAAATAGCTCGCTCGACCTTGTTGGATCTAAGGCAGCTGGTGCAGACGTGCATTCTCTTCTTAGCGCCGTTGACGTTCACAGCAACCTTCTGGACATTGGAATTCCAGATTCTGTTGGATCTTCTATGAGAATGGCTGACGTTATTTCCAAAATGAGCGCCCTTGCCGCAGATATCACATTTTGCCATCTTAAACACCTCCTAACGTACATATTCGGGTCTACAACATTTGTATAGTATCAAAAATGAAACGTGAATGCAAGAAAAAAATCAACGAATTACAAGGGAATTATAATAATTGATACCACAATACAACCTTTTCTTTTCCCTGTTTTAAGGTTATAATCTATATTGATTTATCACGTATACAATTAGGAAATACTGTTCAGGACATGAATGTGATCGAATCATCACTACGCCGAGCTTTCGGCTTGAAAGGAGAATGGCCTTTGAAGACATTTTTATTTAATACACATATGGGCAACATCAGTGTTGACCCGGAAGTGATCGCCCAGTATGCCGGCAACGTAGCGAATGAGTGCTTCGGTATTGTAGGCATGGCTGCCGTCAACAGCAAGGAAGGATTTGCCAATCTGCTCAAGAGAGAGAGTATGACCAAGGGAATCAACGTAACTCTTAACTCAAGAGACAAACTTGTGATCGATTTCCACGTGATCGTATCTTATGGAGTAAATATCATGGCCGTGGCTGACAATCTGGTTTCATCCGTCGCATACCGCGTGGAGGATTTCACCGGCCTTGAGGTAGAGAAGATCAATGTTTATGTAGAAGGTGTACGCGTCATTGACTGAGTAACAGTGCACTGCCCGTTCAATCATGAAATTTATAAGTAATCAGGAGGAAGATGCGGTGACGACCAGCGCAATCGATGCAAAACTGCTGGCAGAGATGTTTTTTGCCGGAGCAGCCAATTTGGAAGCAAATAAAGAATGGATCAATGAACTCAATGTATTCCCCGTTCCCGACGGAGATACAGGCACCAATATGACATTGACGATCAAATCCGCCGTCAAAGAGGTTTCCGCCCTTGGAAGCACTGACAGCATGAAGGACATCTGCAAGGCGATGTCATCAGGGTCTCTGAGGGGAGCCAGAGGTAATTCGGGTGTTATTCTCTCCCAGCTGATCCGCGGATTCGGAAAGGTAGCCAAGACGGAGACAGAGCTCACAGTCCCTGTTCTGGCGGACGGCTTTGACAGAGCTGTGGAGACCGCTTATAAAGCTGTCATGAAGCCCAAGGAAGGCACGATCCTTACCGTAGCCAAGGGTGCTTCTCTTAAGTCCAGAGAACTTGCCGATGCAGGAGAAGAAAACCTGGAGGCATTTCTCGGAGCGGTTCTTGAAGAGGCGGAGAAGGTTCTTGCCAACACACCTGAGCTGCTGCCGGTCCTCAAGCAGGCGGGCGTAGTTGACTCCGGCGGACAGGGTCTTGTGCAGGTCATGAAGGGAGCTTACGACAGATTCCTTGGCAAAGAGATCGACTACAGCGCTCTTATCGAGAAGGAAGAAGAAAAGCCTGAAGCCGAGCCCGAGAAAGAAGTTGTTGAGAAAGAGGAGCTCCGCTTTATTTATAAAATGAGGATGACTGTGCTGATGGCCAAGAAGCCTTCTTCCAGAGATCAGAAAGAGTATCTGGAATTCCTCAAGTCCCTCGGAGACCGCGTAAAGTGCGCGGTGGATGGAGATGTCCTCCATGTCAAATGTCAGACCAACGATCCCGGCCTGATCATTCAGAGAAGCCAGAAATTCGGCGAACTGGGAGAGGTGAGACTCCTCAATCTCAAGGAAGCTGAATCCGGCGGCAAAGGCGCGGAAGCCGGCAAATCTTCCAGATCCGAAAGCGCGGAGGAGAAAAAGCCTGCTGAGACAGAGGCGCCCAAGGTGCCGGAACAGCCCAGAAAGGAAGTCGGCTTTATCACAGTATCTGTCGGCGACGGTATCAGGGAGATCTTCACCGGACTCGGTGTCGATTATGTGATCAGCGGCGGACAGACTATGAACCCCAGCACGGATGATGTTCTTAAAGCTGTGGAGAGTGTCAACGCTGACGTTGTATTTGTCCTTCCGAACAATAAGAACATTATCATGGCAGCCAACCAGGCAGCCTCCCTTACCACTGACAAGAAAGTGGTGGTTGTTCCCACTACGACAGTCCCTCAGGGAATCACCGCAGTGATCAATTACATGCCTGATCTGGATGCTGAGGCCAATAAGGCCAATATGTGCGAGGAGATCGGCGCCGTTCACAGCGCGGAGGTCACATATGCCGTCAGGGACACAGAGATCGACAATATCAAGATTCACGAGGGCGACATCATGGGTATCGGCGACAGCGGTATCCTCACTACAGGCAATGATATCGAAGATGTGACCTTTGAATCATTAAAGAAGATCGTGGATGAGGATACAGAGATCATCAGTGTTTACTACGGAGCAGATGTGGCGGAAGAAGCGGCAGAACAGTTCAGGGCAAGAGCCGCGGAAGCTTTCCCGACCTGCGATGTGGAGCTTCAATACGGCGGACAGCCGATCTACTACTATATTTTGTCTGCTGAATAAGCCGGACACTAAATATAAGGTCACCTGATCAGGAAACAGCGCTTAATATGCAGTTACACAAACCGGATGTCATGGAGGCATCCGGTTTCTTTTGGCAATACTTATAATGGACAGGACGACAAGGATCAGACGGGTATTAACATGGATATTAATACAGAAGTAGGAAAACTAAAGAGAGTGGGCCCGCGTACAGCAGAGCTGCTTCAGAGCAAAGGCCTTAATACAGTCGGCAACCTTGTCGGCTATTATCCTTCCCGGTACGAGAAATATGTAAGCTTGTCCGCCGTATCGGCGTCATCAGAGAATGCGGAGTGCGCCGTTCTCCTTACCGTGATCGGGAGGGGAAGCACGATCAGGGCCGGAGGCAGGACCATCTCTCATTTCAAAGCCGCAGACGCAACAGGCGACTGCAGACTGACATTTTTTAATATGCCTTATATGGTCAAAAATCTGCCGCCGGGAAGTCAGAGAGTTTTCATGGGCATCATGAAGCTGACGCCTAGAGGCCTGCGCTATATGGAACAGCCAAGAGTGTATTCCCTGGATGATTATCACGATCTGGAGGGAACTCTCCAGCCGGTATATCCACTGTTTCAGGGTATGAAAAACAAACAGATCTCCGCACTGATCGAACAGGCTCTTGAGGGGATTCCGGAATTTGAAGACTATCTTGACGAGAGTGAAAGAGAACGCCTTGGTCTGTGCGAAAGGGATCTGGCGCTTCGCGCGATCCATCATCCTGCAAGTATGCAGGAACTCGGTACGGCCAGAAACCGGCTGATCTTTGACGAGTTTTTCGAGTTTATACTTGGCATCAGAAAGAAGAAAAAAGAAAACGAGGGGCTTAAAAACGACAGTCCCCTTCTTTCAGAGGGACTTCCCGAGGAACTTCTTTCTAAACTTCCATATTCCCTTACAGGAGCCCAGAAGAGGGCCTGGGAAGAGATCAAAAGGGATCTGACCGGCGAATATGTGATGAGCCGCCTTCTCCAGGGAGATGTTGGATCCGGAAAGACAATTCTTGCTTTTCTTGCGCTTCTTCTCTGCAGTGCCAATCACAGGCAGGGAGCCCTCATGGCACCGACGGAAGTCCTGGCGAAGCAGCATATGGACAACCTTCTGAAATTGAAGGAACAGTACGATCTTCCGATAAATCCTGTCCTTTTGACCGGATCGGTAAAGGGAAAGGCGAGGAAAGAGGCTTATGACGAGATAGCGACAGGAAGAGCGGATATCATCATCGGCACTCATGCGCTGATCCAGGACAGTGTGGAATATGCTGATCTTGCGCTGGTGATCACGGATGAGCAGCACCGTTTCGGGGTAAGACAGAGGGAGTCTCTTGCGGGGAAAGGAAATTCCGTGCCGGTGCTTGTAATGAGCGCGACCCCTATTCCGAGGACACTTGCCATAATCATGTACGGTGACCTGCAGATCTCTGTGCTCGATGAGATGCCGGCGGGAAGGATTCCTATTAAGAATCTGGCGATCAGCAGCAGTGAGCGCCGCAGGATCTATCGCTTCATTTACGGACAGATCCAACAGGGAAGACAGGCTTATGTGATCTGTCCTGAAGTGGAAGAAGGCGAGATGAGCGAACTTGAGAATGTCCGCGATTATACGGAGAAACTGCGGAAAATCTTCCCTGCGGAAGTGAGGATCGACTCCCTGAACGGCCGTATGAAACCTTCTGAAAAGACGGAAGTCATGGATCGCTTCAGCAGCGGTGAAACCGATATACTGGTATCCACGACGGTCATAGAGGTCGGGATCGATGTGCCCAATGCGACGGTGATCGCTATTGAAAACGCAGAACGATTCGGAATGTCCCAGCTGCATCAGCTGAGAGGCCGGGTAGGCAGAGGGCAGTGGCAGTCCTATTGTGTATTCCTGTACACTCCAGGGGCGGCAGGGGATGAAGACCCGGACAAGAAGCCTCGGCGGCTGGAGATCCTGGAGAAGACTAATGACGGATTCAGAATAGCGGAGGAAGACCTTAAGCTGAGAGGCCCCGGAGATCTGTTCGGAGAGAGGCAGAGCGGCGCGCTGGGGTTTGTGCTGGCAGATATTTACGAGGATTCGGCGATCATGCGCAAAGCGGCTGCCCACGTGGAGGAAGTACTTTTGTCAGATCCCGAATTTGAGACGCCTCACATGAGACAGCTTGATCTAAGAACGATATAGCGCGAGGTTGACTTTCGGCGCTCATATTATTATGATGATTTCTAACTGTAGTTTGTTGTATGAACCGCGGTTTTAAAGAAATGGAGAAGAAGATGTCGAAGATTGCAGTTATTACCGACAGTAACGCTCATATCACCCCTCAGGAAGCAGAAAAGCTCGGAATTTCGGTAGTGCCGATGCCCTTTATGATCGGCGACGAGACTTTCTATGAGGGGATCACTCTCTCAAGGGAAGAGTTTTACGCAAAGATGGAGAGCGGAGCCAGTATCGTGACAAGCCAGCCCTCCCCTTCCGATGTGATGAAGATTTGGGACGATGCCCTTAAGACCCACGACGAAGTGGTTTATATTCCCATGAGCAGCGGACTGTCAGGCTCCTGCCAGAGCGCCAGAATGCTTGCGGATGACTACGACGGCAAGGTCCAGGTAGTCAATAACCAGAGGATCTCGGTCACACAGAAGAGATCTGTGCTGGATGCGCTGGAAATGGCGGAAATGGGTATGAGCGCGGCTCAGATCCGTGAGGAACTGGAGCATGTGAAATATGAATCCAGCATTTATATCATGCTCGATACGCTTTATTACCTGAAAAAGGGCGGCAGGATCACTCCGGCGGCGGCTGCGGTGGGCACACTCCTTCGCATTAAGCCGGTCCTGCAGATCAAGGGCGAGAGACTCGACGCTTTCTCCAAGGCCCGCACTATGAACCAGGGCAAGAATATAATGATCAACGCGATGAAGCATGATATAGAGACTCTGTACGGCGGTACAGACAAGGAGAATGTCTGGCTTTACGCTGTTCAAGGCAATGTGCCGGATCAGTTCGCGGAGTTTTCCCAGGAAGTCAGGGCTGCTTTCCCTGCCTTTAAGGTGCAGGATGATGTGCTCTCACTGAGTATCGCCTGCCATATCGGACCGGGCGCGCTTGCGATCGCCTGCTCGAAGAAGATTCCGCTGCACAAAGATATCTGAGCGTGAACAACCAAGTACAACCAGGAATAGGAAATCTGCATGGCAAATCTTAATCAGGATACTAATAATTACGACGCCGCCAGTATCAAAGTGCTGGAGGGACTTGAGGCCGTAAGGACAAGGCCCGGCATGTATATCGGCAGCGTCTCCACAAGGGGACTCAATCATCTGATCTATGAGATCGTGGACAACTCCGTCGACGAGCATCTCGCCGGATTCTGCACCACGATCAAGGTGATCCTTGAAGCGGACGGCTCCTGTACAGTGGAGGACAACGGAAGAGGTATTCCGATCGGAATGCACGAAAAAGGCGTGAGCGCGGAGCGCGTGGTGTTCACAACCCTTCACGCCGGCGGAAAATTTGATAATAATGCGTACAAGACCAGCGGAGGCCTGCATGGAGTAGGATCCTCCGTGGTCAACGCTCTTTCTGAAAGAATGACCGTCAGCGTTGGCAGCGGCGGTTTTCTTTATGAGGATAAATATGAGCGGGGAAATCCTGTAGTGGAGCTCGAAGACGGCCTGCTGCCTGTTGCCGGCAAGACCAGATGGACCGGAACAAGGATCAATTTCCTGCCCGACCCCGAGATCTTTGAGAAGACCAGGTTCAGGGAAGAAGATATTAAAAGCCGCATGCACGAGACCGCTTATCTCAATCCGGAACTCACGATCGAGTATACGGACAGAAGACAGGTACCTGCTGAAGAGCTTGTGTTCCATGAACCTGACGGAATAGTCGGTTTTATCCGCGCGCTCAATAAATCCAAGGAAGCCGTCACGGACATCATCTATTTCAAAGGATTGAGCGACCAGATTACGGTGGAAGCCGCGTTTCAGTTTGTAAATGAATTCCACGAAAATGTTCTGGGATTCTGCAACAATATCTATAACGCGGAGGGCGGAACGCACCTGACGGGTTTTAAGACCGTCTTTACCCAGGTGATCAATAACTACGCTCGCCAGATCGGTATACTGAAAGAAAAGGATACGAACTTTACCGGAGCGGACATCAGAAACGGAATGACGGCCGTTATTTCCATAAAGCACCCTGATCCCAGATTTGAAGGACAGACTAAGACAAAACTGGACAACCAGGATGCTGCCAAAGCTGTCAGCCAGGTTACGGGAGATGAGATCGTTCACTATTTTGACAGGAACCTGGAAGTCCTCAAGACGGTGATCGGCTGTGCCGAGAAGGCTGCGAAGATCAGAAAGACCGAGGAGAAGACCCGGACCAACATGCTGGTCAAGCAGAAGTTCTCCTTTGATTCCAACGGGAAACTGGCGAACTGCACCAGCAAGGACGCGTCCAAATGCGAGATCTTCATCGTCGAGGGTGACTCCGCAGGCGGAAGCGCCAAGATGGCGAGAGACAGGATGTATCAGGCTATCCTGCCGATCCGCGGCAAGATCCTCAACGTCGAGAAGGCCAGTATAGACAAAGTGCTGGCAAATGCTGAGATCAAGACTATGATCAACGCGTTCGGTTGCGGATTCTCTGAAGGATACGGCAATGACTTCGACATCTCGAAGCTGCGATATGACAAGATCATCATCATGGCAGATGCGGATGTTGACGGCGCCCATATCTCGACGCTGCTTCTTACGCTGTTCTATCGCTTTATGCCGGAACTGATCTATGAGGGACATGTCTATGTCGCCATGCCGCCTCTGTATAAGGTGGTTCCTAAAAAGGGAGGCGGAGAAGGCGAGTATCTCTACGATGATTACGCGCTGGCAAAATACAGAAAGACGCACAAAAACGATTTTACTCTGCAGAGATACAAGGGCCTTGGGGAGATGGATCCCGAGCAGCTTTGGGAGACGACCCTTGATCCGAAGAGAAGATACATGAGGCAGGTACAGATCGAAGACGCAATACATGCTTCAGACATAACGGAACTTCTGATGGGAAGCGAAGTTCCACCCCGCAGGATGTTCATCCACGACCATGCGGACGACGCGGAACTTGATGTCTGACGTTAATAAACGGAGAAACAGTAATCAATATGCCTAAAGACGACCAGAACAAGAACAGCAAAAAAGGAAAGAGACTGACGGAAGACACTTTTGCGGAGACTCCGCAGGAGCAGATCCTCAAGACAGAGTATTCCGAACTGATGCAGAAATCCTACATCGACTACGCGATGAGCGTAATCGTCGCGCGGGCGCTCCCGGATGTAAGGGACGGGTTAAAACCCGTGCAGAGAAGAACTCTTTATGACATGCATGAGCTCGGGATCAGGTCGGACAGACCCTTCAGAAAGAGCGCGCGAATCGTCGGCGATACGATGGGTAAATATCATCCCCACGGCGACAGTTCGATCTATGACGCGCTGGTCGTCATGGCACAGGATTTCAAAAAAGAGATCCCTCTGATCGACGGTCACGGAAATTTCGGCAACATAGAGGGCGACGGCGCCGCGGCGATGCGTTATACTGAGGCGCGTCTCGAGAAGATCACGGAAGAGGCTTTTCTTGCGGATCTGGATAAAGATGTCGTGGATTTTGTGCCCAACTTCGATGAGAACGAGAAGGAACCCGAGGTGCTCCCCGTCAAGATCCCCAACTTCCTGATCAACGGATCGGAAGGAATTGCGGTAGGAATGGCGACCAGCACTCCGCCCCACAATCTCGCGGAGATCATCGATGCGGAGATCGCTCTGCTCGAGAACCCGGAACTGACGAACAAGGAGCTGATGCGGTATGTCAAGGGACCCGATTTCCCGACGGGCGGCATTGTGGTCAATAAGGACGAACTTCCCGAAATCTATGAGACAGGTGTCGGAAAGGTGCGCCTGAGAGGCCGCACCATGGTAGAAAAGGGGCGTTCCGGACACGTCAATCTGGTGATCACGGAGATCCCCTATACTATGATCGGCGCCGGCATCGGCAAGTTCCTCTCGGATGTTGCTGCGCTCGCCGAGAAAAAGGTCACGAACGATATCATCGACATTACTAACCAATCCGACAAAGAAGGGATCCGTATAGTCATTGAACTGAAGAAAGATACGGATATCGACAATTTCCGGAATCTTCTCTATAAAAAGACGCGGCTGGAAGACACCTTTGGCGTAAATATGCTCGCGATCAGGAACGGAAGGCCCGAGACACTGAGCCTTAGGGAGATACTGAAAGCCAATACGGACTTTCTTTACGAGACGACCACGAGAAAGTATGAGAATCTTCTTGAAAAAGAGCGCAAAAAGAGGGAGATCCAGGAAGGTCTTATCAAAGCGGTCAACGTCATAGACCTGATCATCGAGATCCTCAGGGGCGCAAGAGACCGAAAGACTGTTAAGAACTGCCTTGTAAACGGTGAGACCGGCGGGATCAAGTTCCGAAGCGTAGAATCGGAGATAATGGCGACGCAGCTTGCCTTTACGGAGGCGCAGGCTGACGCGATCCTTGACATGCGTCTGTACAAACTCATCGGACTCGAACTGGAAGCGCTCATTAAAGAACACGATGAGACTGTCGCCAATATCTACCGCTACGAAGATATCCTTGAAGAGCGCGACTCCATGACAAAGGTACTGCGCGGTGATCTGGCGCAGATCAGAGACAAGTATGCGCAGCCCAGAAAAACGGAGATCACCCAGGCGGAAACAGCTTCCTTTGTCGTAAAAGAGGAAGAGGAAGACAGAGAACTTCTGTTTGTCATGGATCGTTTCGGATACGCCAAGACGATGGATCCGTCTGCATACACCAGAAACCAGGAGTCGGTGGAAACCGGATACAAATACTATTTCATGTGCAGGAGCACCGGAAAGATCTGTCTGTTCACGGATAACGGTACTCTTCATACCGTAAAAGTCTCCGACCTTCCTCTCGGAAAACTGAGGGACAAGGGTATTCCCATCGACAATATCGGCAATTACGACTCCTCGAAGGAAGAGATCGTCATGGCCTGCAGCCAGACTGACCTCAACCTCTACAGGCTCCTTTTCGTCACGAAAAACGGCCTTGTCAAAACAGTGAGCGGCGGCGAGTTTGAGACCCGCATGAAGACCATGAACGCGACCAAACTTGCAGAGGGAGATTCTCTTGTTTTCGCCGGAGTCATAACTGATCAGAAGTACGCTGTTTTGATGACTGCTAACGGATATCTTCTCAAGTTCCCTCTGGATCAGATCCCGGAGATGAAAAAAGCTGCTGCGGGCGTTCTGGGTATCAAACTGAGCAAGGAAGATTATGTGGAAAGAGCCGTGCTCGCGAAAGATAAAGAGCCCGCGCCGCTCGTGCACAGAGACACAGAGATTGACCTCGACAAGGTCCGCGCCGGAGCCAGAAACGGCAGAGGCAGCAAGCGGTTCTGATCCGATATTTTCCTGACGGACAATTGCAGATAGACAAAAAAGAGAAGATTTAATACACTTTAGATAAAGAAGAGGCGGAAAGGGCTTCCGCCTCACATTTTGAGGAATAAGGCATGAGAGTAATAGCAGGAAGCGCCAGACGGCTGAAGCTCGTCGCGCCGTACGGCCTTGACACAAGGCCTACACAGGACATCATCAAAGAGACTCTGTTTAATATCATACAGGCGGATGTGCCCGGATCGATCTTTCTTGATCTGTGTGCGGGCAGCGGGGCGATCGGAATCGAAGCTTTAAGCCGCGGAGCCAAACGCGCCTATTTTGTTGAAAACGGCAGAGAAGCCTGCGCTTGTATACAGAAGAATCTCCACACAACGCATTTCGAAGAAGAAGCGGTGCTTCTCAAACAGGATGCTCTCAGTGCGCTGAGGCATATCCACGAGAAGGAAGTGGATCTTATATATGTGGATCCGCCTTACGAGTCACAGACAGTACACGATATTCTGAATGCGCTCGCAGCAGAGAAATATGTCACGGATAATACGCTGATCATAGTGGAATCTTCACTGGATACGGATTTCTCTTATCTGGGCGATATCGGCCTTGAACTTGTAAGAGAGAAAGACTATAAAGCGAACAGGCATCTCTTCATCAGACGCGCTCTTAATAACTAATCGGAAGCAGAAAGGATCCATGATGAAACACGCGATTTACCCGGGAAGTTTTGACCCAGTTACCTATGGACACATCGACATTATAAAAAGAGCAGCGGAAATGTTTGATGACCTGACGGTCTGCGTTTTGGACAATAAAGCGAAAACTCCATTGTTTTCTGTAGACGAACGTGTTAAAATGTTACGCAAAGTGTCAGAAAATATTCCGAATGTGCATGTCGATTCCTATTACGGATTACTCATGGATTATGCACGTAAAATCGACTGTCATATTGCCGTGCGCGGTCTTCGGGCAGTAACTGATTTTGAGTACGAACTGCAGATTGCCCACGCAAACCGAACGATCTCAGACGGCTGGCTTGACACGATCTTTATCACGAGCAGCATGGAATTCGCATACCTGAGTTCCTCTGTCGTAAAGGAGATCGCATCTTTCGGCGGGGACATCAGCCTGTGCGTTCCGCCTTCGATCGAAGAGGAAGTGATCGGCAAAATGAGAGTTCTTCATCCGGAATTTTACCAGAATAAATAAGGAGGATCGGAAAAGATGAGCAGCAAAATCGAGCAGATGATCGACCAGATTGAGGATTTTATTGATTCCTGCAGATACCAGACTTTTTCCAAAACAAATATTATCGTAGACAAGGACGAAATGGATGCCCTTCTTGAGGAGCTTCGCGCGAAGACTCCTGATGAGATCAGGCATTATCAGCGCATTATCGCCAATAAGGACGCGATCCTTGACGACGCTAAGAGAAAAGCGGAAGAGATGATCAACGAGGCTACAGCGCATACCAATGAACTTGTCAACGAGCATGAGATCATGCAGCAGGCTTATGCCCAGGCTAATGAGATCGTAAGAATGGCTACACAGCAGGCTCAGGATATCCTCGATAAGGCTGTAAATGAGTCCGACGCGCAGCGCGAAGCATTCAGGCAGTATATGGAAGGAATGCTCGCTGACCTTGAGAAGAGCACGATCAGCGCGCGTAACAACATGACTTCCATCTTCTCCAACTTCCACGATGAAATGTCGGATTATATCGACACCCTTGGCCAGAACCGCGCAGAGCTCAGCCCGCAGCCGGAAGAAGATGAAGAATCCGGTCTGATGCAGAATATGGACGAGGATTCTGAGGAATATCCGGAAGAGGAAGATGATTCCGAATTCGTGAACACTGACATGTTTGAGGGTTAATACCGAAGTAGTATTGTGCGGGACATCTTTTCGCTAAACGGAAGAGATGTCCTGTTTTGACGTAATTGGAGTAATCATGATCGGAAAAAAGGGGACATACGGCTACATAAAGAGAGGACGGAAAATCTTCGCGATCGTCACCTTCGGCCTGCTTGCTGCAGTGCTGGGCATGTATTTCGGCGCGCTCAGGTATTTTGGGACCAACAAAAACGCTTTTACGATCCTTGCGGCTTTAAGCTGCATCGGCGTCGGGAAATTCGCGGTGGATCTTATAATGTTCTGCAGGGCAAAATGCTGTTCTGAGAGCGCGAGAGATGCCATTGAACTTCATATCGGAGAACTTGCCGGAGCCTACGACCTCTTTATGACAAGCTATGACAAGAATTTCGCGATAAGCCACGCGGTCTGCGCGGGGAGATCGGTATGTGCCCTGACGGAAGATCCGGAATGCGACATTAAGAGCGGAGAGCTGCACATCAGAACGATGCTTGAGAATGACGGCTTTAAGGGATATACTGTCAAGATCTTCAAAAATCAGGATAATTACACGCAGCGCCTGGATGACCTGAACAGGCTGGAAGACAGCAAAGAGAGAAAGAGCATACAGGGTGTGCTGGACCTTTTGAAATCCATCTCCCTGTGAGGAAAGAGGCCGATGAGAGAATGGACAGTTAAGAGCGAAGAGAAGGATCAGCGCTTTAACAAGTATCTGCAGCGAAGGCTCCCCGGAGCTCCTTCCTCTTTTCTCTATAAAATGCTCAGGAAAAAGAATATCACACTCAATGACAAAAAAGCGTCCGGCAGTGAGCTTCTTCTGGAAGGAGATCTGGTGACGCTTTTTCTTTCTGATGATACGATCGGGAAATTCGGAGGAGAGGACGGCGCAGAGGATAATGCTAAAGCAGGCGGCGATAACGAGCTGCAGGAGTATGTGAAAGCATACCGGCAGATCAAGGGAAGAATCGGAGATGACGGTATCCTCTATGAGGACCCGGACATTCTCATCGTGAGAAAGCCTGTGGGAGTTCTTTCACAGAAAGCGGCAGATACAGATCGCACCATGAACGAATGGCTTCTGGGCTACCTTATTGAGAATGGAGAGGCGGACGCCGCAACGCTCAGCCGGTTCAAACCCTCTGTTTGCAACAGGCTTGACAGAAATACAGGCGGGATCCTGATCTGTTCCAAGTCTCTGACAGGCGCAAGAAAGATCGCCGAAATGCTTCGAGACAGGACTCTGCGTAAGTTTTACAGGGCAGCAGTACTCGGAACTGTGAAAAAAGGCGGCAAGATCGAGGGATACCTGAGCAAAGACACGGTGACCAATACAGTCAATTTTAAGGAAACCGCGAAAAATGGAGGGGACTGGACGAGGACGACATACGCACCTGTGATCACTGGCGGACGCTATTCGCTTCTGGAGATGGAACTGATCACAGGCAAGACACATCAGCTGCGCAGCCATCTCGCGCAGATGGGACATCCGATACTGGGAGATCCCAAATACGGTGACAGGAAAGTCAACGAAAAGATCCGCGGTGAATTCGGACTCCGGGGACAGATGCTCTGGTGCTGCAGGGTGGAATTTCCCCGCATGGAAGGGGATCTGGCAAGGCTCTCTGAAAAGGTGATCTGCTGTGATCCTCCCCGCATCTACACAGAGATCTGCGCTGTAAAGTAAAAGCCGGGCTATTACAACAGGACGGGAGTGGCTGATATGCCGACATGGAAATCAAGAGGACTCCGGGGTTCGCTCTTCGAGGACGAGATCAACCGGACCAATGAAAAATATAAAGAACAGAATCTTGCGCTCATTCAGAAAGTGCCTACTCCGATCACCCCGATGAAGATCGACAGCGAGAACAGGCACATTACGCTTGCCTATTTTGACCAGAAGAGCACCGTAGACTATATAGGTGTGATCCAGGGAATCCCGGTATGTTTTGACGCCAAGGAGTGCAGACAGAAGACGTTTGCGCTGCAGAATATCCACCCCCATCAGGTGGAGTTCATGAGATTGTTTGAGAAGCAGGACGGGATCGCTTTCTTTCTGATCAGTTATACGGAAGAAGGCTTTTATTACTATCTTCCTTTCAGGCACTTTCTGCCCTTCTGGGAACGGGCGGAATCTGGCGGCAGGAAAAGCTTCAGGATGGATGAACTGGATATGAACTGGGTGCTGCCCCACAAACATGGTATCCTGGTGCCGTACCTTGAGATGATCAACAGGGATCTCGCGGAGAGGGACAGCGACGCGTAAATTTGACAGGCTGAGCATATTCCTGTATACTTCCAATAATTTCACGTGCTATCGAATTAGCACTGCAGCACAATAAAGCGAAGGAGAACTCATGAATTACGCCAACAGAAAAGCGCAGCAGCTGCTGCATACTCCCGAAGGGGTGAGGGACTGCTATGGCAGGGAGAATACTGCCAGAAGCAGAACGATCGGTAAGATTGCGGAACAGATCCATCTGTACGGTTACAAAGATCTTCAGACTCCTTCGTTTGAATATTTTGACGTGTTCTCCAATGAGATCGGGACGACTTCCTCAAGAGAACTGTACAAGTTCTTCGACAAGGAAGGCAACACACTGGTGCTCAGACCGGACTTCACGCCTTCTGTAGCAAGGTGCGCTGCCAAGTATTTTATGGATGAAAAGCATCCCATTCGTTTCTGCTATCAGGGAAGCGCCTTCTCAAATACATCGGATCTCCAAGGCAAACGCAAGGAAACATTCCAGATGGGCGCCGAGCTCATTAATGACGCCAGCGCACAGGCGGACGGAGAGATGATCGCTATGCTGATCGAAAGCCTTCTGGCGGCAGGGCTTACAGAATTCCAGATCAGTGTCGGCAATGTCGAGTATTTCAAGGGAATATGTGACTATCTCGGAATGGACAGCGATATTGAGACAGCCCTTAGGAATGAGATTTCCGGCAAGAACTATTTTGCCGCCGAGGATCTTTTAAAGAGCGAGGGCTACAGCCGGAAGGACAGAGATCTGTTTCTCAGCTTCCGCGACTTTATTGAGACGACTGAGGATCTTAAAAAGGCATGGGAGTCGGCTCCCAATGAGCGGGCACGCAATGCAGTAAGACGCCTGATCGATGTCTTTGACGTTGTGGATGCATACGGGCTTTCAAGATATATCAGTTTCGATCTGTCGCTTCTTAGTAAATACAGATACTATACGGGTATCATTTTCAAGGGCTACACATATGGTACCGGCGAACCTGTCGCGTCCGGCGGAAGATACGACCAGCTCCTGAGCTGTTTTGGCAAAACAGCGCCGGCTATAGGCTGCATGATCTCCATTGATACGCTCATGGACGCGATGTACAGGCAGCATATTGTGGACGACGAGGAGCCCGAAATTCAAAAGATTTATTACAATGACTCAAACTACCGTGAGGCCCTCAAAACTGCCCGTATGAGCCGTATGGCGGGTTTCAGGACGGTTCTGCTGCCGGAATGCGCAGAGGAGTGAAGAGCGAACGGAGGACAGCGTGAACGATTACATAACCATTGCCCTTACAAAGGGACGCCTTGCGGATCAGACAATGAAGCTTCTGGGTGAAGCGGGCTATTACTGCGAAGAGCTCAAGGACAAGAGTTCGCGGAAACTGATCTTTGTCAACGAGGAGCAGAAACTCAGGTTTTTCCTCGCCAAAGGACCTGATGTTCCGACATATGTGGAATACGGCGCGGCGGACATCGGAGTGGTCGGTTCAGATATCATAATGGAAGAGAACAGGCGTGTTTACGAAGTGCTCGATCTGGGATTCGGAAAGTGCAGGATGTGTGTCTGCGGACCGGAAGAGGCGAGAGAACTCTTAAAGCACCACGAGATGATACGGGTCACTTCCAAATATCCGAACATTGCAAGGGAGCATTTCTACAACAGGAAACACCAGACAGTGGAGATCATTAAGCTGAACGGCTCCGTGGAGCTGGGCCCGATCGTGGATCTCGGCGATGTGATCGTCGATATCGTCGAGACGGGTTCGACACTTCGGGAGAACGGTCTTGCGGTGCTCGAGGAAGTCTGCCCTGTGTCGGCGAGAATGATCGTCAATCAGGTATCCATGCAGATGAAGACGCGCAGGATCAGGGAGATCATGGCGAATGTGAGGGACTGCCTCGAGTGACTGACAGTCAGAAAGGATATAGTGCACAGATGAGAATACTAAAGCTCGATGAAAATACAAAATCACAGGCGCTTGCCAGACTGATCGGACGGTCCGCTTCAGGATATGGGGACTATGAGAAGACTGTACAGAGTATAATCGCGGATGTGCGTGAGTCAGGCGACAAAGCTGTCATCGCATATGAAAAGAAGTTTGATCGCTGCGATCTGACTTCTGAGACTCTTCGGGTATCTGAACGTGAGATCGCGGATGCTTACAGAGAACTGCATCCCGCCCTGGTGGAAGTGATGAGGAAAGCCGCGGAGAACATCCGTGTATATCATGAGAAACAGAAGCGCTCCAGCTGGATCACAACCAGAGAGGACGGTGTGATACTCGGACAGAAAGTGACTCCTATTGAAGTCTCAGGCTGTTATGTTCCCGGCGGACGCGCGGTCTATCCGTCCAGCGTTCTCATGAACATTGTTCCTGCGAAAGTGGCGGGAGTTGAGAAGATCATCATGTGCACACCTCCGGGTCCTGACGGCAGAGCTGCCGCAGGCACAGTAGTGGCGGCGGATATAGCCGGTGCCGATGAGATCTATAAGGTCGGCGGCGCGCAGGCGATCGCAGCAATGGCATACGGCACAGAGACGATCCCGAAAGTGGATAAGATCACAGGCCCCGGCAATATTTTTGTTGCACTGGCCAAAAAAGCCTGCTTTGGCGTTACCGGCATAGACTCTGTGGCAGGTCCCAGTGAGATCCTGATCATCGCCGACAGCACCGCTAATCCAAGGTATGTCGCCGCGGATCTTCTCTCTCAGGCAGAGCACGATCCGATGGCCAGCGCGATTCTTCTGACAACTGACGAAAACATCGCAAAAGCTGTTTCTGAAGAGATCGACGGATTTTTGAAGACACTCTCAAGAGCGGAGATCATTCAAAAATCTCTCGATGACTACGGATATATATTTGTCGGCGATACGATGGAGGATCTTGTGGAGGCTGCCAATACTATTGCCTCCGAGCATCTTGAGATCATTACGGAGAATCCTTATGAGGTCATGACGAAGATCCGCAATGCGGGCGCGATCTTCCTCGGCAGTTATTCTTCGGAACCGCTCGGCGACTATTTCGCAGGTCCCAACCACATCCTGCCCACAAACGGCACAGCGAGATTCTTCTCCCCTCTGGGAGTTGATGATTTTGTCAAGAAGAGCAGTATCATTTCCTACTCAAAGGATGCTCTTCGGGCTGTTCACAAGGATATCGAACTTTTTGCTCTCAGCGAAGGACTCACGGCGCACGCCAATTCCATTGCTGTCCGATTCGAAGAGGAGGAATGATCATGGATAAGAGAACAGCTGAAGTCAGCAGGAAAACCGGCGAGACGGATATTTCCATGAATTTCTGCATCGATGGCAGCGGAAAAGCGGAGATTTCCACCGGGATCGGGTTTTTCGACCATATGATGGACGCTTTTACCAGACATGGCCTGTTTGATATGCAGCTCAAGGCGGACGGCGACCTGAATGTGGACGGTCATCATACTGTAGAGGACACAGGGATCGTGCTGGGACAGGCGATCAAAGAAGCTGTGGGTGACAAGAAGGGCATTAAAAGGTATGGCTTTTTTGTCCTCCCCATGGATGAAGCTCTGATCCTGTGTGCGGTTGATCTGTGCGGAAGACCGTATTTTGTCATGGAAGGAACGCCGATCAACGCGCCCATGGTCGGAGACTTTGACACGGAGCTGGTCCGGGAGTTTTTCTATTCAGTCTCTTACAGCGCCGCGATGAATCTCCATTTCAGGATCCTTTCGGGCACAAATGCCCATCACATCATCGAGGGAATGTTCAAGTGCTTCTCCAAGGCCCTTGACATGGCAACACAGAAAGAGGAACGGATCACAGACGTTCTGAGCACCAAGGGGAGTCTCTGAGCCCCTCGTCGAGGATAATAATGGATACACAGTTTAAGAAGCTGATCCCCAGCATTTATCTGTATGAAGGAAAGGCAGTAAAGGGCCTCGGGGATTTGGATACAGTCAGTGAAGATCCCGCTGCTCTTGCGGCACAATATGATAACGGATTTACGGACGCCCTGATGATCTTTGACCTCTCTGATTCAGACAGTGAGCAGGAGATGCACAATGACATCATCCGTAAAATCTGCTCGTCGGCACGGATCCCTGTGATCGCCGCCGGAAGAGTCAGGAGGATGGAGGATATTAAGAAATTCCTTTACGCCGGCTGCAGCATGGCGTGCCTGAATCTTTCCAAGGACGCAAATGCGCAGATCGCGCAGGAAGTGGCGGACAAATTCGGCTCTGACAAAATAGCGTGCTGCTTCTCTTCTAAAGACCAGGTCGCTGAGAATAAGGATCTTATTGACGGTAATGTCTGCTGCCTGATCTATGTAGGGGACGAATCGCTTGATAGCCTTAGCGGTAACTGGACAGACCTTCCTGTGATCGCCCAGATCACTGAAAACGACTGCGTGAGAGTGTCTCTCTCCCATGAAGGAATCAATGGCGTGACCGGAAACGGCGTAAATAAGAGGACGGGTAAGCTTCAGTTTGTAAGAAATAAACTGCTCTCATCGGGAATTCCCGTAAAGGTGCGCACTGCGGCGTATGAGTGGGGGGATTTCAAGCTCGGTCCCGACGGACTTCTGCCGGTAGTCGTTCAGGAAGCTTCGACGGATCAGGTTCTCATGGTGGCCTATATGAACGAGGAGGCCTATAACCTTACCGTTGCCACGGGAAAGATGACCTACTGGTCTAGAAGCAGGAATGAGATCTGGGTCAAAGGTCTTACCAGCGGCCATTTCCAGTACGTGCAATCCCTGACTGCCGACTGCGATATGGATACTCTTCTTGCCAAAGTCGAACAGATCGGGGCGGCCTGCCATACAGGCAGTCACTCCTGCTTTTTCAACAAAGTCCTCGCAGAGGAAGGAAAAGAGGAGTTCAATCCGCAGACAGTTCTTTTGAGAGATTATCAGACGATCACGGACCGCAGAGATCATCCTAAAAAGGGATCCTATACCAATTACCTTTTTGACAAGGGCCTTGACAAAATGCTCAAGAAGCTTGGCGAAGAGGCAACAGAGATCGTGATCGCGGCAAAAAATCCCAATCCCAACGAGATCGTCTACGAGATCTCCGATTATCTTTATCACCTGATGGTGGTCATGGCGGAGAAAGGGATCACATGGGAGGATGTGACCGGGGAACTGGCGCGCAGACAGAAAAAAGAGGACTGACCGGCAGTTTGGCAGCAGTGCGAAGATAAATTTTGAAAAATCAGATTGAGGGCGAAAAAATGTCACGAATCATTCTTGACATGCTTTCGCCCTTCTGCTATGTTAATTGAGTATGCCGCATGATGAGGCTCTTTATGTGCTGCGCTGTATGGTACTGCAGGAACAGCAGCATGGAAAGCGTCCTGTTTACAGGACCGCCGTAATCAGCGAGTTTTTTTAAGAAGGAGGTACCAGAATGTACGCAATTATCGCAACAGGTGGCAAGCAGTACAAAGTTTCCGAGGGAGATATCATCGATATCGAGAAGATCGAGGGCGAGAGCGGAACAGAAGTTACTTTTGACAAGGTAATCTGCATCGGCGGCGACGCTATGAAGGTTGGCGAGGAAGTCGCATCCGCAACTGTCACAGGAACTGTTATGGATCAGGGCAAGGGCAAGAAGGTTGTAGTTTATCACTACAAGAGAAAGACCGGCTATCACAAGAAGAACGGTCACAGACAGCTCTATACCCGCGTTAAGATCGACAAGATCAACGGCTGATTAGAGACATTCCTATGATACAGGTTGTAATCACACGGCAGAATGGAAATTACAAGTCCTTTATCTGCAGCGGACATGCGGGGTTTAAGCCCAACAGAGGCTTTGGAAGCTTTTTGAAACCGCAGGGCGATGTGGTGTGCGCGGGAGTATCCGCAATAGTCATCAACACTGTTAATTGTCTGCAGGATCTTCTTCACGAAGATATCGGCTGTGATTATGACAGTGAGGAAGGCGGCCTTATCACATGCGCCTTCCGCAGTATTCCGACCCATGAAGCATCACTTCTCATCGACTCTATGATCCACGGACTACAATGGATCAGGAGTGAATACGGTGAGAGATATCTGAAATTCGAAATCGAGGAGGTATAGACATGTTAAATTTGAACCTTCAGTTCTTTGCCCATAAAAAGGGAATGGGATCCACCAAGAACGGTCGTGATTCCAATGCTAAGAGACTTGGCGCCAAGAAGGCTGACGGCCAGTTTGTCAAGGCCGGCAACATTCTTTACAGACAGCGCGGAACAAGCATTCACCCCGGCCTTAACGTAGGCATCGGCGGTGATGACACTCTGTATGCTCTGACCGACGGAATCCTTCGCTTTGAGCGCGTAGGTAAGGACAAGAAGAGAGCTTCTGTCCATCCCGTAGAGGCTCAGCAGTAATCACTGCAGGGAATACCGATGATTGTAAGGACTTCAGGCAGGCGCAAGGCACTGTCTGAAGTCTTTTGCGCATATTACTGATATGCGCCATACACCAGGAGATAAATAATAGGATGTTCATAGATAAAGCAAAGATCGTCGTGAGCAGCGGCAAAGGCGGAGACGGACACGTCTCATTCAGAAGAGAGAAATACGTGCCTGCGGGAGGACCTGACGGCGGTGACGGCGGCGACGGAGGCAGCGTAATCTTTGAAGTAGACGAAGGACTTAATACTCTGGTTGATTTCAGGCACAACCGGAAGTATCAGGCCGAGCACGGAGAAGACGGCAAAAAGCGCAGATGCACCGGCAGGACAGGAAGGGATCTGATCATCAAGGTTCCTGAAGGGACGATCATCCGCGAAGCGGCCAGTGGAAAGATCATTGCGGATATGTCCGGAGACAGGAGAAGGTATCTGATCCTTAAGGGCGGCAAAGGCGGCAATGGAAATATGCATTATGCCACATCCACAATGCAGGCGCCCAAATACGCGCAGCCCGGCCAGCCCTCCAGAACGCTGGAACTGCGCCTTGAGCTCAAGGTAATCGCAGATGTGGGCCTGGTCGGATTCCCCAATGTCGGCAAATCTACACTTCTGTCGAGGGTGAGCAACGCTAAGCCCAGGATCGCGAATTATCATTTCACTACTTTGACA
The DNA here is from genome assembly GCA_002448395.1 of Lachnospiraceae bacterium UBA6998. Classification (GTDB taxonomy): domain Bacteria; phylum Bacillota; class Clostridia; order Lachnospirales; family Lachnospiraceae; genus CAG-791. Next base: position 9,914 of record DJXS01000038.1, on the reverse strand, counting down.
CCGATCCTCGGCGTTGTGGACCTTCAGGACGCAAGGGGATTTGTGATGGCTGATATCCCGGGCCTCATTGAAGGCGCCGCGGAAGGAGCGGGACTCGGGCATGAATTCCTTGCCCATATCGAGAGGACGAAGCTTCTCATTCATGTAGTTGACGCGGCGGGCTCTGAAGGAAGAGATCCCGTGGAAGACATAAAGGCGATCAATAAGGAACTGGCTTCTTATGAAGCAGAGATTGGAGACAAGAAGCAGATATTGGCCGCGAACAAGTGTGACCTTCTGCCTGAAGGCTCAGACGCGCTTGACCGGATCAGAGAGTATTGTTCTGAGCTTGGCGTGGAAGTATTTCCGATCAGCGCAGCTACAGGAGAGGGCGTCAGGGAGCTGCTGTATCATGTAAGCGGAATCCTTGCACAGATGCCTGCCGAGACGACAGTGTTCGAACAGGAATATGATCCCGAAGAGATGCTTCAGCTTGATGCCTCTGAACCTTTCACTGTTTCATATGACGAGAAAGCGAAAGAGTACGTCATTGAAGGCCCCAGGGTCGAGAGAATGCTCGGCTATACGAACCTTGAGACGGAAAAGGGATTCATATTCTTCCAGAAGTTCCTTCAGGAGAATAAGATCATTGACAGACTTAAGGAACTTGGCTGTAAGGAAGGCGATACTGTCCGTCTTTACGGTCACCGTTTCGATTATTATGATTAATTTGATAAAGGAGACAAGATGCTTACCAGTAAACAGAGATCGTTTCTGATCGGTCTTTCCAATCAGCTCGATCCGGTCGTTCAGATCGGCAAAAACGGTGTCAGCCCGGAGACTGTGGTCTCCACAGAGGAGGCTTTTAACACGAGAGAGCTTTTAAAGGGCGCCGTGATGAAAATGGCTCCCGTTGATCCCAGGGAAGCGGCAGAGACGCTTGCCGGACGCACACGTTCACAGGTTGTGATGGTCATCGGCAGAAAATTTGTACTTTACAAGCCGTTTAAGGAAAACCCTAAGATCGTTCTTCCTAAGTGAAAAGGAGCGGGATCATGAGAGAACAGACGATAAAAGCGGAGAGGATAGGGATTCTGGGAGGAACCTTTGATCCCATTCATCTTGGGCATCTGATCATAGCAGAGCAGGCCAGGGACCAGTATCAGCTCGACAGAGTGCTGCTTATCCCTTCCGGTCATTCCTATTTCAAGGATCACAGGAGCAAAAAAGTGCAGCCCGCCCAGGTGAGACTGGAAATGACCAAGATCGCCGCAGGAAGTTATAAACCCTTCGAAGTATCCGATATCGAAGTGAACAGGCCGGGCAATACCTACAGCTTTGAAACACTTGAGGAACTTAAGGCTCTGAATCCTGAATCGGAACTGTTCTTCATAGTGGGAGCGGATACGATCTGCTCCATGAGAACCTGGAGGGAACCGCAAAGGATCTTCGACGTCTGTACTGTTCTCGCAGCAATGAGGGAAGATCAGGTGGATCCGGAAGAGTTTCAAAGAGAGACTCAGGCTTTAGAAAAAGATTTCGGTGCCAGGATTTATCCTGTGTCGATACCGAATATCGGGATTTCATCGACCCAGATCCGCGAAAGGGCAGCTTCCGGAAAATCTGTACATTATCTCGTGCCGGATGCCCTGGAAAGTTATATAATAGAAAGCGGGATATACAAATGAAATTCGAAACTGCAAGTTCGAATAATAAGGAGCATACCCTTGAACAAAAAAGAGCGCATTAATCTAATCAGAGAACTGGAATCGGAACTGGCATACGGCCGCTTTGTTCATACGCTGAATGTTGCCAGCACTGCTGCAAGTCTTGCCATGTGCTACGGCTTTGATGTTGACAAAGCCGAAACAGCGGGACTTCTGCATGACTGCGCTAAATGCATGAATCTGGGGAAAATGCTCAAGATCTGTGAAAAAGCGGGGCTGGAACTCTCTGAAATAGAGAAGGGCAGCGGATCGCTCCTTCACTCCAAGGCGGGAGCCGAACTGGCTCAGTCAAAATATGGTGTGAAGGACGAGGATATCCTCAACGCGATCAGATATCATACCACAGGAAGGCCCGGCATGAGTCTGCTGGAGAAGATTGTTTTTACGGCGGACTATATTGAACCGGGCAGGGATTCCGCTCCCAATCTCCCTGTAGTAAGAAAACTTGCATTCGAGAGCATCGACGACTGCGTTCTTCAGATCCTGAGGGATACCCTCAGTTATCTGGGCACGACAGGAGTGGAAGTGGATCCCATGACACAGAAAACCTATGAGTATTACAGAAGATGTGATGAAGAGAGGAAATTCTATGAGTGAAATGGCTAACACCAAAGAGAGATCCGGAGAACTTGCCCGCATAGCGATCGCGGCACTTGAAGAGAAAAAGGCTGCGGATATCAGAGTGATCGACATCAGTGAGGTGTCTGTTCTCGCAGACTATTTCATTATCGCGAACGGTTCGAGCCGTCCGCAGATCCAGGCACTGTCTGACGAAGTGAGCGAGAAGATGGAAAAAGCCGGCGCTGTTCTCAAGCAGGTTGAGGGATATGAGCATGCTAAGTGGATCCTTCTCGATTTCGGCGATGTGATCGTTCACATTTTTAATCAGGAAGACCGCCTTCTCTATGATCTTGAGAGAATTTGGAGAGACGGCAAACAGATAGATCCTGACCATCTGTGATCGGAACTCCTGCCGGAGCGATCCATAGAATATACTGACCGGATGTAAATAATAAGAGAGTCTGTGAAGAAATGGATAGTTATACTCATTTCTTCACAGACTCTCTTTTCGATATCACATTGTCCTGAAAACACCGAAGACTTTTCCGAGGATCAGACACTGTTCTACAATGATCGGCTCCATTGAGTCGTTCTCAGGCTGCAGACGGATATGACCGTTCTCTTTGTAGAAAGTCTTCACGGTAGCCCCGTCCTCTATAAGAGCGACAACAATCTCACCGTTTCTCGCTGTATTGCAGGAATTGACAAACACCAGATCACCGTTGAGGATTCCGGCGTTGATCATTGATTCTCCCCGAACCCTCAGAGCAAAGGATTCGCCGGGAGGAAGAATATCCGTCGGGATGGGGAAATAACTTTCAATATTCTCCTGCGCGAGGATTGGCTGTCCTGCGGCTACATTTCCCACTACCGGCAGAGATGCCATTTCTGTGCGGACCATTTGGAAGCTGTCGTCACAGATCTCTATCGCTCTCGGCTTAGTGGGGTCTCTGCGAATAAATCCGTTTCTCTCCAGGGTAGAGAGATGGGAATGAACAGAAGACGTGGATTTGAGACCGACTTTCTCACAGATCTCGCGAACAGTGGGAGGATATCCCTTGGAAAGAATCTCATCCTTGAGATAATCAAGAATTTCCTGTTGTTTCTTGGAAATCTTAGCGGGCATTGGCGTGACCTCCTGCTTTCTATAGTATTTTAAGAAAAATCTGGCTTATTCTGTCTTGATTATACAATCAAAATCCGAAAAAAGCAAACATATATTCAGAATATCTGTTCGATTTTTCTTGACATCAGAATGAATGTTCGATAGAATATAGACATGCAAACATAGGTTCGCGGTAATAGTGTACGGAAGAGGTGATATACAATGAGTAAGTCATATACAGGGATTGACGTAATCGCGTGTGTACAGGGCAATACAGCAAGATCTTTCGATTTTATGGGATATAATGAGGGATCTGCCAAGGAACATAGAGACTGCGTAGTATATAATTTCAGGAGAGAAACTATCGGATCATCGAACTCTGACGGCAATGAGACGACCAGAAGAAGAGCAATTGCAAGGAAGAAAGCTGCAAGAGCCAGAGCCAGGAAGGTGCGCATCCTTCGCACAGCCCTCGCCGCGTTCATCCTGATCAGCGTGGTATTCGGTATCGGCGGTATCGCGTCAAGAGCTAAGAGTAAAGAGGTCCCGGCGGCTTACAAATACTACGATACGATCACGGTGGCCTACGAGGAGAATCTTCTGGATATCGTACAGAGATATGATGACCGGAACTTCTATAAGACGCAGAATGATTATCTGGAAGAGCTTTGCAGAATCAATAATCTGGACTATGATAAATCGTCCTATCCTGTCGTCACTCCCGGAACACATCTTGTTGTGCCTTATTACTCCACAGAATTAAAGTGATCTTTTCTGAACTTACAATATCTGCTGATTTAATTGCTGCCTGGTCTTTGCCTGACCGGGCAGCCTTTTTTCATAGTCACTATTTCAGATATTCTGCTATACTTGTGTCGTCTGATTTGAAATAATAAGGAGCTTTTTATGATAATTGATCTGATCACAGGTTTTCTGGGTGCCGGCAAGACAACCTTCATCCGTTCTTATGCGAGACATTTCATGAATAAAGGGAGCAGAATCTGCATACTTGAGAATGATTACGGCGCTGTAAATGTAGATGTAATGTTTTTACAGGATCTTCTGGGCAATCAATGCGAACTGGAGATGGTCATAGGAGGTGATGGCTACGAGGCTCACAGAAGGAGGTTTAAGACCAAACTGATCTCTATGGCCATGATGGGTTATGACAGAGTATTGGTAGAACCTTCCGGTGTTTTTGACGTGGATGAGTTTTTCGATGTGCTCAGGGAAGAACCCCTTGACCGCTGGTATACGCCCGGAAATGTGATATCCATTGTGAGCGCGAAACAGGAGAAGGCTCTATCTGCTGACGCCAGGTATCTTCTGGCATCTCAGATTGCTAATGCAGGATGTGTTGTTCTGAGCAAAGTCCAGGAAGCTGACGAGTGTGAGATCAGGGATACGATCTGCCTCATGAATGAAGTCATGAATGAATTCCATTGCAGCAGGACCTTTGGAGATGATGTAATACAAGGTAACTGGGAACTGTTTGGCGAAAGTGATTATGAGAAGATCAGCAGATGCGGCTATAGGCTCGAAAACCATGTCAAATATCAGGTTGAACAGGAAAACGGATACCGGTCGCTGTTTTATTTTTATATAAAAATGCAGGAAGCTGAGATAAGGGAAACAACAGAGCGCATTTTAAATGATCCCTCGTTTGGAAATGTACACAGGGTCAAGGGCTTTGTTGAAACTAATGAAGGACATTGGCTGCTGATCAACGCTGTTCCGGGTCAAATTGAAATTGAAGAAAGAGAAAGAGGGCAGAATGCCCTCATTGTAATAGGAGAGCACCTGAACAGAGATCTGATCGACAAATGTTTTGCCCAGAGGGCAAAATATTATGGTGAGCTCTAAACAGGCCGTCACCTCATAGGGATATGGGAGAAAAGGAAAAACTGTCCCGCAGCCTCAGGCTGCAGGGCAGTTTCGTCATTCTTGCTTTCGATATCCGAAAACTCTTTTTTCATTCTGGCTGAACGGATCATGTCCATCAGCTGTTCGCATCTGAATTCAATATATGCGTCCTGATCCATCCGACCTCTTATCTCTATATCTATAATACGTGTGAACTCGGTCAGATTCAGCCGGTGGTCGCGCAGGAAGATTTCCCATACTGTACGTCCGTCGTGACCTTTGCGGATGGAAACTTCAACATCGTTTCTGTCTGCATAGCTCATAACATCAAACATATAATTCTTTTTTCCTCTTACTTTCCGAAGTGAGCGGATCGTTTCCGCTGTTCTGTTTTGTTTACAATGCGGATTCTATCTGAACTTCAAAAAAAAGAAAACGGAGTAATTTGACCAGCTTTAGGTCTTTTCTGTATATATTCCTTCTATTTTGATCAAATGATTCAAATATTTCGTAAAAATATTTGAATTTAAACATAGCAATTAAAAAAATAAAAATAATATTACATAAATATTAATAAATGCTTGCAATTATCATCACAATGTTGTAACATAACAATTGCCAAACAACTTTGTGATGATATTTGTGAGAGAGCGTATGCGTTATTCACTCCTTATATTGTCGCGCGTAACTATTAAGTCGATCAATTTATAAGGAGAGAAGAAGATGAAACGTGTACGTCTATTTGCATTGCTTTTAGCTTCTGCATTATTTGCATCAACAATTCCGGTGACGGGTGTCAGTGCTGCGCAGAAGGTCTCAGAACAGGAAAGCGTAATTGTTAAAGAAGATAATCAGGGAGCTGCTCAGGCTGCTGCTGTAAAGCTGGGATGGGTAAAAAAAGGAAACAATTGGTATTATGTAACTAATAAAGGCAATCACACCGGCTGGGCTAAGATCAACGGAAAGTATTATTACTTTAATAATGAAGGCGTTATGCAGACCGGGTTTCTCAAAAACCAAGGGAAATGGTATTTCTTTAATATTGCAGGCTATATGAAGATCGGCTGGCAGAGGATCAAAGGCAAGTGGTACTATTTTGACCTGGTGCGCGGTGACATGAAGACCGGCTGGGTCAAGTCTGACGGACACTGGTACTATATGGACCCGAGCGGCGCCATGGCAAATGGTTGGAGAAAAGTTGACGGTAAATGGTATTATCTTGGCGATGGCGGAGTAATGTATACCGGACCTCACGTCTACAAGATTGATGGTGTTTATTATTTCTTCGAAAAATCTGGAGCCCTTACAACCAAGACGGGATTACAGGTTTCCGACAAGGGAAATACTTTCTATACGAATAGTAACGGTACTGTTGTGACCAACAAGGAAATTAACGGTAAGATCATTAACGCGGAAGGCATTGCGGTCAATAAAGTCAATGACGTTATGGATCAGAAGGCACAGTGGTACGATAGTGATACAAAATACCTTGTTCTCGCAAATCTTTCTGAGCATGAGCTTAGAGTTTATCAGGGAAGGAAGGGCGAATGGACAAGGATCAAGGGGAGCTGGGAGTTTTCGTGCGGTGCTCCTGCGACAAGAACCCCTACAGGGCAGTTCAAACTCTGCTGGAAGTATGAGACAGAATACGGATGGAAGAGATTTGAAAAATGCAAGGCTGCTTACTGCTACTGGACGACTGCCGGATTTATGCTTCACACTATCCTCTATGATAAGTATAGTGAAGGAAATCCGGAGTATGCGGACATCGCAGATGACAGACTCGGAATGAACATTTCCATGAGCTGCATCCGTCTTGCTCTCGAACACGCACGCTGGATTTACACAAACATACCACATGGTACCAGGTTGGTTGTTTATGAGTGAGAAATCACAAAGTTGAAAAGGCAGAAAAAGACTTCGGCGACGGCCGGAGTCTTTTTCATTTAAACTTAATGCTTTTTCCGCCAGTAATGGTATACTTATCTCTGTCCGGTCCGGGCAAAATATTAATCGTGGAGGGAACTGCAAATGCGATTTGTAATACAATGCGTGGATAATGCTGAGGTTGAGATCAGCGGCAAAATAGTGGGAAGAATCGGCAAAGGATATCTGGTCCTTGCAGGGATCAGTGATACGGATACCCGCGAAACGGCTGACCGCATGATCGAAAAAATGCTTAAGCTTCGAATATTTGAAGATGAAAACGGAAAGACTAACCTTAACCTCGCCGCTGTGGGCGGAGAGATCCTGCTTGTCTCACAGTTCACTCTGTATGCAGATTGCCACAAAGGCAACCGTCCTTCTTTTATAAAAGCGGGTTCTCCTCAGCGCGCGGAAGAGCTCTATAATTATCTGATCGAAAAGTGTGAACAATTGACGGGAAGAAAACCTCAGACCGGAGAATTTGGCGCTCTTATGAAAGTGCGTCTGACAAATAACGGTCCTTTTACTATGTTGATGGATTCTGAAGAACTGGGATATTAAGTTGGGGTGAAAATCAATGAAGTATGATTTTGAATCAATAATGAACAGGCACAACATGGATGCGATCGCCGTGGATGCGCTTGGAACCGGAGACAGGTCCTTTGTTCCGGATAAGCCTGACGAAGGATTTGATGTTATTCCTATGTGGGTCGCTGACATGAATTTCCCTACATGCCCGGCCATTCCTAAGGCGATCATCGATAGAACAGAGCATCCGGCCTATGGATATTTTGACATAAGAAAAGAATACTATGATGAGATCATAAAGTGGCATGAAGTAAGAAACGGTGTCACCGGACTGACCGAAGACTGCATAGGATATGAGAACGGCGTGCTCGGTGGAGTACTCTCTGCACTGGGGATATTCTGTTCCAAAGGAGATAATGTTCTCTTGCATTCCCCTACATATATAGGGTTCACAAACAGCTTAAAGAACAGCGGCTACAATATCATTCACTCGCCTCTGAAAAAAGATGCGCAGGGCGTATGGCGCATGGATTTTGAAGATATGGAAGAGAAGATAAAAAGCCGCCATATTCACGCTGCAATATTCTGCTCGCCCCACAACCCCTGCGGCAGAGTGTGGACCAGGGAGGAGATCCTTCAGTTCACGGAGCTGTGCCGGAAATATGATGTAAAGATCATATCAGATGAGATCTGGTCCGACATGACCCTTTTCGGGAACAGGCACATTCCAACCCAGTCGGTTTCTGAAGATGCAAGAAACAGGACTGTGGCGCTCTATGCTCCTTCAAAGACTTTCAATCTTGCCGGACTCGTTGGCTCTTATCATATTATTTATAATAAGACAATACGCGACCGGGTCCTCAAAGAGAGTTCACTGTCTCATTACAATAATATGAACGTACTTTCAATGTACGCGCTGATCGGCGCCTATTCTCCGGAAGGGTATGCGTGGGTCGACGAATTATTAAAAGTGCTGGGTCAAAACATTGACTATGCATGCGACTTTATTGCCAATCGTCTCCCGGGCGTGGAAGTCACAAAGCCGGAAGGCACATATATGCTGTTCGCTGACTGTTCGAAGTATTGCGAGAGGACAGGAAAGAGCCTCGATGATGTGCTCAGTGCTGCATGGAGAGTCGGCGTCGCGATACAGGATGGACGCCCGTTCCACGGAGAATGCTGCACACGGATCAATCTGGCGCTTCCGCTTTCAAGAGTAAAAGAAGCATTTGACAGACTTGCGGCCTATGTGTTTGTCGATTGACGTCGTAATCGTTCAGATTTGTTCGAACGTAAGTAGGTATTGTAAACACAATAATCAATCATTTCACCATAAATAAACTAATATTTGATTTTTGAAAATATCACTTGCAAAGGGTGTTTGGGAGTGGTAACATAGCATTCGCCGCTGAAAGAGAGGCGGGCACAAAAGAGTTTTCGAGCCTGACGGCTCAAGAAAAACTTAAAAAAGTGCTTGACAATCGAAACGGCCTGATGTAAGATATCAGAGTTGCCGCTGAAAAGAGGCAGCACGGACAGCCTGCCGGACAGGCGTCCGAAATACCATTACAATCGAATATATGACAACTTAACAGAAATGCAACCCTGAATATATTCCTAAAATTCAGCGGTGCACAGGTTCGGATGATCCGGAAACGGAGTGCTCGCACACCGGAGACGGAGCAGACGAAACTGTATAGGGCGGAACGCCCGTTATGAGCAAAACAGCCGCAATGCGGCGGCGGACTGCGCAGCAGGACGGCTTTTGCGAATAGCACAGCTGAATGATATAAAATATTTTCAGAACGAACCAAACCAAGCAAATTACGGAGCAGATTTAGACGTTAACGTTTGAACTGTGACAGTATTGAACTTGAATCCAAGGTTTCCGCGAGACGGAAGCCTTACAATATTTAACATGAGAGTTTGATCCTGGCTCAGGATGAACGCTGGCGGCGTGCCTAACACATGCAAGTCGAACGGGGTTAAGGGAAATTTTCGGATGGAACTTAACTTAGTGGCGGACGGGTGAGTAACGCGTGGATAACCTGCCTCACACTGGGGGATAGCAGCTGGAAACGGCTGGTAATACCGCATAAGACCACGGTGCCGCATGGCACAGGGGTAAAAGATTTATCGGTGTGAGATGGATCCGCGTCTGATTAGCCAGTTGGCGGGGTAACGGCCCACCAAAGCGACGATCAGTAGCCGGCCTGAGAGGGCGG
>DJXS01000053.1 GCA_002448395.1 Lachnospiraceae bacterium UBA6998 | reverse complement strand
GAGCTATGCTTACGGGCTGGCAGCGCATCGGAGGCAGCTGGTATTATCTGGACGAAAGCGGAGTTATGCTCACGGGATGGCAGAAGATTGCCGGCAAATGGTATTATTTCAACAGCAACGGCATCATGGCGGCAAACACATGGGTTGAAGTATATTATCTGACAGCGAGCGGCCAGATGGCAGTTAATCAGCAGATCGGTGACTATTATGTCGGCGCAGACGGAAAGAGGGTCACCCTCACAAATACAGCGCAATAGTCAATTGACATGACGAAATTGCGGTAAAATCTTAATATAGTGTTGTTTATAGAAAAACGGTGCCGGAACAGATAGTTCCGACACCGCTTTTTCAGGTTATCAGGCCTTATGCTTAACTATTGAATACTGGCGGTAGCGGTATAGCCTTTTATCCACTTTCCGTCAGCTCCGACATAATACTTGCCGATCCACTCATTTACAGCCATCTCTCCGTTTGACTTCAGGTAATAATTGCCTACCCATTTGTCTGAAGCCATTGCTCCATTACTTTCCAGATAGTACCATTTATTGCCATATTTATACCAGCCGGTCTGCATGACACCGCCGCCGCTAAAGAAGTAAACCTTGCCATTGTAAGGCTGTCTGCCTGTGAGCATGGCGCCGTCACTGCCGAGCAGATACCACTTGCCGCCGACTGTGATCCAACCGGTCTGCATAGCCCCCTTACTGTCAAGGAAGTACCACTTGCCATTAGAGGAAGTCCAACTGGTCTGCATGACGCCGCTGCCGCTAAAGAAATAAACCTTGCCCTTGTAAGGCTGCCAGCCTGTGAGCATGGCGCCGTCACTGCCGAGCAGATACCATTTGCCGCCGGCCGTGATCCAGCCGGTCTGCATAGCCCCCTTACTGTCAAGGAAGTACCACCTTCCATTAGAGGAAACCCAACCGGTCTGCATGACACCGCCGCTGCTAAAGAAATAAACCTTGTTGTTGTAAGGCTGCCAGCCGGTGAGCATTTCACCGTTGCTGCTGAACAGAAACCATTTCCCGCTGATCGTGATCCAGCCGGTCTGCATGACACCGCTGCTGCTCAGGAAATACCATTTATCGCCATATTTATACCAGCCGGTCTGCATGACACCGCCGTCATTAAAGAAATAAGTTCTGCCGCCGGAGACCTGTCTTCCCTTCAGCATGGCACCGTCACTGCCGAGCAGATACCATTTGCCGCCATCCTGGATCCAGCCGGTCTGCATGACGCCGCCTCTGCCCATGAAATACCAGTTACTGCCATATTTATACCAGCCGGTCTGCATGACGCCGTTGTCATTAAAGAAATATGTCTTGCCGCTGACTATCTGCCTGCCCGTAAGCATGGCACCGTCACTGCCGAGCAGATACCACTTGCCGCCAACATTGATCCAACCGGTCTGCATGACGCCGCTGCTGTTCATATAATACCATTTTCCGTCATCCTGGACCCAGCCGGTCTGCATGGCTCCGCCTTTACTGAGGAAATACCACTTGTCTTTTGAGTTGATCCAACCGGACATCGGGTTGTAATTATCATCAGTGAGATACCATTTGGCACCATCCTTGAACCAGCCCTTTAAAGGAGATCCGGACCTGAAATAAATCCATTTAAGACCGGTGCGGTTATAACTGTCCTCATTGGGATACCACGCTCTCCATCCGTCACTGATCACCGCTTTCCAGGCTACAGCTGTTGTTGATGCGTTCTTAGCAGCTCTCCGCATGGTGACTCCCTGATCTCCGAATTCGGCGATGACCGCGGGACCGTTTTCTGATGTCCGATATACTTTTCCGCCGGCTTTTTCGACAAAAACATTGAAAAGGGTGTAACTGTCGGGAGTTTTAGACAGGCTGTTAGTGGTAACAACGCAGTTCGCCGGCTTAAGAGCATTGATGGTATCATAAGAGTTGCTGGTGGAAAAACCATGGTGTCCGGCTTTATAGACATCTGCCCTGAAAGTTACATCATTGCGGATGATCGCATTCACCGTACGGGATTCCATGTACTCGTCCATTTCCATGTCACCCATCAGAATTGCGCCTGAGCTGCCCTTTTGCACAGTAGTTACGATACTGTTAAGGTTTTCATTTACAGTAGATGCTACATGCAGATTAAACAGCCTTATCAGGAAATCGCCAAACGAGAATTCAAGATGATCGCCCACATCTTCTTTCTTCGCGACATTTTTCTGCACAGCACCCAGGGCTTTCAAGGCGCTCTGGCTCGGAGCAAGGACGTTCAAAAGAGTGGCTCCCTTGGCACTCATTGCCTCTACCGCAAGATCGGCGTAATAGTCATTGTGAAAGTCCTCTTGTCCCGTAACGGCTGAATAGTCTTTGTAAATATAAACAGTTTTGTTGTTTACCAGTCCTGACTTCGCAATATCAGGCATTCCGCCAATATGATCGGAATGGCTGTGGGTAGCCAGAACAAATTCTAAGTGAGAGATATCCAAATCGGTCAGATACCTGACAACGGTCTCACCGTTTGCCGCTGCGTCTAAATACCCTCGTGTAAAGGCAAGATTCGGGTCGTCGGATGCGGTAGAAGGATTCGATGAATCGATCAGACCGTACTTGCCATTACTCTCTATAAGGATTGCATCGCTGGCGCTATATACTCCGTTAAGAGTGATAAAGTGAATTCTATCTAAAGTCTTTTCTCCGGCTATACTCGCGGCAGCCTTTGACGAGACAGAAAATACTGCATTTTCCGCGGCCGCGGTGATGGAAGCCGGCTCATCTGAAACAGGAACCGGCTCTGAAGAGACCGCTTCGCCGACGACCTCTGCAGCGGATGCATCCGATATAGGAGTATCTTCACTCAGTGCAGAGTTGTCTATCTGATCTGCATTTTCGATAGAAGCTGCGTCATCCTTGAGTTCTGCATTTTCGACAGAAGCTGTTTCGTCCGTAAGCTCTGTGTTTACAACAGGAGCCGCGTCATTTTTCTGCTCGACATCTCCGACTGGCGCTGTGTCATCTTTCTGCCCTGGATCATCGACGAGCGCCGGGGCTGCAGCAGAATCTGCAGTAAGCTCAGTCCCGTCTTCCTGAACCTGAACTTCCGACGCTGATTCCTGCGTCCCGGCATCTGCCGCCGTTTCTGAAACGATTCCTGATGAGGCAGTTTCTTCCACAGTACTGTCGTAATTCGACGTTTCCTCCGATTCAAGTGTCGCTTCAGTAACAAGAGGCGCCGGTACTTCCACAGCAGCCCGGACGGGTATTGCGGTTGCCAATGAACATATTAATAATATTCCTAATAAGCAGGGTTTTTTCATAAAATAGTCTCCGTAATTTGGGTGTACTGTGGCTGTCTAGTTTACCACAAAATGAAGAAAAAGGCTAGCAGTAAACTCTCCGACATCGTCAACAGTGTTACTCGCATAATCCTGTAACAAAGCAAAAGGATACGTTATAATAGAATAAGAGGGTGTGTTCCTCAGGAGTGCAAGGAGAAGATGTGAATTAACAAGGAGGATTCAAGATGGAGAACAGAGTCATCACGATCAGCCGTGAATACGGCAGCGGCGGACGCATGGTAGGGAGAAAGCTTGCTGAGAAACTGGGAATCCATTGTTATGACGCGGATCTGATCCAGCGGATCGTTGACAAGAGCGGATATTCCGCTGATTACGTCAAGGAAGAAGGAGAATCCGCGGCAGGAGGCGTCTTTTCCACGTTTCTGGCGGACCGGACAAGGGGGCTGACGACCCAGGATAATCTCTGGAATGTCCAGTGCCAGGTCATCGCGGAACTGGCAGACAAGGAATCCTGCGTGATCGTCGGACGCTGCGCGGACTACATCCTGAGGGCAAGGGCTGACTGCCTTACCGTTTTCATTCACGCGGACAAGGAAATACGCGATGAGAGAATTGCCAAAGAGTACGGTGTGCCCGAAGATTCTGTGGTGAGGCGCCGCAAAGAAAAGGATAAGCGCAGGGCGGCTTACTATCAGTTCTACACGGATATGAAGTGGGGTGATGCAAGAAATTATCATATCTGCCTGGACAGCGGGGAACTGGGGATCGATAAGTGCGTCGATATTTTGGCACAGTTGTATTGATCTGCCCGTGGTCAGCGAAGGCGTGAGACCAGGCGCCTTGCCGCATAATTAAATATTCAGTAATCAGCAAGTCTCTCCCGGTAACGGGAGAGACTTTTTTGGCGGATCAGCCGGGCGCGCTGCAGCGGCAAATGCAATCCATAGATAAAATCCTTTAAACTCGTTTGAGAATACGGTATGGTATTACTAAAGCAAAACAAACGATATATTGGAGAAAACATGACGGTACAAAAGAAAATAATGATTAGCAATATCGTGGCGACCATGATAACCGCCCTGATAATCCTTGCGCTCTGTATAGCATATGTACACTTTCACAGCGAGACGCTTCCGGATGAGGCCCACGGGTCGCCGAGGGTTATCAGCAGACTGACAAAGTTTATGAACATCCTTTATACCTATGAGTCGGAGATCTCCGACATGAACTGGGAGACTATCCTGTCTGAGGATGAGGCGGAGGTCCTGCTGCAGCCGGAAATGGAGAGAATAGAGGAACTGCAGAATCTCGGATATCATATTCAGGTAGAGTCTCCTGACAGAGTCTCTTTTTCGAATATGGACCCGTCGGATCGGGCAATGATGGTGAAGCTCGGGGATGTTCCGGAGAAAGCGTGCCATATGACTCATAATAGTATTGTTGTGCGGGACAGGATCCTCTTTGACCAAAAAGAATGGTATGTGACAGCTGTTTACAATGAAGACCGGGTGGACCAGGGGGTTCAGAGCTCTGTGACGCCGATGTACATGGTGCCTCGGGGTATAGGCATCAGTTTTTTCCTGATCACACTGGTCTGCGTCGCGGCGGTGTCGAATATTTACTCCCGGCAGATCTCAAAAATGGTCCTTGGAAGGCTGGAAAGACTGAAAACAAGCGCCGCTATGGTGGCGGAAGGCAACCTGGACTATACCATTTCATACAACGAGCGGGATGAATATGGAGAGGTATTCGAAGAATTTGACCGCATGCGCAGGCAGCTTAAGGAAGCGCGGGCCAGGCAGGAACAGTATGAGCATCAGCGGCGGGTAATATTGCGCGGGATCACGCATGATCTGCGCTCCCCGCTTACATCCATAAAGGGATACGCGATGGGCATCAAGGACGGGATCGCGAATACACAGGAAAAGAAAACCAGGTATTGCGACGCTATTTTGACCCGGGCGGATGATCTGGAAAGACTGACCGGAAGTCTGTCGATCCTTGTTAAAATGGATACCGGAGGCAGATTTCTGCATCTTGAAACAGTTAATCTGGATGAATATATTAAACAATTTCTCACAGAGAAGGAGGCCTGGCTCGCGGACAGGAAGGTGGCTGTCAGTTATAAGACGCAGGCACCGGAAGCGGAGGCATCTCTGGATATCCGGGAAATGCAGAGAGTTTTCATGAACCTTCTGGAAAACACCGTGCGATACCGGACGGCGGAAAGCTCGAAAGCAGAGATTGAGGTCCGTCAAAATACTGAAAGTGTGGAGATCAAATTCACAGACGACGGACCCGGGGTCAGCCGCAGACACCTTGAGCACCTCTTCGATCCATTCTACAGAGCGGATAAGTCGAGAACGACGCCGGAGAGGGGCAGCGGAGTCGGGCTTGCTATTGTGGAGGGGATCATAGAAGGGCAGGGAGGACACGTAAGAGCGTCGTCTGAAAATGGACTGTGCATCACGATGACACTGCCGGCAGTAAAGGGGGAGAATAAGGATGCAGAAGATACTGATCGTTGAAGATGACCTTCTGGCCGCAGAACTGGAAAGGGATTATCTGGAGGATTCCGGTTACGAGGTGGAACTGTGCAGTAATGGAGAAGAAGGGTATAGAAAAGCGATGAGCGGGAGATATAACCTGCTTCTGCTCGACATCATGCTTCCCGGAATGAGCGGGTTTGAGATCTGTCGGAGAATCCGGAGAATACAGCATATACCTATTATCATGGTGACGGCCAAGACAGAGGATGTGGATATGATCCGGGGGCTCGGTCTTGGCGCGGACGACTATATTATGAAACCTTTTAATCCCGCTGAGCTGGTTGCCCGAGTCAAAGCGCATATCCGCATCCATGAGCTCCTGTTAGAGGAATCCGGCGCGGAGGAGCAGGAGATCCGGCACAGGGACCTTGTGATTTTTGTACCATCCCGCAGAGTCACCGTGCGGGGAGAAGAGGTGAGTCTCAAGAACCGGGAATTCGAGCTTTTGTATTTCCTTGCTGCCCACCAGGGGAAGGTGTTTTCCAAGGATACTCTGCTGCAGCGTATTTGGGGGCAGGAACCGTCGGGAGACACCGCTACGGTCATGGTCCATATAGGAAGGATCCGGGAGAAGATCGAGGAAAACCCCCAGAAGCCGGAATATGTACTTACCGTCTGGGGAGCCGGTTACAAATTTGTCGACAAATCGTAAGCGAAGCAAAATGTTGCAAGACTATTAGTAAAGAGGTTATTTTCAACAGGGAGAAAGATGATTATGAAAAAAGGCAGAGGGATCTCACTGCTTTCATCAGCAGTCGGTTTGCTGCTTGCTGCCGGGGTCATGACATTGTTTTCTGCATGCGGACCCAAAGCTGACGGAACGTTGATGAATTGTCATAATGCACAGATCAGTGCCGCGCTGTGCGGGATATGTCTGGCCGTTCTTTTTGCGATCGCGGCCTTTGCAAAAAACAAGGCGGTCGTGCTGGTCTGCGACGCAGCTGCGCTGGCGCTTTCTGTCGTCACATTTATGATTCCGGGCGTACTTGTGCATATATGTCTTCTGAGCAATATGCACTGTCAAGTCAGGCTTAAGCCTTTTACAAGAGGTTCGGCGATCCTCATAGCGGTATTTGCCCTGGCGGATATTCTCAGGATCATTAAGGAGAAGAGAGAGAGCAGATCCTGACTATTTTTTGCTGTCCCTTTGCAGCAGAAGGATGTCTTCTTTCCTATATTTTCGCATGTAATTGACCACATATCCGCTGAAGAGCATTCTGGCGCGGAAGTCCGGGTCCTCGAGATCGCGGTCTATGATCTCCTCGATCTTTTTGATCTTGTACAGCAGTGTGTTTCTGTGCATGAACAGAGCTTCCGCAGCTTTGGTCGTGTTCCGCTCATACCTTAGGAAAGTCAGCAGAATATCCGCCATGTTCGTATTATATTTCTGGTCGTACATGATGAGCGCGATCATCTCGTTGTTGCACAAATGGGCGAGATTCCGGCTGCTGAGGTGCTTGATCTCCGAGTCGGCTGCCAGTTCAACGATCTGGTACATCGCGAAATCTTCATAATAATAAATCCTTCTCTTTGGATCGAGCCGGCTGCCGATCCGAAGAGCGCCGTGAACCTGATGATACATCGGGGGCAGGGACATGATAAACTCCGACGCATTTCCCATGCAGGAAAAGCCGTTGTACTGCTCCAGGAGATTCATGAGGTATTTCTCATTGAATTTGACGCGGCTCTTGCGCTGCCTCTTCTGGATGATGAGAAGGATATCTCCGTTATAAGTAGTGATATTGCTGTAAGGGAAAATATACTGCAGCTGCGAGATCACGTAATTCCAGGGAATCGAGCTGCGGCTGCCTGTCTGGTCGAAGGAGACGATCATGAGGTGAAAATAGCGGTGGGCGATGAGCTTCACCTGTTTCATGCGCTGATCCAGTTCATTTTGGTTAACGATCCTACCCTCCATGATGTCGGCCACGAGACTTCCCAGTTCCGCGTTGCTGGCGTAATCCACACTCTGCTTGCTGAAACCTCGGAGTCGGCGTTCCCGCGGATGTAGCCAAGGTCATCGCGGAAGAGGGCCTGATCGAGTATGTGACAATGAGCACGGAGAGCGGCATGGTCGGAGGAGTTCCTTCGGCGCTGCCCAATTTCGGAAGCGCCTATAACCCGGAGAGCATCATTACACCCCATGAGATGTTCGACCTGATCGACGGAGGCGGACTTGACGCCACCTGCCTGGGAATCGGTGAGATCGATGAGGACGGAAACAATAACGTGAGCCGGATGGGGAAACGCAGGATCGGCCCCGGCGGCTTTATCGACATCACGTCCAAGACGCCCAAGGTTATTTTTGCCGGCACACTGACCGGCAAAGCCGAGGTTCGTACGGGCGACGGAAAGATGACGGTAGTGAAGGAAGGTACTTTCCACAAGTTTGTAAAGAAGGTGGGACAGATCACCTTTGCCGGACAGTATGCTCCCGAGTCCCAGGAAGTCCTGTATGTGACGGAGCGAGCCGTGTTCAAGCTGATCGACCACAAAGTGACCTTGATCGAGATCGCACCCGGGATTGACCTGCAGACAGAAGTTTTGGACCAGATGGACTTTGTTCCCGCCATAGCACCGGATCTCAAAATCATGGATGAGGGGATTTTCCGCGAGAAGTGGGGCGAGCTCGGAAAATATATGTAAGAAGGCGAGGGGCGGATTTACTTGTCTGCCGTTGTGCACCCGAAAGTGAGATAGAGAATAGTTTTGGCAGAGCATGTGTTTTGCCAAAACTATTTTTTATTCTGCTTTAACGTGCTAAAATGTCGGGCAGGAATACTATGATTAATTAATCAATTTAAATGGCTTTGGCGCCTTTGAAAAAGGAGAGATTTTTATGTTTCGAAAAATGCTTCGTTTTAAACAACAGATCCCCGAGGCGGAATGTATTGAGATCCTCAAAGAAGAGCCGCGCGGTGTGCTGTCAGTGCTCGGAGACGACGATTATCCCTATGGTATGCCGATCAATCACTTTTATTGTGAAGAGGACGGAAAGCTCTATTTTCACACCGGGATGAAGGGACACAGGACCGACGCGATCAGGCGCCACGACAAGGTGTCTTTCTGCGTCTATGACAGCGGATACCGACGGGAAGGCGAGTGGGCGCTGAATATCCGCAGCGTGATCGTGTTCGGGCGCGTCGAGATTATAGAGGACCGGGACAAAATATACGAGATCGCAAGGAAACTCAGCCATAAATTTCCATGCGACGAGGAGTATATAGAAAGGGAGATCCGCAGTGCGGGTCCCAGAACTTTTATGTTCGCTCTGGTGCCGGAGCATATGACCGGGAAACTGGTGAATGAAGCCTGAGCAGGGTTTTTTGTACTTTTCGTAATGATGTCCGGAAGTATCCGTGTTTTTAAACAGAGGCGCACTTTGTTTTACGGTTTTCTGCGTGTATAATAGCAGAGTGACCCCCGGGCAGCGGAAGACTTTAAGGCCCGGAAAGCGCAGCACAAAGATGAGGACGGAATGAAAAACAGATATATACAGGCAGCCATTGTTCTGGGTGCGGCAGCAGGACTTCTGATCCTGTTGTTCTTTGCCGTAAAGACAAAGAAGCTCCGGATCAACAGATGGATCGTCTCGGACAGGGACGTCATCGGCGTGGATATATCCGAGTATCAGGCGGACGTGGATATGCCCGTACTGATGGAACAGGGTATTGATTTTATTTATATAAAGGCCACGGAAGGCAGCGGACACGTGGACAGCAGGTTTGCCGAAAACTGGGAAAACGCGCAGGAATGCGGACTTCCCGCGGGAGCTTACCACTTTTTCTCTTTTGACAGTCCGGGACAGATGCAGGCGGACAACTACATCAAAACAGTGGGAGATCTGGAGGGCAAACTGATCCCGGCGGTTGATGTGGAGTATTACGGCGACAAAAAGGAGAATCCCCCTGCGAAGGAGGATGTGGTCCGGGAACTCGGCGCATTTTTGGACGCGCTTGAGAAGGAATATCATGTGAGACCGCTGATCTACTGTTCGGGGGATGTATATGAGAAATACATCCTGAAGGATTTTGGCGAGTATCCCAGATGGGTGAGAAGCATTTACTACCCGGTCACCTTCGAGGCGGGAGGAAACTGGGTTGTCTGGCAGTACTGCGATACAGCAGAGCTGGAGGGATATGTGGGCGGCGAACGCTGCATTGACCTCAATGTCCTGAACCGGGGAAGGAGTCTTGAGGACCTTACGACCGGACGGCAGCAGTGATAAAAAACAGTATTAGGAGGACCGGGAAAATGGTTTACGGCAATATCCTTGAGGCGATCGGGAACACACCAATGATCAGGCTTAACAGGATGCCTGAGGAGGGCAGTGCGCAGGTGCTGGTCAAGATGGAGGCCCTGAACGTGGGCGGATCCATTAAGACAAGGACAGCTATGAATATGATCGAGCAGGCGGAAAGAGACGGCCTGATCGGAAAGGATACGATCATCGTAGAGCCCACGAGCGGCAACCAGGGCATCGGACTTGCTCTTGTAGGCGCAGTTAAAGGATACAGGACGATCATTATCATGCCCGATTCTGTCAGCGAGGAGCGCAGGAAGCTGGTGCGGCAGTACGGGGCGGAAGTGGTCCTGATCCATGACGCGGGTGACATCGGGGCATGTATTGACGAGTGTCTCAGGACGGCACTGCGGATGAGGGATGAAGATCCCAGGGTTTTCGTTCCGCAGCAGTTTGAAAACCCGAACAATACGCTGACCCACAAGAAGTACACCGCACTGGAGATCATGGCTCAGGTGGCAGGTCCGATCGACGGTTTCTGCTCCGGAATCGGCACCGGAGGAACGATCACGGGAATCGGAGAGGTGCTGCGGGCTCAGTATCCCGATATCGAGATCTGGGCGGTCGAGCCCGAGAATGCGGCGATCCTGGCAGGAGGCACTGTGGGGACGCATATGCAGATGGGAATCGGTGACGGGATCATTCCCGACATCCTCAACACAGAGATCTATGACAATATTTATATAGTGACGGACGAGGAAGCCCTTGAGACTTCCAAGCGCCTTGCGAGGGAAGAGGGCCTCATGGTCGGGATCTCTGCGGGGACCAACGTCGCGGCAGCACTCAAACTGGCGAAGAAACTGGGAAAAGGCAAGACCGTGGTCACGGTCCTGCCGGACACCGCAGAGCGCTACTTTTCCACGCCCCTGTTCGCCGAGTGAGCATATTTGCTGGAAACTATGATATACTTGTGACGGAATATCATTGAATAAAACTCCGTTTTCAGTGATCTGAAAGAGAAATCCTTTCCTTAATAAGTGTGTTGGCAGGGAGGTAAGAGAAATGGCAGATAACAGACCGCGCGGCAGGAAAAGAAATGTGACTGAAGGGGGTTCCGGCGTTAACCTCCGAGGTGACGGACTAGGAACCGGTCCTGTTGGATCAGGTACTTCCGGAAGGGGAAGTTCGGGTTCGGGACAGAGAAACGGCAGGGGGATGGGCGGACTTCCGCTGATCGTCCTGATCATCATTGCGCTGCTGGGCGGCGGCGGCTCTCTCGGAGGGCTGCTTGGAGGCGGCAGCAGCGGAGGCGGCAGCTATACTTCGACCGGAAATAACTGGAACGTCGATGAGAACTATACCTCCAGTTCCGGGGACAGCAATTTCAACTTCTATAACAGCTCTTACGGCGGAAACGGCTCCCTCTCCACCGGGTGGTCCGGTGAGAACGCGTCTCAGACCCAGCTTGACACGGAAGTGGCGTCCGGATCAAGAGAGAAATTCACGAAGATCAAGGGCGGCGGCAATGATACCGTTACGATTATGGTCTATCTGTGCGGCACGGATCTGGAATCCAGAAGCGGAATGGGAACTTCTGACCTGCAGGAGATGGCGGCAGCAAACCTTGGGAACAAGGTCAATCTTCTTGTCTACACCGGCGGCTGCAGCAGCTGGCGCAACAATATTGTCAGCAGCAGGGTGAACCAGGTCTATCAGGTTATGGAAGGCGGCGTGAAGTGCCTTATCAAGGACGCGGGCACGGCATCCATGACAAACCCGGACAACCTCGCCAGTTACATTCAGTGGTCCGCGAAGAATTTCCCTGCAGACCGCTATGAGCTGATCCTGTGGGATCACGGCAGCGGCTCTGTCAGCGGCTACGGCTACGACGAGAAGAATAAGAGCAGCGGCTCCATGAGTCTGTCCGGCATCAAGAGCGCTCTGGAAAAGGGCGGAGTCAAATTCGATTTTGTCGGATTCGACGCATGCCTGATGGCGACGACGGAAACTGCGCTGATGCTGAGCAATTACGCGGACTACATGGTCGCGTCGGAAGAGACGGAACCCGGCGTGGGCTGGTTCTACACAGATTGGCTCAATGCGCTCGGGAAGAACACATCGATCCCGACAGTGCAGCTCGGTCAAAAGATCGTCGATTCCTTCGTGGAGACCTGCGGAGTAAAGTGCCGCGGCCAGAAGACGACCCTTTCGCTGGTGGATCTGTCGGAACTGTCTAATACGGTACCTTCGCTGCTGGGCAGTTTTTCCAAGGCGATCAGCAATCAGATCTCTGATAAGAACTATCAGCAGATCGCGCAGGCGAGAAACCAGACCAGAGAGTTTGCGGCCAACACAAGGATCGACCAGGTCGACCTGGTGCACCTGGCTCTGAACACCGGGCTCAAAGAGGGCGAAGCGCTCTCGAAAGCGATCCGCGGCGCAGTCAAATACAACCGCACATCCGTAAATATGTCCAATGCGTACGGATTATCCATTTACTTCCCTTACAGAAGCAGCGCCAAGTATGTGGACAGCATGTCCAAAACATACAGCGAGATCGGTATGGACGCCGACTATACTACCTGCATCAGACAGTTCGCGAGCCTTCAGGTGAGCGGCCAGGCTGCCCAGGGCGGATCGGGAAGTGCTTATGACACTCTCTTCGGTGATTACGCCGGAGGCTTCAGCGGAATGGACAGCACCGGAACAAGCGATCTGATCGGTGCACTGCTTACCGGCTTTTTGGGCGGAGATTACAGTTCTGTGTCCGGTATGAGCTCATCCGGTTCATCTTTCCTCTCTGACAGGGCCCTCTCACAGGAGGATACTTTGGAGTATCTGCAGGAAAATCACTTCGACGCGACGCAGCTCGCCTGGGTGACAGAGGACGGCAAGGAGAAGATTAAGCTCTCCGAGCAGCAGTGGGGCATGGTCACGGATCTGGAACTTAACACCTTCTACGATACCGGAAAAGGATATGCTGACATGGGTCTCGACAATGTATATGAATTTGACGAGGCAGGCAGTCTCATTGCGGATGAAGGAAAGTACTGGATGTCGATCAACGGTCAGCCCGTGGCATATTACCACATAGATACGCTGGATGACGGAACAAATTACACTATTACGGGAAGAGTGCCGTGCATGCTTAACGGGCAGAGAAGCAATCTGATCCTCGTCTTTGACAACGAACATGAGAAGGGATATGTGGCCGGCGCGTTTTCGGACTACAGCAAGGACGATGAGATCGATGTCGTTGGCAAGGAGATCACGGAACTTGTGGCAGGAGACGTCATTGAACCTCTCTGCGACCTTTACGATTACAACGGCAACTATAATGACACCTATTATCTGGGGAATCCTCTCGAGATCACAGGTTCCGCGGCGGATCTTACGATCAGCGATACGGCTCTCGGCGATGGAACGTCTCTTGTGACATACAGGTTCACAGATATGTACGGGGCAAATCACTGGACACAGACTATTAAGAGATAAAAAGAAGATGAATAAACAGGTGAAAATGCTTCGATGCCCGAACTGCGGGGCACAGTACGAGGCGGGTCTTCTGCGATGCCCTTACTGCAGGTCGGTCGATGACTACCAGGATGAGACCGAATACCTGGAGGATCTTGATGAACTGAAGGACAAACTGGAGGATTTGCCGGAGGATGTCCTGCGGGAGCACAAGAAGAGAGAGGTTGTCCAAACCGCACGGGATATGAAAAGGGTCCTGACCGTGGTAGGAGCCATAGCCGCAGCTATTCTGCTGATGATCGGAGTTACGACCTTTTTCGATCAGGTCGTGTTCGGAAACAGCGACGCCAAAAGAAGGGAAAGAGAGAGAGAAGAGTATCTGTGGAAACAGGAAAACTATCCCAAACTCGAGGCGCTTTACGAGAGTAAGGATTATGACGGGCTTCTGGAATTCGCGGACCAGACGGATAATTACGGGCTTTATGACTGGGAGCATTATCCGCTGCTGGACGGACTTCGGATCCTGAAGTACATCCCCGGCGAGATCAAAATATTGGAACAACTTGAGGCGGAAGGCCGGACGGATACCAAACAGTACCGGGATAATCTGGCATTTCTGCTTAAAGATGAACTGAACCTTCTGTATTTTGACAAAAGAAATGTTTCGGCGGAGGATGCAGAGATCATTAAGGAATTGTCCGGCGAATATCTTTCTGATCTGGAAACAAGATTTGCGCTTACGCCCGGGGAAAGGGAAGAACTTGAAAAAACAGCTGTCCGGAACAACGGCGAGTTCTATTTGAAGGACTGCGAAGAGTATTTAAAGAACAGGTGAGGAACAGACGATGAAATGCAAATACTGCGGCGGCGATGTAACCCTTCAAGATCACTTCTGCCCGCACTGCGGAAGACCGGTGGATCAGGCGCTCCGGCATCAGAGAGAGATGCGGGAGTATGAGACCGAGTTCGAGGAGACGAAGCAGGAGGCGATCGATAAGATCAGTGTGAGCAGCGCCGGCAGCACAGCGGTGGGAATCCGGCTCGCAATGATCGTTGCGCTTACAATCGCATTTATCTGGATGCTGGTCAGCCTGAACCCGTACGATATCAACGAAAGAAGAGAGAAAAGGCTGGCGAATACAAATTATGACGCCTATGTGGAACAGATCGAGCAATATATCGCGGACAGGGATTTCATGGCGCTGAGCCGGTTTGAAGACAGGCACAATCTCGACTATAATGATAAATACAGAGCGTACAGGGACATCTTTTATGCTGTAGACTACTATGATTATGCGTACCGCGGGATCATTGAAACGGCTTATCTGGCGAAAGATACGCGAAACCTTTATTATGCGGAGAACCTCAGTGAGAATGTAAACCGGTTTTATGAGTATATCCTTACTGATCGCAGCACGTACTCGGACATCGATCCCGAAAAAACGAAAGCGGTCTATAATGACCTGGAACAGGATTTAGCGGTCCTTCTGCAGAAATATCTTCATCTCTCCAAAGAGGATACGGATTCCCTGCGCGGTCTCTCCAAGAGCCGCAGGAAAGTGCTGATCGAGCAGGCTCTGGACGCTCGGGTCGTCGGCATTACGGGAGTCGGCCTCTCTGAGATGAATGCAGTCGAGCTTCCGAAGCTGCAGCCGGCACAGGAGGAGGAAAAATAATGGCCAGATATATAAGCAGAGCAAAAAGCAGACCCAAAAAGTCCAAAGTCATCATTTTCCTGAACATAGTGATCGGCATGCTTGCCGCGTTATGCATATTCATGCTGATCGGGTTCTTCACTACTGACGACTCCCACTATTATAACCGCGGGTTCGATGCGTACTACATATCGGATTATATCCACAAAGGTGATTACGCGCCGCTTTTAATCGACTATTATGACGATTACGGTATTTTGGGCATGGTCGAAGAGGGTTCGGAGGAAGAAGCCGCGCTTGCCGGGTACGCGGATGCCGCGTTCCGCTACAACGCTTATCTGCAGGCAGGTGACAGTGAGATGGCTGCAGTGCAGAAAGCGCGCATGGATGAGGCTGCAAAGAAAGTCGGGATCTATGAGCCGGAGCTGTCCAAGATCGGCATCGCGCTGAACAGAGAGTAAGAATTGCCCGTAAGGGAGCTGTATTGTTTGTCATTTGAGAAGGAATAGTCTACAATATTATTTGTATTTTGGCATTTCATTCAGAGAACGCGAACGAGGCGTAGAGTATGGATTTAAATGATTTATATGGCGCGGGCAGTGATATCATGGATGCGGTCAATGACGCCGTGAACCGCAATGATTTCTCAAGCCTTAGTTCGACCATAAGTAAGACAGTAAAGGAAGTCTCTGATACGATCCAGCGGGATGTCAGAGAGTATAACGAGAAGAACCGGAGGGAAGATATCCGGAGCAGGCAGTACAGAAATACTGCGGGGCAGGGTGCAACCAATTACGGCGCCAATCCTTATAGAAGGTATCAGTCATCGGGAGCGGGGTATGGCCAGCGTATGAGCAGCCAGGCTCAGCCAAGGAGGACGTATTCCTCCTGGAAGACTCCCTTCGTGCAGAAACTGGTGAGCAAGCAGAGCGGCCTCGGCAAGATGATAGGCGGTATCTGCGGACTGTTCGTCAGCGTTCCGATGCTGCTGGGAAATATAATTGATCTCGTGGCTTACGGGGTCGTGGGCGGACCGCTCTTCGGAGTTCTCGCGACAGCGATCATCACGGCAGCCTTCGCGTACATGTACATCAAGGGCAAGAAAGACCATGATCTGGTAAAGCGCTATTACGAGTATGCGAAAGTGATCGGAAATGCGGAATATATTGACATTTCCAAGCTCGCCCAGGCTACGGGAAGGACCAAGGAAGAGGTTCTGGCTGATATCAAGGCGCTGATGGAGAAAAATGTCTTTTCGAACGCATGGCTCGACGAGCAGCAAACGACACTGATGCTCACGGAAGAGATATACCAGCAGTATCAGGAGATCCGTCAGCAGAGCGAGATCCTCAGGCAGCAGGCTGAGGCTGAAGAGGGAGCGGATGCCAATCTTCCCGAAGAGGCGAGGAAGATCATCAAAGAAGGCAAGGAGTATATCAGGACGATCCACGACTTCAATGATGAGATCCCCGGTGTAGAGATGTCTGAGAAGCTCTACCGCCTTGAGAGCACTGTAGACAGAATCATAGAGCAGGTCAGACAGAATCCGGATTCCGCATCTGAGCTGAGTAAACTGATAAGCTACTACCTTCCCACGACAGTGAAACTGCTCCGCGCCTATACGGAACTGGATAAGCAGACTGTCAATGGCGAAAACATTGTAAAGACCAAGAAAGAGATCGAGGACGCGCTGGATACGATCAATGACGCTTTTGAGAGACTTTTGGACAGCCTGTTCGAGAACATGGCGTGGGATGTATCCTCTGATATCTCGGTCATGGAGACGATGTTCGCGCAGGACGGCCTTACAGAACGGGGGATGACCGCAGAAAAGGGTCAGAGCGTCAGCGACATGGAGAAGCAGGTCTACGGAACGACCCTCACATGGGGCGACGAGATTGTTGGCGGCGGTCAGGCCCAGGCTCAGACAATGCCCAAAGAGGACTGACATTCGGGACTTGACGGCAGATTATTTTGACAAGATACTGATTAACGATCAAATATACGCCTTGGTACAAAGGAGAAAGCAGGGATTATGGCAGACGAGAAGATGGATCTGACTTTTGGTCAGGAGGGAGCGGCACAGTCTACAGGCGCGATGGCGCAGGCAGATCCCTTTGCGGATCTGGCAGCAGGAGCCCCCAGCCTCACATTCGGCGAGGCGGCGCAGGTTCAGGAAGCCCCTAAGAAAGAAGAGGCAGTGCCCGATCCGGAAGAGAATATCCTTACACCGGAAGAGCTTCGCATGGTGGAAGAGTTTTCCAAGAAGATCGATGTGACTGATTCGAAAGCTGTACTGACATATGGCGTCGGCACGCAGAAGAAGATGGCGGATTTCTCCGAAAAGACACTGGAGAGTGTCAAGACCAAGGATATCGGAGAAGTAGGTGATATGGTCACCGGACTCGTCACACAGCTCAAGAGTTTTGACATCGATGAAGAGGACAAAGGTCTTCTCGGATTCTTTAAAAAGAAGGGAAACCAGGTCACTGAACTCAAGTCCAAGTACGCGTCCGTAGAGAAGAACGTCGAATCGATCTCAAAAGAGCTGGAGAAGCACCAGATGATCCTGCTCAAGGATATCGAACTTCTTGACCGCATGTATGAGCTCAATCTCAATTATTATAAAGAGCTCACCATGTATATACTTGCCGGAAAGAAGAAACTGAAAGAAGTCAGAGAGAATGAGCTCCCCGCACTTCAGAAGAAAGCCGAGGAGTCAGGTCTTCCGGAAGACGCGCAGGCAGCAAGGGATCTTGCGGAGCAGTGCGATCGATTTGAGAAGAAACTCTATGATCTGCAGCTCACGAGAACTGTCGCAATGCAGACAGGTCCCCAGATCCGCATGATCCAGGCCTCCGATCAGGTAATGGCGGAGAAGATCCAGTCTACCATAGTCAATACGATTCCTCTTTGGAAGAACCAGATGGTCATCGCGATCGGCATCGAGCACGCTTCGAGAGCAGCCAAGGCTGAGAGAGAAGTTAATGAGATGACCAACGCCCTGCTCAGAAAGAACGCCGAGAAGCTCAAACAGGCGACTGTCGAGAGCGCGAAGGAAGCGGAGAGAGGCGTTGTGGATATCGAGACACTCAAGCACACCAACGAAATGCTTATCTCTACGATGGACGAAGTACTTCAGATCCAGTCCGAAGGCAAGCAGAAGAGAGCAGCGGCGCAGAAGGATCTCGCTCAGATCGAGGCACAGCTTCGCCAGAAACTCCTTCAGGCGTCAAAAGGCTGAGGGAAGGCTCCGGGGCAGGGACTCATACTGCCGCAGCAGGGAGTATTCTTTGTATAGTGAGAAGAGAGGCTGCTGCAGTTACTGATCATGTATCAGTAGCTGCAACAGTCTTTTTATTCCTTAAAACTGATGTGTCATCTGTTTCACAGGCCGAGTATAGTCCTTTTGTACGAATTATAGTACAAAAAGGATTTTGTATTTTTTGTAAATTAACGGTGGATTTATTGTAAAGAATAGTGTAGTATATTAATGCAGTATTAATAACGTAACAATTATAATTTTTCTGTAACATTTAGCAGGAGAGGAGAAAAGAATGAAACGTAGATGGGCATTATTGCTGGCGTTATCTCTTACGTTTGCTTCGATTCCTGTCGCCGGTGCAGGCGCAGCAGAGACAGCTGCAACTGCAACCACAGAAGTCGTGACAGAGGCAGCTCCGGAAGAGATTCCCGGTGAGGGCGTTTCGGTTGAGGAAGAAGCTGTTGTTCCTACGGAAAAAGGAAAGGATGAGACAGCTGCTGACGAGGGAACCACCACAGGCCAGGAAGCACAGGTAGTTACTGAAACGAAGGAAGAGAACGCAGCGGCAGAGTCTACAGCTGAAGACATTGAAAATGCGGCAGAAGGTATTACAGACACCGAGATCGCTGCAGTTGTAGAGCCTGAAGTAGTTGTGGATGTAAAGGACGCCAAGCAGGACGCTTCGACTGACGCATCCATTAATACAGGCTGGGTAGAAGAGGGTTCCAACAAGTATTATTATGGCAGCGAAGGAAAGCCTGTAACCAGTTGGAAGAAGATTGACGGCAGTTGGTATTATTTTGATGCTAACGGCGTAATGCAGAAAAACTGGCAGCAGATCGACGGCAAGTGGTATCACTTCGATGAAAACGGAGCGATGCATATCGGCTGGCAGGATTTGAACGGCCATCGCTATTATTTCGATCCCAGCGGAAAAATGGTGACCAAATGGCAGAAGATTGACGGAAACTGGTACTTCTTCGGCCCGGGCGGCGCCATGCTCAAAGACTGGCAGCAGATCGACGGCAAGTGGTATCACTTCGATGGAAACGGAGCGATGCAGATCGGCTGGCAGAAACTTGGCAACTGGAACTATTATTTTGATCCCAGCGGAAAAATGGTGACCGGCTGGCAGAAGATTGACGGCAAATGGCGTCATTTCAGTACCGGCGGCGGAATGCAGACCGGCTGGCAGAAGATTGATGGCAAGTGGTATTATCTGTCCCCGGAGGATGGAGGAATGATCACCGGCTGGAAGAAAATTGATGGCAAGTGGTATTACTTCGATCCTTCAGGATCTATGGCAAAAGGCTGGAGGCAGGTTAACGGAAACTGGTATTACTTAAAAACCAACGGCATTATGGCGACCGGTTGGAATGAAATAAATAATAATTGGTACTTTATGTTCTCAAGCGGCTCCATGGCAACCCTTTGGGTACCGTACAAAGGATACTGGTACTACCTGGATCCTGCCAAGGGAGGAGCAATGGCTACAACTCCCAGATATTGCAAGACAGCTGGCAACACGGCAAATGATTATTACTTCTTCTATACAAACGGAAAGATGGGTACCGGAAAAGGTTGGAAGAAGAATGGCGCTTACTGGTATTACACACATGCAGATGGTACTCTCTACAGAGATACAACGATCAAGGAAAACGGTAAGAGCTACTATCTCGATGAATACGGCAGATGGGGCGATCTCATGGATAATAAAGCCCAGGGCTATTCCAGCGGCACCAACTATCTGATCCTTGTGGATAAGTCCACATTTAAAGTCCGTGTTTATAAGGGAAGCAAGAACAACTGGAAACGAATCAAGGATTGGGACTGCACACATGGCGGATCAGATACGCCTAACGGTGTATTTACCATTGATGATCATGTCACAAAGCGTGACGCGACATGGGGCTGGGCAGACTTTGACTTCTCCAGTGCTGCATTTGCCTGCCACATTTCCGCAGGAAACTATTTCCATTCGATCCTGTTCAACAAAGGAACCAGAGGCAATCCGTACGAGCAGAGCTGGAAGATCCTTGATGATGAGCTGAGAACAACCTATTCTCATGGCTGCATCAGACTTGAACTTGAGAATGCTGAGTGGGTATGGGACAACATTCCTTTCGGAACAAAGGTTGTTGTTTACAATTCCTGATCGCAGAATCAATCATAAGAAGAATAACGGATGGTGCTGTCCTGCAGGACAGCACCATCTTTTTCTCTGCTGTATTGGCTTGAGGGCGCTTTTTAGTTATAATGAATAAAGCACTGAGATTAATAACAAGACAGGAGGACAGATCTTGAATATTATCGTGACAGGAGGAGCCGGTTTTATCGGATCCAATTTCGTTTTTTATATGCTGGAGAAACATCCTGAGGACAGGATCATATGTGTGGACAGCCTTACCTATGCCGGCAACCTGTCTACATTGGAATCTGTGATGGATCATCCGCAGTTTCGCTTTGTGAAACTTGATATCCGCGACAGAGAAGGTGTAGACCGCCTGTTTGCGGAGGAAAAGCCGGAGGTCGTGGTAAATTTTGCCGCGGAATCTCATGTAGACCGCTCTATTGAAAATCCCGGCATTTTCCTTGAGACAAATATAATGGGGACAGCCGTTCTTATGGATGCCTGCAGGAAATACGGGATCGGCAGGTTCCATCAGGTATCTACTGATGAAGTATACGGAGATCTTCCGCTGGACAGACCGGATCTCTTCTTTACGGAAGAGACGCCGATCCACACCAGCAGCCCGTACAGCACTTCGAAGGCTTCCGCCGATCTGCTTGTTCTGGCATACCACAGGACTTACGGCCTTCCTGTGACGATCAGCAGATGCTCCAATAACTATGGACCTTACCAGTTTCCTGAGAAACTGATTCCTCTGATGATCGCCAATGCACTGCATGACCAGCCGCTGCCCGTATACGGAGAGGGGCTCAACGTCAGAGACTGGCTGTATGTAGAGGATCATTGTAAGGCGATCGATCTTATCCTCCGGGGAGGACGGGTCGGAGAGGTTTACAATATCGGCGGCCACAACGAGATGAGGAATATCGATATTGTTAAATTGATCTGCGCGGAACTCGGAAAGCCGGAGAGCCTTATCA
Organism: Lachnospiraceae bacterium UBA6998; assembly: GCA_002448395.1. Taxonomy (GTDB): domain Bacteria; phylum Bacillota; class Clostridia; order Lachnospirales; family Lachnospiraceae; genus CAG-791. Next base: position 30,586 of record DJXS01000053.1, on the reverse strand, counting down.
CTTATGTAACTGACCGCAAGGGACATGACCAGCGCTACGCCATTGATCCCGCCAAGATCCACGCGGAATTGGGATGGCTGCCGGAGACAATGTTTAAGGACGGCATTAAGAAGACGATTCACTGGTATCTGGACAATCAGGAGTGGTGGGAGACGATCCGCTCAGGGGAGTACCGGAACTACTACGAGAAGATGTACGGAAATCGATGATAAAAAGACCTCAGAAATCGAAAGGTTTCTGAGGTCTATTATTATGCGCTGTTATATGAACCGGCAGAGCGGTTTACAGGCGGGAGACGATTACTCCCAGAATGATGATGGCGACGCCCAGAGCCTTGCGGCGGGATACCTTCTCGCCGAGGATCAGGACTCCCATGATGAAGACCCAGACAAAACTGGTCGCCGTGATACAAGGCATTACTGATACCGGTACATGGATCAGTGCTACCTGGTTGATCACAAGTGTTGAGAAGAGAAGGCCGTAAGATATGATGACGCGGGGATTCAGAAATTTGCTGAAAAAGCCGCTCTTACGGGCTTCCGTGATATTGGCCTGTTTTTTGAGGATGATCTGGCTCAGAGCTGTGACGAAAGCGGCGAAGATGGCAGCTCCGTAACAGAAGGCCGGGGTAAAAAGTTCGGAATTCATAGTTTCCTCCATTTGGGATTCTGCGGGAGCGGTCAGTTCGATTTCTCGTCACTGATGCTGATGACCATTCCGATCGTAATGACAAGGATGCCAAGGATCTGTTTCCAGGTAATTGCCTCATGAAAGATCACTCTGGCCCATACGAAGATCAGGATGTAGCTGAAACCTCTTCTGAGGTAAGCGGTGGTCAGCGGCAGCTTTTCCAGGATCAGCTGCCAGCAGACAGCGTAAAAGCCCAGAATCAGCACGGCAAGACAGAACCAGGCGATGTAGCCGGCGGACATGAAAGGGTACCTGCCGCCAAGCTTGAGACAGGGAGAGGTCAGGCTCTCCATAAATACGGCGACGATCGCCAGAAGAATAATATTACTTCTTTTACTCAGAAAATTATCTAACACGTATGAACCTCACTCCCAAATAAGGGGTTTAATGCCGTCAGCGGTTTCAGTTTCGACCTGAAGCAGTTCGCGGACGTGCGCGGCACGCTCTTTGAAAGTATCGCGGTCCGGCGCGCTGATGATCAGAGCCAGCCGGGATGTCTTGTCGGTGTGGCCGTCTTTGTTTTCGATGTCGGCTTTGAGCTTGCCGAGCTGATTTCGGTGAACATAAGGAAGGGCCTGCACTTCCTCTACGCCCTGTACACTCAGGACCTTGCCTGTCGGAATATAGAATGCAAGGTATCCGCAGACACACTGCTGGGGAAGAATTTCAGGAAGGCCTTTCTGTTTGCCGGTGGCGATATCGAGAAGGAAGCCTTCTGTGTCGAGACCGCAGGAGTAGTGGATCAGGTCGGAGGAGATGAACACTCCGCCGCCCCTTGCGGCTGTCTCGATCAGATAGATGTCGTCGCCGTCCATGATGAACTCGCTGTGAGTGAGCCCCTGTCTGAGGCCAAAGCCGGTGATGATCTTCGTGTTCAGGTCGAGAACGCGCTGACGAAGTTCGTCGTCTGCCGTTGTGGGGAAAATGCGGCTTTTGGCAGCAAAAGCGTCGGGAAGGTCAAAATAGAGAGTATCGCCGATACATGCGTTTTGAAATTCGTAGTCAACGGCAATGCCTTCTACCACAAATTCACGTCCGGTCGCATAGCGCTCGATTAAGACCTGGTGATTTGAGGACCAGCGGGCGGCCTCTGCATATTTTGACCGGAGTTCCTCTTCGCCGCGGCAGATCTGCACACCTCTGCTTCCCTGGGTATCCAGGGGCTTTATAATGATGTCTCCGCCGATCTCCCTGTAGAACTGCAGCCCCTCTTTCTCAGAGGAAACTGTGCGGTGAGGCAGCAGCTTAATGCCGAGCTGCGCCATGCGGTCCCTCATGAGGCTCTTGTCAGTGAAGAGGCGGCCGGTCTCGGAGCCGATTCCGGGAAGCCCCAGATTCTCCGCCACGTAAGCGACAGAACGGACCGCAATATCGGTCTGATCGGTTATTACGCCGCAGATCGAATGCTCGCGCGCGTAAGCAAGGATCGCTTCTTCGTCGCGGACATCGATGAGCAGGGAATCTGTGATATATGGTTTAAACGCGTCGGAGATCACCGGCGCGGCGAGCAGGACGTTGTAGGACTGAGATGCCCTCTGCACCAGCGGAAGCTGGAAATCGCCTGCTCCGATTATAAGTATGTTCTGCATTTATGTATCCTCTTTCTTTCCGTCAGTCTGCCCGTAGATGTCGCGGATCACGAACTGAGGGGAGTTATTCAGGGAGATGTAGATCCTTCCTATGTATTCGCCGATCAGCCCCAGCATGAACATGATCATTCCGCCGATGAACAGGATGATGGACATGAGGGAACTGTACCCGATCGCCACATTGGGATTGACGAGCTTGTGGATGACCGTGTATACGACCATCAGCATGCCGATGAAGGCAAAGGTGATACCGCAGGTTGTCGCAAAGCGGAGGGGTTTGACGGAAAAGGCCGTGAAACTGTTCATCCACAGGGCAAAAGACTTCCTGAAGCTGTAGTGGCCGACCCCGATCGTGCGCTCCCGCTCCTCCATCTCTACATTCACCACGTTCTTCGTGGAGCGGAGCATGAGGCCCGAGAGATAGGGATAGGGGTTCTTGTACTTGATGACCTCATCCTTGACAAAGCGCTTCATAACGGAGAAATTTGAGAATTTCAGGTCTTTGTCCTTGCCCAGGAGCCATGTGGCCACTGCGTCGTTGACTTTGGAGCCGAAATTCTTGAAGGCGGACTGGGTCTTGTGAGGGTATTTGGCAATAGCGACGTCGGCGTTTCCGTTCAGGAGGGGATCCATGAGATCCCAGAGCCTGTCGGTGGGACACTGCTGGTCATCATCGATGAAGACGACGTAATCGCCGTCGGCAAAGTGACAGCCGCAGATCAGCGCGTTGTGCCGCCCGCCGTTTTTGGCCAGGTCAATGGCGATGACCTGCGGATCATTCTCCGCCTCTCTTTTGATGACTTCGAGCAGATTGTCCGGGGAGCAGTCGTTGACGGCAATGATTTGATAAGTAAAATCAGGCCGTTCCGAGACGACCTGACGAATTTCATCTATGACGAGTCCTACGGACCCTTCGCTGTGATAGCACGGAATGACGAAACTGATGAGTTTCTTACCGCTTTTATGAATCATGTCAATATTCACGTGTGACTCCTGTTCTTATGCAAAATAGGAAAGAACGGTATCGATTACCCTGTCGCGGTCTTCGGCGGTCATGCCGTAGTACAGCGGAAGTCTGGTCAGGCGGTCGCTCTCAGCGGTAGTGTAGACGTCTTCTCCGCAGAAGCGTCCGAAACGCCTGCCGGCCGGGGAGGAGTGCAGCGGCACATAATGGAATACGCTGCTGATATCGCGGTCCCGGAGATAGTTAATAAAGTCTGTCCTCTGGCGCAGATCTTTGAGTTTTACATAATACATGTGAGCATTGTGCACGCACTCTTCAGGGATCGTGGGAAGAATCAGCTTGCCCTCTGCGGCCAGGGGGGAGAATGCCTCGTTGTAAGCATTCCATGTCGCGAGCCGGTTTTCATTAATGCGGTCCGCTTCCTGAAGCTGCGCCCAGAGATAGGCGGCGTTCATGTCGCTGGGCAGGTAACTGCTGCCGTATTCAACCCAGGTGTACTTGTCCACTTGTCCTCTGAAGAAGCGGGCTCTGTCAGTTCCCTTTTCTCTGAGGATCTCGGCGGGTTCAAGGTCTTCTCTGTGATTAAGGACCAGCGCGCCGCCTTCGCCCATAGAGTAGTTCTTGGTCTCATGGAAAGAATAGCAGCCGAAATCACCGATCGTGCCGAGAGCTTTCCCTTTGTAGGTGGACATGACGCCCTGTGCCGCGTCTTCGATGACTTTGAGCCCGTGTTTGCGGGCGATCTCCATGATCGTATCCATTTCACAGGATACGCCTGCATAGTGAACAGCCATGATAGCCTTGGTCTTATCTGTGATGGCTTGCTCTATCTTAGTCTCATCAATATTCATTGTGTCGGGACGAATATCGATGAATACCGGTGTAGCGCCTGTAAGTACGATAGATGTGGCAGTGCTCGAAAAGGTAAAACTCGGAAGGATCACTTCGTCGCCTTTTTCCAGGCCGCACAGCAGTGTCGCCATTTCCAGAGCTGTGGTGCCGCTGGTGGTCAAAAGAGCGCCGACCGCGCCGAAGCGCTTTTCAATCCAGGCGTTGCATTTCTTTGTAAACTGGCCGTCTCCGCAGATCTTGTGCGCGTCGACGGCTTCTTGTACATATTGAAGTTCCGTGCCGATGAAGGGCGGAATATTAAAGGGTATTTTTGCCATATGTTATAATGCCTCTTTCTTATTACATTATCGTCATTATACTATTATAAAACGGATTTTCCTATATGTTTCTTAACGATTGAAATTCGTCTGCCATATGGCGCACTTGCTAATGAGGAAGGATCGGGGACTGTTTTGCCGGCTTGCTTTCATCGGGAGCATACGGTAGAATTACGATTGTGACCGGAGATGGATCCGGCCGGAGGCAAGGGATGGTAATTGAATGTATTGGTCTTCCCGGGAGCGGAAAGACAGAGCTCACAGAGCTGATCGAGAAGGAACTGAAACGCAGAGAAGTCGACTATGTCAACGTCTCTGCCAAACTGAGGCACAGCATCGGCTGGAAGTTATTGAGAGTAATAGCGGGCGCGCTGATCTTCCTGAGCGCTGACGCGCGATGGCTGCGCGACAGGCTGCGGGGGATCCTGCAGAAGGAGGAGCCGGCCGGCAGCTTTGGAGTTTATGAAAATGAAAAGCGCGTGTTCAGGAATCTGGCGGCCTATTCATTCTGGTATCGGAGAATGATCAGATCCCACAGGATCTTTCTGTTCGACGAGGGAATGCTGCATACGCTGATGATGTTCTGTGCGGATCACAGGATCGCGGATGACGCTTTCAGGAAGATGGCCGCAGCATCGGAGAAGGGAGTACGCAGCGCAAGGCTTGTGATCTCTTGTGAGTCTGCATCTGAGGAGCAGGACGAATTCGCGAATGAGTATGAGAGGCTGCGGAAAGCCTACGGAAGAGATTCCCGTGTGCTGGAAATCTGCAAGGAGGACGAGAACCGGAAAAAGCTTTCCCGGGTATTTGGCAGGATCCGGCATATCCTCACCGACGCGGAGGAAAGAGGCGCAAGGTAAGGACCTCTGAGCGGAGCAGTCCATAATAAAAGGCAATATAAAAGCAGGATTTCATCAGTCGAAATCCTGCTCTTATTTATGTTCTGACAGCGCCGGTCACTTCAGCACCGCCTTGAAATAAGCGTCGACGCCGTATAAGAGGCCGTTCGCCATTTTTTCTTTATAAGCGTCTGTCTGCATCAGCCGGTCTTCTCTTTCATTGGTCATATAGCCGAGCTCCACCAGAGTAGTGGGGACTTTGCTCCAATTGTTCGCGACCATATCGTCCCTTTCCCATACGCCCTCGTTGTAGCAGCCAACCGTTGCGACATAATTATTCAGGATCATATCGGACAGAAGCCGGGACTTCTTGTACATTGAGGGGATAAATTCGTTATCTTTGGTGATACAGATCGTCATTGCGCCGTTCTTGGAATGATCTTTAGGAGCCGCGTTGGCATGGACCCGCAGAAAAATCGCCGCGTTATTGTCATTTGCGACTTTCGCGCGGTCAAGGCAGCTGTATTTGCCGGTGTTGGTCGTGCGGACCATGACGACCTTGTAGCCTCTGGCCTCCAGTTTATCCCTGAGCATGAGAGAGACGTCGAGGACAAGTTCGTACTCATGAAGACCGGTCGTGACGCTGACGGCGCCGTAGTTATCGGCGTCCTTCATTTCGTCGGAGCCGGGGCCGAGCGGCACCTGTCCGGCCGGGATCTCGGAGGAGTGGCCGGGATCGATGACGATCACGTTTTTCGATGCCCAGTCTTTTTTGAGCGCTCCGTCAGAGCCAAAATAGTAAGCTTTGCCGTTCAGGATACGGAATCCGTCTGCCATGTCGCCGGACGGATTGAGATAATACTGCTTGCCACCGATTTCCTGCCATCCGGTCAGCATTGCTCCATTGTCCTTCCCTGACAGGTAATACCATTTGCGGCTGATATATTGCCAGCCTGTCTGTACTGCTCCGGCAGAGCTTAAATAATACCATTTACCGTCTGTTTTCAGCCATCCTGTCTTCAGGGCGCCGGAAGCATCCAGATAATACCGCGATCCGTTGTGATCAAGCCATCCGGTCACCATGGCTCCGTTATCTTTCAGGAAGTACCATTTTCCGCGGTCTTTGAGCCACCCGGTTTTCATAGCGCCGGAAGTGTCCAGGAAATACCATGATCCGTTATCTTTGAGCCATCCCGTTTTCATGGCGCCGGAACTGTCCAGATAGTACCACGCTCCGCGGTAATACAGCCATCCGGTGTGCATGCTGCCGTCAGGGTCATAATAGTACCAGATGCCGTTTTTATACTGCCAGCCTGTACCGGCAGCGGCGCTCAGACTGACAAGCTGCAGAGAGGAATGCTGCTGTGCAGCTGACGCGACGGGCGCGGCAGAGACTCTTCGCCCGGGCAGGACGGTCATGAAGAGGAGAATGAGGACAAAAAACAGAGTCCGATATTTTGGCTTCATAGGATCCTTTCGAAACAGATTGAAAACATAACTATATTATTCTACAACAGTTTCCCGTTTCGTGCACTTGCTAATGAGATGTTATATACTGGTATGGAAGGAACAATCAGGGATCGATACAGAAACGGAGGCAGCAGGAAAAATGGGGAGAACGAATCTGGTCCTGATAGGGATGCCGGCTTCCGGAAAGAGCACGGTCGGCGTCATTCTGGCGAAGGTGATCGGCTACGACTTTATAGATACGGATATCATGATCCAGAAAGCGGAGAAGAAGCGCCTGTCCCAGATCATCGAGGAGATCGGCGTCGACGGCTTTCTCGAAGTGGAGAACAGGGTGAACGCGGCAGTCGAGGCGGACCACTGCGTGATCGCTACGGGAGGCAGCGCCGTCTATGGAGAGGAGGCGATGCGCCACTTTAAGAAGATCGGGCACATTATGTACCTGAAAACGGATTATGAGACGATCAGCAAGAGGCTTAAGAATATAAAAAAGAGAGGAGTTGCGCTTAAGAAAGGGCAGACTCTGCGGGACCTTTACGACGAAAGGGTGGTCCTGTATGAGAAATACGCGGACACGGTCATTGAGGAGACCGGGGACGCGGAAGATGTTGTCGTCAAGATCCTGACGATCCTGGATAAAGGCTGATATGATAAAAACGGACCGGCTCCCCGGGGAGTCCGGTCCGTTCGCTTATTTTGTACGGATGATCACCGGATCTTCTGCGCATGTTCCGCATTGGTGTCGGAAATGATGTAGTGAGGCCGGTGTTTGGTTTCCAAGTAGGTCTTGGCCAGATACTGCCCGATGATCCCCAGGCAGAAGAGCTGCAGGCCCCCTATAAAGATGATCACGCAGATCGTGGAGGCCCAGCCCGCGACGGGATCGCCCCAGATCAGCCGGCGGATAACGATAATGACCAGGAAGAGGAAGGAAAAGAAAGTCATCATTATTCCGAACCAGGAGGCGATGCTGAGCGGTGCGTTGGAAAAATTGATGATGCCGTCAATGGCATATTTGAACAGTTTCCAGAAACTCCACTTGGTCTCCCCCGCGACGCGTTCTACATTCTCATAGGGAAGCCAGTAGGTCTTAAAGCCGACCCAGCCGAAAATCCCCTTGGAAAAGCGGTTGTATTCACCCATGGAGAGAATGGCCTCTTTCATGTCCCGGGTCATCAGCCGGAAATCTCTCGCTCCGTCCACGATATCCGCGTCGGAGATCCTGTTGATCAGGCTGTAGAATCTGCGGGCGAACCAGCTTCGGACCGGCGGCTCGCCTGCCCTGTCTGCGCGCCTTGTCGCAACACTGTCGTATTCGCCTGACTCCAGTATCCGTACCATTTCGGGGAGAAGGGACGGCGGATCCTGCAGATCGGCGTCCATGACAGCGACGTAATCGCCCCGCGCGTTGCAGAATCCGGCGTACATGGCGGCTTCTTTACCGAAGTTTCTGGAAAAGGAGTAGTAGAACACACAGGGATCTGACGCGGCCAGTTCCTTCATGACGGACAGAGTCTTATCCTTTGAACCGTCATTGATCAGAATAAGCTCATAATCGCAGTCCATATTCTTGAGGACAGATATAGTTTCCCGGTAAAAAAGAGGGAGTGCATCTTGTTCATTATAGCAGGGTACGATAAGTGATAAGAGCATGATCTTGATTCCTTTCTTCTGTCCATAGTACCATTTTTTTCCCAAAAGAGATAGAATGAGAATGGAGTGGAATTCAGTTTTAGACAGAAGCAGCATTACAACCGGCCTCTTTAAATGGCCTTCATGGAAAGCGGTGTTACTTTAATGAGCGAAAACACAGATTATCAGAAAATGGATAGAGACGCGCAGCCCAGCTGCGTAGTTGGAATAGGGGCTTCGGCAGGAGGATTGGAAGCGCTGCAGCAGTTTCTTACCTTCCTTCCCGGCGATACGGGCATGGCCTTCGTCATCATTCAGCATCTGTCGCCCGATCACAAGAGCCTTTTGGCGGATATTTTGAGCAAGGACACGGCTATGCCCGTGGTGGAAGCGCAGGATGGAATGCGCGTAAAGCGCAACCATATCTATATGATCCCGCCCAAGTACAATCTGGAGATCGTCTCCGATGTGCTCCGCCTAAAAGAATATAACCACAGGAATATCAATCATCCGATTGATGTCTTTTTCCGTTCTCTGGCTGCGGCTTATGAGAACAGAGCGGTAGCGGTCATCCTGTCCGGAACGGGATCAGACGGCACAAACGGGATCCGCTCTATAAAAGACAAAAACGGCGTTATCATCGTGCAGGCGCCGGAAAGCGCCAAATTTGACGGTATGCCGAGAAACGCCATCGCCACCGGTTTTGTGGACATGGTCCTGACGCCGGACAGCATCGCGAGAGAGATGAGACACATCGCGGCTTCCACGGTGGATGCAGGCAACAGGCTGCAGCTGAGCGACGGCGACCTGATGGTGCAGGTATTCTCGATCCTTCGCAATGTCACAAATGTCAATTATACCTATTACAAACAGACTACGATCCTGCGCCGCATAGAAAGGCGTATTGTGGTCACTCATAACCGGAACCTTCAGGAATACGTGAAGTATCTGTCCAACAACCCGGACGAGGCGAGGCTTCTGGCCAAGGAAGTCCTGATCGGCGTGACCAGTTTCTTCAGGGATCCTGACTATTTTGAAGTGCTCAAAGACCGGGTGATCTACGACCTGGTCAAAAACGCGACGCCGACAGACCAGCTTCGTGTCTGGGTGACGGGCTGCTCCACGGGTGAGGAAGCTTATTCGATAGCGATCCTGTTCGCGGAAGTAATGGAAGAACTGGGCGTGAGAAGAGACGTGAAGATCTTTGCTACGGATCTGGACGCGGATTCCATAGCTGTGGCAGGCAGAGGCATCTACGGCGACAACATCAGTGAGGATGTGAGCGTGACGCGCCTTAGCCGGTATTTTACCCGCAAGGGGAACCGCTATGTGGTCGGCCACGAGATCCGCAAGATGATCGTGTTCGCGCAGCACAATGTTTTCCAGGATCCGCCTTTCGGAAAACTTGACCTGATCAGCTGCCGGAATCTGCTGATCTATTTCCAGAATATACTTCAGAGAAACCTGTTCGCGATTTTCCATATGGCTTTGAATGACAGGGGATACCTGTTTCTTGGAAGAAGCGAATCGGTGATCGATTATGACGATGTCTTCAGGGTTGTATGCGCCAACGAGAAGATCTTTGTGCACAACGCGTCAGGCAAGGCGCCCTCCCATGAACATATTACCTATACGATGCAGGAAGTGGAGAAGAATATGGGCTCCGTGGGGATCCTGCACAATGTGACGGAACCGGATCTGTCTTATAATTCGGCAGAACTGGATACCCGCATCCTGGAGATGCTGATGCCGGCGAGCGTCCTGGTGGATGAGAAGAACCAGCTCGTCCACACATACGGAAACTGCAAGGAATTTATTACGCTGCCGGTCGGTGCGGTGACTCTGGATATTTTTAATCTCGTAAAGCCGGAGCTCAAGATAGCTGTTTCCAAGGCACTCAAGGAGTCCAGGGAGAAGCAGGAACGGGTGGCCTACGAGGGCATTCCGGTGAAGATCGGGGAACATCGCGAGACGATCTCTCTGGTAGGACAGCCGCTCCGTGACCGGCTGGGATCGGAGACGGGGATGACCGTTATTGCTTTCCTGCGCACGAATGAGCAGCCCAGCGAGATCAATTTGGAGAAGTATAAGGCCGATACCGCGGCCTCGGAGAGGATCACGGACCTGGAGAAAGACCTGCATGTGGCGCAGGACAATCTGAAAAAGACTGTGACAGAACTCGAGAGCGTCAACGCGGAGCTGCAGGCGGCCAACGAGGAGCTCCTTACGGCCAATGAGGAACTGCAGAGTTCCAACGAAGAGCTTCAGAGTGTAAATGAGGAGCTCTATACGGTAAATTCAGAATATCAGACCAAGGTCAACGAGCTCGCGACCCTCAACGACGATATGGCCAACTTCCTGTCTACGACGCTTGTCGGTATCATCATGGTTGACAGAAACCTGAATATCCGCAAGTTCACGGAATACATCTCGTCGGAATTCCACATGGAAGACCAGGATGTAGGGCGGTCTCTGCGCTACATCGCTTTCAATTTTGCCACCATCGACCTGATCGCTCTGTGCAAACAGGTGCTGGCCACGATGAAGCCGATCGAGAAGAACTGCGCATCCGTAACAGGCAAGACATACCTGGTCAGGATCGCGCCCTATAAAGCGATCGAGCGGGAAAAGGAGAGAGACTACCATATTCCGGACGCCCGGATACTGGAGGTTGAGGATAAGGAAGAGGAGTCGGGACTGAGAGGTCTTGTGATCACATTTGTGGACACTACGAAGCAGGTCAATGACCAGCAGCAGATCGAGGAGATGGCCAAGGCGCTCCGCGCCGCAGTCCAGTCCGGCAGGGAGAAGGAGACATTCCTGTCCCACATGAGCCATGATATGCGGACTCCCATGACTGCGATCATCGGTCTTGTGCAGCTGGCCCTGCAGTCGAAGGAACTGACTCCGGAGATAAAGGAAAATCTGGAGAAGATCCAGTCATCCGGCAGGTACCTTATGGGGCTTATCGACGAGGTCCTCGAGACCAGCAGGATCAACGCCGGCAAAGCGGTAACAGTGAGTGTTGCCGCCAGGGAGACCCGGGTGATCGAGGAGGTGAATTCGATCATCAGCCAGAAAGCGGCTGAGGAAGGCCTTCTGTTCAGAGCAAAGATCAAGGGCTGCGAAGACCGGTATGTCATGATGGATACGGAATATGTGGAGAGGATCCTCATAAATCTTCTGAGCAATGCGGTCAAGTTCTCGAAACCGGGAGGCACGGTAGATTTTGTCACCAACGTGACCTATAAAAACGGCAGGGCAAGACACGTCTACACTATCACGGACAATGGAATGGGGATCAGCGAGGAATTCCGCAAGAAGATGTTCATGCCCTTTGAGCAGGAAAACCGCGAGAATATCGCGCTGAGAGACGGACAGGGACTGGGCCTTTACATCTGCAAGAACCTGGTGGACCTGCTGCAGGGCACCATCAACTGCGAGAGCGTGAAGGGAAAAGGGACAACATTTACTGTTGTGCTGGAGTACGAACTGGCGTCGGAGGAGCAGATCCGCCTTCATAGAAAGAAATTCACCACATACGAGGATAACGTCCTGTATGGGAAAAACGTGCTGGTAGCCGAGGATAACAGTATCAACGCTGAAGTCATCATGAAGATCCTGGAGAACAGGGGCGTTCATTCGGAACTGGCAAGGGACGGAAGGGAAGCCGTGGAGATGTTCTGCAGTAAAGGGTCCTACCACTACCAGGCAGTGCTCATGGATCTGATGATGCCTCTTCTTGACGGACAGGAAGCGGCTAAGGCGATCAGAGAGAGCGGAACTGCGGACGCCCTGACGATTCCGATCATCGCACTCACGGCGGACGCCTATGACGATCTTGAGGGGAAGTGCCTGAATGCAGGCATGGACGGATACCTCAAAAAACCGATCGATACAGAAGAACTGTTCAGGGTACTGGCCAAAGAATTTGATAAATAAAAGCCGGAAGAGGGGAAGTTAGGCGTGTTTATCCTTTTTTAAGATACATTTTCGGAATTGTTTCTACACTTTTTCGGACATGGTGATAATATATCTTATTCGAAAGGAGTTTATATATGAACGAAATAAAGCAGCCAAAAAAGCAATTGATCACATATATCATATTGGTGGCCGTTGTGATGATCCTTCTTAACAGCATGATCATGCCGTCGCTCAAACAGGCGCAGATCACGGAGACGGATTACAACACTTTCATCACTATGACAGAGAATGACCAGATAAAGGAAGTAGAGATCACTTCCTCGCAGATTCTGTTTACCGACAACGATGGAAAGGCTTACGCGACGGCTCCGGTCACGGACCTGGATCTGGCAAACCGCCTGCACGAGCACAATGTCAAGTTCGGCAGTGATATCGTGCAGCCTATGTCTCCGATCCTGTCCTTTCTGATTTCCTGGGTTGTGCCGATCTTCATTTTCTGGGGACTTTGGTCCTTCCTCAGCAAGAAGATGATGAATCAGGCCGGCGGCCCTAATTCCATGATGTTCGGAATGGGCAAGAGCAACGCCAAGGTCTACGTCCAGTCCACGGAGGGAATCCGCTTCTCCGACGTGGCAGGCGAAGAGGAAGCCAAAGAGTCGCTGCAGGAGGTTGTGGATTACCTGCATAACCCGGCCAAGTACAAGGAGATTGGCGCGGCTATGCCCAAAGGAATCCTTCTGGTGGGCCCTCCCGGAACCGGTAAGACCATGCTGGCCAAGGCGGTAGCAGGCGAATCCAATGTGCCTTTCTTCTCCATTTCCGGATCGGAATTTGTCGAAATGTTCGTAGGTATGGGCGCATCAAAGGTCCGCGACCTGTTCAGGCAGGCTAAGGAAAAGGCACCCTGCATCGTCTTCATCGACGAGATCGACGCGATCGGCAAAAAGCGTGACGGTTCTCTCGTCGGCGGCAATGACGAGCGCGAGCAGACCCTGAACCAGCTGCTCACGGAGATGGACGGTTTTGAAGAGAACACCGGCGTCGTGATCCTCGCGGCGACCAACCGCCCTGAGGCGCTCGACCCCGCGCTGACAAGGCCCGGACGTTTCGACAGACGCGTGCCTGTGGAACTCCCCGACCTTAAGGGCAGGGAGGATATCCTCAAGGTACACGCCAAGAAGATCAAATGCAGTTCTGACATCGATTTTAACAAAATAGCGAGGATGGCAGCAGGCGCATCCGGCGCGGAACTCGCCAATATCGTCAATGAAGCGGCGCTGCGCGCGGTGCGGGACGGCAGAAAATTCGCCAACCAGGCGGACTTCGAGGAGAGTATTGAAGTCGTTATTGCCGGTTACCAGAAGAAGAACGCTATTTTGACAGATAAAGAGAAACTGATCGTCTCCTATCACGAGATCGGACACGCGCTGGTGGCAGCTATGCAGACTCACAGCGCGCCGGTTCAGAAGATCACCATCATCCCCCGCACATCCGGTGCCCTGGGTTACACCATGCAGGTGGAGGAAGAGGGTAACCATTACCTGATGAGCAAGGAGGAGCTGGAGAACAAGATCGCGACACTGTGCGGCGGACGCGCGGCGGAGGAAGTGGAGTTCGGCAGTGTGACGACCGGCGCTTCCAACGACATCGTGCAGGCGACAAAGCTGGCGCGCTCGATGATCACGCGCTTCGGTATGAGCGATGAGTTCGACATGGTGGCCATGGAGACGGTGAACAACCAGTATCTGGGCGGCGACACATCACTTGCCTGTTCGGCAGAGACGCAGTCCATGATCGACAAGAAGGTCGTGGAGCTTGTGCGCGGACAGCATCAGAAAGCGCTGGATATCCTCCGGGAGAACAAGCGCAAGATGGACGAGCTGGCGGAGTACCTGTATTTCCGCGAGACCATTACCGGCGAGGAGTTCATGAAGATACTCACAAGGAAGCCTATTCCCAAAGAGATTCCGATGAGCGGTTCTGTCTTCACAGAGGAGGCAGATTATGTGAGCGACACAGAAGATACGGCTTTCACAGCAGAAGCTGAGGCAGGCGTTGAAGAAGAGGGAGCGCCCGAGTCAACTTGATTTAGAAGCCTCTTTTCGGTAAACTGTACATATAGTAAGTGTTTGCGATACTAAGGAGGAAATTTCGAAATGCTTGAATTCAGATATGATACACAGCTTCTGATCGACGGAGATGATCTTGATGAAGACGAGGTCTTCGACTACATCGTCGAGCACTTCAAGGGCGACAGTCTTCTGGCTGTCGGCGGAGACGGGGATCCGATCAAGATCCACTTCCACACTAATGAGCCCTGGCTCATTCTGGAATACGGAGCTTCTCTCGGCGAGATCTATGACATCGTCGTAGAGGACATGGACAGGCAGAGCAGAGGTCTGAAGGGCTGAGTAAAGCCTGCAATAGCGAGATGAAAAAGGGCGTACCGCTTTATTGCGGTGCGCCTCTTCTTTTGGCATCAAGCTCTATCCACTCATCCAAAGTAAGCGGTGTGTAGTCGGAATACATGCAGAAGCAGTTGATCATCTGGCACGGCAGGTTGTACTCTGTACCATCTCTGCGGCGGCGGACCTGCTGCTTTGCCAGTGACTGCGCCTGAGCCATCAGTTCTTCGTCCCAGGTGTTGTGGACGTGGCCGTAAAGCATATAGGTTCTGGGATTTCCGTTTCCATCGAACAGGTACTGGTCGTTGTAACACAGGATCGGGTAATGGCATAGGATCACTTTACGGTTGTTGTCATTGAGTTCGGTATAAGGGCGGATCCACTTGAACCTGGCGGCATTGTAGCCTTTCCGGTGTCCGAACTGGTCGTGATTTCCTTCCACAAGGCACAAAATGCCCTTGAGCTGCTCCAGGACCTTGTTGGTCTCTTCGGCTTTTCCGTAAGAAAAGTCGCCCAGGATAACCACCTCGTCGTTCCAGCGGACCTTCTTGTTCCACTGTTCGATCATGTAATTGTTCATTTCTTCGGCGTCCGCGAAGCCGCGGCAGTCCATCTGATAATTGAGACTGTTATGAAAAAAGTGACAGTCGGCGATGTAATAGTGCAAATTCGGATCTCCAATTCGAAATCAGTGCAAAAAATAGTGCCGATGCGGGATGCATTTACAAGAGTTTATCATATTTGAGCGGAGAAGTGGTCGGAAGCCGCTTAAGTATGTGGTTGGAAGCCGTTTAAGTATGTGGACGGAAGGGTCGGTTGGGCACAGATGGAGAATTTTGAGAATTGTACACAAAGAAAGATTAATATGTAAGGTATCCAGCTGGCTTAAATGAAGAGAATAACGTGGAAAAGTTTGTTTTTGACCGCTTTGACGTTGAAATCGGCAAGTTGAACGGAAGAATAGCTTGTCGAGTGTACTGTAATGGCCGGATGAGAAGAACTATTTGTGTATAAACTCCTGAATGGGCCGTTCTGTGCCCAAAACCTCCTTAAATACCGGGGTGGGGTATGTGAGAAAATACCCCCACCCTGTATATTTGTGCTTGCAATATACCCGGTGGGGGTATATGATGGGTAAGGAAAACAAAACACAGCAATTATCATTGAGGAGAAAACCTGATGTCTGCGAAAAAGGAATCTTCCGATAACACTATAGAAAGCATGGACAAAGAAAACTGCTGTTGCCGCACCAAAGTGCGCACGGAGAAGGAGCATAAGGACCTGATGAACCGGCTGAGCAGGATCGAAGGACAGGTCAGGGGGATCCGCCGCATGGTGGAGGAGGATGCCTACTGCATCGATATCATCAATCAGGTGGCAGCGGTCAACGCGGCACTGAACAGCTTCACAAAAGTTATACTGGCGGATCACATCCACACCTGTGTGACAGAAGACGTGCAGGCGGGCAGCAGCGAGAAAGTGGATGAGCTGGTGAAGACGCTGCAGAAGCTGATGAAATGAGCAAAAGATTGGGCGCCCGGAAGGACGCCCAACTTTGGAAGCTTTACTACGCAAAGCTTCCGGGTTTTTGGTCGCGGGGTTGGCCTCGTGATCAATAAGGAGTGAATTATGGATCAATATACAGTAACAGGAATGAGCTGCGCGGCCTGCCAGGCGCGCGTGGAGAAGGCGGTGAATAAGGTTCCGGGCGTGGAATCCTGCAATGTCAGCCTTCTGACGAATACGATGGGCGTGGAAGGGACCGCTTCGCCTGCGGACATCATGAAAGCTGTGGAAGACGCCGGATATGGGGCGTCGCCGAAGGGAGCGGGCCAGGAAAGCGGAAGACAGGCGGGAAGCCTGACGGCCAAGATCGCGGCGGAGGAAGAAGCCCTCAAAGACCAT
Organism: Lachnospiraceae bacterium UBA6998; assembly: GCA_002448395.1. Taxonomy (GTDB): domain Bacteria; phylum Bacillota; class Clostridia; order Lachnospirales; family Lachnospiraceae; genus CAG-791. The sequence goes on along the minus strand of DJXS01000053.1, from coordinate 14,002 downwards.
GAGACGCCGGTCCTCAAGAAGAGACTGATCGCATCGCTCGGATTTTTGCTGGTGCTCATGTATTTCTCGATGGGCCATATGATGTTCGGATGGCCCCTGCCGGCGTTTTTCGACGGCAACCATGTGGCGATGGGAATCGTACAGATGCTGCTGGCCGGCATCGTCATGGTGATCAACCAGAAGTTCTTTATCAGCGGGTTTAAGAGCCTGTTCCACGGCGCGCCCAACATGGACACGTTGATCGCGATGGGATCGGGTGCGGCCTTTGTGTATTCCACAGTCATGTTGCTGGCAATGACGAGAGCGCAGGTGGACGGAAATCATGAAGCTGTCATGAGATACATGATGGAATTCTATTTTGAATCCGCAGCGATGATCCTGACGCTGATCACGGTCGGAAAGATGCTGGAGGCAAGATCCAAGGGCAAGACGACGGACGCGCTCAAATCGCTGATGAAGCTCGCTCCCAAAACGGCAAATGTCGAGAGAAACGGCGTCGAGGAGACCATCGACATCGATCTCGTGCAGAAGGGAGATATCTTTGTCGTAAGACCCGGCGAGACGATCCCCGTCGACGGCATTGTCATCGAAGGCGAGAGCGCGGTCAATGAGGCTGCCCTGACCGGGGAATCCATCCCGGTCGACAAGGAGCCCGGATCGCCTGTTTCCTCAGCGACTCTCAATCAGTCGGGATTTCTGCGCTGCCAGGCGACCCGCGTAGGTGAAGATACGAGCCTGTCCCAGGTCATCAAGATGGTCAGCGACGCGGCGGCCACAAAGGCGCCTATTGCCAAAATAGCGGATACCATCTCCGGTGTCTTTGTCCCTGCGGTCATCGTCATTGCGGTCGCGGTGACACTGATCTGGCTCTTTGTCGTGAAGGCGCCGGTCGGAACAGCACTGGCAAGGGGTATTTCGGTCCTCGTCGTCAGCTGTCCCTGCGCTCTCGGCCTTGCGACGCCCGTCGCGATCATGGTCGGCAACGGCATGGGCGCGAAGCACGGAATCCTGTTCAAGACTGCGGAAGCACTGCAGGAGACCGGCAATATGCAGATCGTGGCACTGGATAAGACCGGAACGATCACAAGCGGGCATCCGATCGTGACAGAGGTGATCCCGGCCGAAGGCGTGACAGAAGAAGAACTTCTGTATCTTGCAGGCGCGCTCGAAGCGCAGAGCGAACACCCTCTGGCGAGGGCGATCGTGGAATACACCGGCGGAGTGAAGGCCAGAGAGATACAGGATTTCAGGGCGCTTCCCGGAAACGGTCTCTCAGCCGTGATCGACGGAGCGCTGATCAGCAGCGGCAATCAGAAATTCATCATGACCAGGCTTTCCGCCCAGCGCGGGAAGTCAGGAGACCTTGTCAAATGGCTTAAGTACCTCGCGGATCTGACCGACCGGCTGGCGGAAGAAGGCAAGACGCCGCTGTATTTTGCCAAAGAAGGACAGCTGCTGGGAATCATCGCGGTGGCGGATCCGATCAAAGAGGACAGCGCGCAGGCGGTCAGAGAACTGCAGAACATGGGCATTCACGTGGTCATGCTCACAGGCGACAATCAGAAAACGGCAGAAGCCATCGGAAAGCTGGCCGGCGTCAGCGAAGTCGTAGCGGGTGTGCTGCCTGACGGCAAGGAGGAGATCATCCGCCGCCTGCAGGAAAAGGGCAAAGTAGCGATGGTGGGCGACGGTATCAACGATGCGCCGGCACTGACCAGAGCGGATATCGGAATCGCGATCGGCGCGGGTACAGACGTCGCGATCGACGCCGCGGATGTAGTACTGATGAACAGCCGCCTGACGGACGTGAGCGCAGCTGTGAGGCTGAGCCGCAAGACCTACAAGACGATCCTGTGGGGCCTTTTCTGGGCGCTGATCTACAACTCGATCCTGATCCCTGTCGCGGCGGGCGCGCTGAGCCCTTTAGGGATCACCATGGGTCCGATGCTGGGCGCTCTGGCTATGAGCCTGTCCAGTTTCTGCGTGGTCACCAATGCGCTGCGGCTCAACGGATTTGACATGAGAAGCGCAGATAAGGATGTAAAGCTTAAGAATCCGGTGCAGACGGATGCGGACGGAAAGCTTTTATCGGAATATACCAAAGAAAGGGAAGCTGCGGAGCGCAGCAGAAAGGAAGCTACTATGACAAAGACAATGAAGATCGAAGGTATGATGTGCGAGCACTGTGAGGCGACCGTGAAGAAGGTTCTCGAGAAGATCGACGGCGTCGCATCCGCAGACGTAAGCCACAAGGAAGGCACGGCTGTTGTCACGCTGAGCGCAGATGTCGCTGACGAGAAGCTCAAAGAGGCCGTTGAGGACCGCGATTACAAGGTGGTTTCCATCGCGTAAAGGAAATACATATCAAAACATAGAAGAGGGACAGTGAAGACATGATTTCACTGTCCCTCTTTTTATATCGGTTTTGATCATTCAGTCTGCGAAAAACCTGGCTTTCACTTCTTCCACCGGCATATCCCGGCCCGTGAACAGCTTGAAAGCGGCCACGCCCTGCCACAGCAGCATTCCTTTGCCCCCGAAGGTGACGCACCCGGCTTCCTTTGCAAGTCTGAGCATTCTGGTCTCCACCGGGTTGTAGACCGCGTCCGTAACAACCAGACCGGGGCGGAAAACAGAAGGGTCTTCCACTACCATCAGGTCTTCGTGAGGCTTCATACCGAGACTTGTACCGTTTGCCAAAATATCGCCATCCGCGATCTCTTCGGCGAGCAGGGCCTGATCCGCGAGGTCACAGACCTTGACCGCGCAGCCGGGACGGACTTTTCTGATCTTTTCAGCCGTCTCGAGAGCCCTGTCCCAGGACCGGGACCTGCGGTTGAAGATGGAAACAGCCCGCGCGCCGTCCAAAGCGCACTGGACATCGATCGCCGTCCCTGCGCCGCCTGCGCCGCAGACGATCACTTTTTTGCCCGCGACCTCTATGCCCTTGTCGCGGAGCATGTTGACATAGCCTTCACCATCTGTAATGTGTCCTGTGAGTACGCCGCCGTCGTTGATGACGGTGTTGCAGGCGCCCATGATCTCGGCGGCTTCCGAGCGCTTGTCGACGTTTTCAAAAGCGGCGATCTTACAGGGCATGGTTACATTAAAGCCCCGGATGCCGAGCGCGCGCATCGCGTCAAAAGCGGCGGGAACGTCTTCCTCTTTGACTGTGTAAGCTACATATACGTAATTCAGGCCCAGAAGCTCACAGGCGTAGTTGTGCATCTGGGGCGAGAGGGAGTGGCCTACCGGGTCGCCGATCAGAGCGAGGGTAGTGGTCTTTCCGTTGATTGTCCGTGCCATGATGATCTCCTTTTTCTTAAACTCAGTCATATGTTATTGCGTTCAAAAGAAAATGACAAGGAGAAAATAGTATTGACAGCGGAAGGGTTTTCACTATAATTAGAATTCTGAAAATAAAAATGAGAATCATTTTCGATTTTGTGTTGAGCAGGGGGCATTTAACCGGTGGGCGCAAGAACATCTTATAAGACAAAACATAGAGACGAGATCCTGGAGATCCTTCAGGAAAACGAAAGAGAACACATGACGGCGGGGCAGATCCTGGACGAACTCAAAGCGCGAGGGGTGTCTATAGGAGTAGCGACGATCTACCGGCAGCTGGACCGGCTGGTTGAAGAAGGCGCCGTCAACAAGTATATGGTGGATGCAGTGACCGGAGCCTGCTATGAGTTCAGGGACGGACACGAAGAAAAATCCGCTTATGTGCACGGAAAATGCGAGAAGTGCGGGAAAGTGGTCCACATTGAGAGGAAAGCAGTGGAAACCGCGATGCAAGGCTTTTCAGGCGGCGGATTTGAACTGGACTGCACGCGCACGCTGTTTTACGGAATCTGCGAGGACTGCAGGAGGACGAAGTGAAAGAAAGAGGGACCGAAGTGAAGAACCGGAAAAGGCGGTTCGGTGCCCGGCTGATGGCGATGGTTCTGGCAGCGGGCATTGCGGCGGCCGCAGCCACGGGCTGCGCGGTGAAGCAGGAGGAGCCGGATGACGGGAGACTGAAGATCGTGACGACGATCTTCCCGCAGTACGACTTTGTCAGAGCGATCGCGGGTGACACGGGGACCGTCAGTGCCAGGATGCTTCTCTCGCCCGGAGAAGAAGTGCACTCCTACGAACCGACTCCGCTGGATATCAAGGAAATACAGAATTGCGATCTTTTCATCTATACAGGCAGTGAGAACGATGTGTGGGTGGACCGGATCCTCGAGAATATGGGAGACAAAAGACCGGAAACACTGCGTCTGGTAGATCTTACAGAGACAGTGGCTGAGGAATCCGTGGAAGGCATGATGGAAGAAAAGGGCCACGATCACGAAGAAGCCCATGAAGAAGAGGAAGATCACAATCACGAAGCCGGGGAGGAACACGCTCACGGCGGCGATTCTTCCCATGAAGAGCACGAAGAGGCGGATGAACATGTGTGGACATCCCCTGTGAAAGCGGCGGAGATCACAGAAGCGATCGCGCAGAAGATGGCGGAGATCGATCCGGCGAACGCGGACGGTTACCTTGCCAATGCGCGGGATTACGAGGCGAAGATCCTGGAACTGGACGCTCAGTTCAGGGAGATCGCGGCGAACGCGGAGCGGAAGGTCCTGGTGTTCGGAGACAGGTTTCCGATCCGGTATTTTGCCGAGGAGTACGGGCTGGACTATTTTGCCGCGTTTCCGGGCTGCTCGTCGGAATCGGAGCCCAGCGCGTCGACGCTGGCCTTCCTGATCGACAAGGTCCGGGAGGAACAGATCCCGGTGGTGTTCTCCATCGAGTTTTCCAACGGGAACATTGCACGGGCGATCTGCGAGAGCACGGGAGCTGTGCAGCGCACATACCATTCCTGCCATAACGTGACAAAGGAGCAGATGGAAAACGGCGAAACTTATGTATCGCTGATGAGCGGGAACCTGGAGACGATTCGGGAAGCACTCGGAGAAGGAGTAAAAAAATGAGTCTGATCACATGTGAAGATCTCGCATTCGCCTATGACGGCGTGACAGTGCTGCGGCATCTCACTTTCAAAATAGAGCAGGGCGACTATCTCTGCATTCTGGGAGAAAACGGAGCGGGCAAGAGTACACTTATGAAGGGACTTCTGGGCCTCAAGAAACCTTCGGCGGGCACCGTTACTTTCGGAGACGATCTCCGGGCGAAGGAGATCGGATACCTTCCCCAGCAGACGCCGGTTCAGAAAGATTTCCCCGCCAGCGTGCAGGAAGTGGTCCTGTCGGGCTGCCTGTCCGGAATGGGTATGCGCCCGTTTTACGGAAAAGAGGAAAAGGCCAGGGCGGACCGCAACATGGAGGCTCTCGAGATCACGGACCTGAAGGACCGATGCTACAGGGACCTCTCCGGAGGGCAGCAGCAGAGAGTCCTGCTGGCGAGAGCGCTGTGCGCCACGGGGAAGGTGATCCTTCTTGACGAGCCTGTGGCGGGGCTGGATCCGCTTGTGACGATCAATATGTACAGGCTGATCGAGAGGATCAACAAAGAGATGGGGATCACTGTCATAATGGTCTCCCATGACATGCAGGCGGCGACAAAGTACGCCTCTCACATTCTGCATCTGGGAGAAGACAGGCAGCTCTTCTTCGGAACCTGTGAGGAATACAGACACACTGCCGCGTTCCATACTTTTATGGACGGGGAGAAAGCCGTCCACATCTGGAAGAAGGCCGCCGGCAAAGAGAAAAAGCCGCGGGCCGCGAACCCTGAACCGGAGACAAAGAGAGAAGAACAAGAGAAAGAGGTACAGCAGTAATGTTCGGCTTAATATTAGAGATGTTTACCTACTCGTTTATGGTGCGGGCTCTCTGCATGGGCGTCCTGGTGGCAGTCTGCTCAGCGCTTTTAGGCGTGACGCTGGTCCTCAAGAGATACTCCATGATCGGAGACGGTCTTTCCCATGTGGGATTCGGTGCCCTTGCTATTGCGACGGCAATGAACGCCGCGCCTTTGGCGGTAGCTATTCCGGTGGTCATCGCGGCAGCCTTTCTGCTTCTTCGTCTGACGGAGAACAGCAAGATCAAGGGAGACGCCGCCGTCGCCCTGATCTCCACCGGTGCACTGGCTATCGGCGTCATGGTGGTGTCGATGACCACAGGCATGAATACGGATGTTTATAATTATCTGTTCGGCAGTATCCTGAGCATGTCTCATGGAGATGTGGTGCTGACCGGAACGGTGTCCGCGGTGATCCTGGTCATGTTCGTTTTCTTCTACAACAGGATCTTTGCGGTGACTTTTGACGAGACCTTCGCCCGGGCGACGGGACTGAACGCGAAGCTTTACAATACGGTGATCGCTGTTTTGACAGCGCTGATCATAGTTGTCGGAATGCGGATGATGGGGTCGCTCCTGATCTCAAGCCTTGTCGTATTCCCGGCCGTTACCAGCATGCGGACTTGCATCACTTTCCGCTCCGTCATGATCTGTTCGGCAGTCGTCTCGACGATCTGCCTGGTGACGGGCCTTGTGATCTCCTACCTGTACGCTGCGCCGACCGGGGCCAGCATCGTGTTGTGCAACATAGCGGCATTCATTCTTTTCGCAGCGGTGCAGAAGGGGAGGGAATGCTTGCAAAGTAGAGAGAAATCCCTATAATTACTTATCATTTTGCCTTTAGCATCTCAAAAAACCTTTATTTTATAGGCTTTTTCGGTAGTCGGTGCTTTGGAAACTGATTAAGTACACAAGTTAAGTACACAACTCATGCTTAAATGGGCAAAAAATAACGGCAAGGGGAGTTTTCCTCTCGCCGTTTTCTTGTTAGTTATAGTGCCATTGCAAGGGCTACTCTGTCCATTTCATTGTTGAGTGTATCATCCATGCAATCTACGTACATATCCATTGTGATTGCAAATGTGCTATGCCCTAAAGCCTTTTGCAATGTCTTGGGGTTCATTCCGGCTTCTAATGCACGTGTAGCAAATGTATGTCTTAACGTGTGCAGTTTGAAACTCGGTATGTCATACCCCTCTTTCTGCATCCTTTTAATCACTCGGTACATTTTGGCACGTATATTGTTGGAGTAGTGAGGTTTGCCACATTCTGTTAAGAAAACTAGATTTTCAAAACCTTTGATGGGTTGCCACAAATCACCTGATTTCAATTTCTGTTCTAGTTGTTTGACTTTCTGCGATTTGAGGAGAGTATATAACTCACTTCCCTTTTTCATTCTCAATCTTCGGATACTCGAATCAGATTTTGGGGTATCAAGGTATAATCCATTTTGCGGTGTATAGCACAAGTTCTGTTTTATCCATATCGACTCATTTTCAAAGTCCACATTTTCCCACGACAAGCCTAAACATTCACCTATTCTTATTCCAGTTAATGCGAGTGTGCGGTATATGGGGTAATAACTGTCACCTCTTGCTTTGACATATTTAAAAAACGTTCTTTCTTGTTCAGCGGTCAATGCTCTGACTTGCTCAGACTTATTAAATCTTGGGTTGTCTATCTCTTCCATTGGATTTCTGTTAATCATGCCGTTCTTTTTGGCACGTTCAAGGCACTCATTCAATAGCCGGATGCTTGCTTGTGCGGTTGACTTGGCATAGTCCTTTGCAACCCTATTGGCAAATCTTTGTGCCTGTTCCTTTTTGATGCTCTTCAACTTCATATTTCCAAAAACTGGTGAAATGATGCTTGTGTAAGTCATCGTATATGTTCTGATAGTTGAAACCTTGCGATTTTTGTATGTGGCGAGCCATTCAAAAAACCAACCATCTAAAGTGTCGCTCACTTCCTTACGGTACTTGTCGTGTTTAACCTCATACCGCATATCTTCAAGGGCTTTTTTGGCTTCTGTCAGCGTCTTGCAGTATCCGCAATATGGTGTTCCGTTGTGTTGGAATCTCCACATATATAAGCCCTTGCTTTCACGAAATGTAATGCCCTTGGGCAGTTTGGATTTAGTTTCTCTCTTAGCCATTGTTTACCCCCTTGCCATAGTTCCTTGCTTGTAACTCCACCTCATCGCCGATGCTATCGCCGTTGCAAGCGGATTATTTGCGGTTTCCATCTTTGCAATCAGGTCAGGTGTACCGCTGCCCGACATACCATGTTCAAAGGCATCTTTCATGCAATTGATAGTAATATGAACAAATCCACGCCATTCTTTTTGCGGTATGTTCTTTGTTTCCTTGGTCAACAACATTGTTTGCAGAACTTCCATTTGCTTCTCAAATAATTCCTTGCCTGTCATGTTTCGTGTTCCTTTCTTAAGTTTGTTTATGGTTTTCTATTAGAATTTAATTATAAGTCTATGTGTACGCATAGTCTAGTCAAAAATTGGGTTTTACTATTGAAACAAGTCTGTGTAATAATGGATTTCGGCAGTAATTGGATGTATCGGGTGGATAATATGAGTGAGGAAAAAATACCTAAATCACGTAGGAAAAGCCAAATAAAAGCAGTCACCAAATACCGTAAAAAGAATTTTGACAGAGTTGTGCTTGACCTTCATAAAGGCATCAAAGATACTTGGCAGTCAGAAGCAGAAGCACGTGGGTATACTCTCTCTGCCTTTATTCGATATTGTGTTGAAAAAGAGATAGGCATTGACGATTCAGAATGATGTGATACAATTGTCAGCAATTAAATAGTGTTCGGTTGACAAGGCAGATGGTCAACTGTTCTAATGCCCCATTACTGTTTCTTTTATTCCTTGCTTTCCAGTAGTGGGGTATTGCTATGTGTGCATATAGCCACAATGCCTTTGTAGGCTTGTGTATGAGGTGTAGAGCGGTTTTTATGCCATTAATGGGTATTTGTCCATGTATGGCTTAAATGCCCTTAAAACGGCTTCTAGCGTCCTGTGCGGTGGGAGAGGTCTTTTTGCTTTTCGGGGCTACTCAGGATACTCACTAACGCCGAGGTTAATTGTGACTAACACCCCTCCCCCCATCACGGTAAAATCATTGATTTCTGCTTGTTCCGCTTGGCGGTTAGTCCTCGGTTACACCTGATAATGCTATGCCGTGGGATAAGATGCCCTAGGGGAATTTTAAAAAAATATTGCAGAATTATGCGATATTGTAATATATGCCTATAACGTCGTGAAAACATTATTTAACGGCGTAACTCATATATACGTCTATATCTTGTGTTTGTATATAGCCTGATACACAATATATTGATTTTTGAGTCCGTTTAACGTCGTAACATTTGCGTAATGGCAAAAAACATCAACTATTTGCCCCCTAAAACGGCATTTTTCAAGCGTTGTGACCTCTGATTGCGTTCATGTATTCGTTCCATCTTTGCTCAAATTCATCAACTGCAACCTTTGCTTTACTCCTACCATCGCTAGTATCGGGAGCGGTATCCTCGGCACTTTTGCCTGTCAACCGTGCATATTCACTTGGAAACGCATGAAATAGATGTATTTGCTCACTCAGTCCTAGTGCATCAAATTGCTCAACTGTCAGGTTTCGGGCTTCTTCTTCTGTAATATCATATGTTTTATCGGGAAGAAAATTATCAATATTACTTCTAATGTGCATCATAATGTGTCCTTTCTCTCATTCGGGTAACTGTGGCATCTGTGGCGGTACTGTAGCGGTATCGGCAATCTCCGCCAAAATCTTGCTATCGATCCTAGGCGAAACCTCTTCTCGTGGCGGTTCGGTTGATAGGCGAAACTCACTCGTGTTGTAATAATCGCAGTTGTTTGTCATGTCAAAAACAAAAACTAATGCCGGTATACGTCCATGACTTGCAAGTTGGATTTTCACGCTTGCAATCAGGTTTCTTGTCTGTTCTATTGCTTCATTCCACTCGGCATTACGTTTTGCATAAGCCGAAAATGTTTTTCGAGTCATCCCCAAAAATGCACACAATCCCTCAATTGATGGAAACAATTGCTTGTTTGGGTCTAAGTCCTCATTGCAGTCATGTAACATTTGGAAGTATGCGGTTACATCTTCTATGAATCTCGGCAATTCATTTAAACCATATATTGCTTGTTTCCCTTTGTGCTTTTTCAAACTCTCAATACATAGTGACGTTATACCTTGTAAATCATCGGATTCTGTCAGCAGACATTCATTTTTGTTTCGGAATGGCTTAACTCGGTTGCTCATATTATCCTTTCTAGCATCAGGGCAGCGGTGCTATTCCAACTGCCCCAAAAACTCAAGTTGACCACCACTTTAAAATTGTGGTTTTTTTCGTGTTACAATTTATGGTCAGGTGTTGCCCTTATCGTCTATGTATAAACGTTCTCCGCATAGGTCTAGCACGTGTTTCTGTACCAGTGGGGGCAATTCTGTTGTCCATCCACGTCTCCCCGTCCCATGGTCGGTAACTCGGTGTAGAAGCCGGTGCACTCGCCTGTGGCAACAATCGCATAACGTCACAAGGTCTACATCAACATCCTCTGCACCTAATCGCTTATAGTTCAAATGGTGGCATTGCAAGCCGTTCCACGGTGTTCCCTCTGCTCCACACATCACGCATCGAAAACCGTCTATCTCTAGCCGTTGCTTTGCTTTGGCTTTCCATTCTTCACTTTGAATGTAACTTTGATAATCGGTCAAAATATTTATCCTCGCTTTCTGCTTTGGGGTAAAACGCAGAACGTTATATGCCCTAATATATATATTGTTCTGCAAAATACCCCCTTTATTCATTTTGTATAATGACTATCGGATAGCCCTTAGATTCAATAGAAAGCCTTTGTTTAAGTGCTTTATTGCACTTTTGCTTGTGTAGATTATTTGCAGTCATAACATCGCCTATGCTCCGTTTAATCTGCAAATCAGTAATGTTTTTACCGTGCTTTTTTTCAAAACATTCTGCAATTTCGCTTTCGGTACAATAGCCCTTTTCCATAATCAAGGCGGTTACAACATCGGTGATTTCTTCGTGCATCTCATCAGATTTACGGCTTGTTTTGCGGTCTATAATGCCGTTCCTGGTGGTAATGCGTGAGTGTTGCGGATACATCCACGTTGCTACTGCTTGCCCCTCATTTCGTAGGAACATCTCATAACTAATACCACGGATGCGATAACCGTGTTCTTTCCACTTTCTACCCTGTTGTTCAATCAGTTGTGTGCGTTGTACTACCCACGATGGGATTTCATAGAACGAAACTCGCCTATGTCCTTGCTGACGGTTAGCGTTTGCCTTTTCCAAAAACTGCGGTGGTATTTCTTCATCGGACAGTTCAACGATTACCTTGTGATATGTCAGCATCTTTAAATTCCGTTCAATCTGGTCTGTTGACTTTTTACCCATGTCTTTTGCAAGTCTGCGAACACTCATATAGAAAATGATGTTTCGATCCTTGGATGCTCGTTCGGGGTATATGCAATTTCTAGCAATACAGAGAATTTGCAAGAGTAACATTTTGCAGTTTCTCAGATTGTGCGATGCCATAGGGCAGATACTAGAAAAAGCGTTTTCATCCGTACCACACAAGCAACTGACAATAGAATCAATGTTTTCACGTTGCTCAATTGCCCACTGGGTTTCTTTTATTTTCAGATTCAGTGCATCTTTTAAAAACTCCAGTGCCTGATACTCAGAATCATAGTTTCCTAGCATCTCAACAATCTTTTTTATGTTGAGCGTAACATCCTCGGCAAAACACTTATAAAGCCATGCTCCGCTTCTTGAAACAAACACGCTTGCTGATGGGTGTTCGTCTGCACTTCCATGTGTTGGCAATATGCAACTAAAAGGGGTCTGTTCGTCAACTCCTAAAAAATCTGCAAGGCTAACCGTTTTGTAAATGTAGTCATAAAACTGTTGACGGTTGTCAAAAACAATCTTTTTGCCTCTCCCCATGTATCGCCTTATGTATGCAGAATCATGGTCGGCAATGGCTTGTGCTACTCTGTTCGGCTTGCTCCCTTTTTTGGGGTTTGATTTTCGTGCCGTGGTGCTTCTAGGCTTTGCCTGTGGCTTTGTATAACCGGACAAAAGGTCATTAACAGAAACTGTGGCGGTTACATCCTTGTAAAACAATCCCTTGCTTGTTCCGAAAAACATTCTGCTTGGGTGATTCGTTCTAGGGTCTGCCGTTCCATGTGGGAAGATGCTAAATATCTTCAATTGGCAGTATTTCCACTGGTCAGCATCTGTTAATGGCTTGTCGGCAATAAAGCCGATTCTATAGCGTGGGCAATCTTCAGTGCTATTGAAAGAGTAGTAAATAAAAAACGGAAGTAGTCCATTATCAAGTGACAACTGCAATGCTTGGTCAGGTTTCAACTGCTTGTCCTTTGGCAATGGCTTTTTGTCCTTGTCCTCATTGTCAATGTCGATAATAAAAGATTGACCGCTTACAAACTGATAATCATGTGTGCCATTAATTGCACAAGGCCGTGTAGTTCCACCATGTAGCAGAATTGACAACCATTTATCGGTATCAACATATTGTGGTTTTGAACACTCTTTGCAGATAGCACCAGTTTGTGGCTTGTTTGGCTTCTGCGTCCTGTGTTCATCGTAGTAAGTAACAAAAATATCCAAGTCTTTGCCCTCAACTGTTCGGGGTTGTGGCAAGCGTCCTTATCGCTTGTCAGTTCCTTGCTTTCTGTACATTAGATTGCTTCATTCGTTGCCGTTGTCATTTCATCCAATGCCTTATCAATAATGGTTCGGTCAAACCGCACACACCTTTCACCCATTTTGATTGTTGCGTTAATGGAGTCGCAAAACTGCCTTGTGCGTGTCTTACCACGATTAAGGTATTGGCAAGTCTGTTCAATGGTCATCAACCTTGAAGAAAAATCACCCCTGATGGGTGCGGTTCTCGGTCTGCGTTTCTTGGTTTTTGCTAAATCTGTCATAATTCATGTCCTTTCTCTAGCAAATGTTATTAACTACTACAATTGCATCTTAAAAGGCACTAAGTTACATTTACAGTAAATGAAAACACTTTTTAAATGGCATTTAACGGCATTTCTAAGCCTAGCAAGGGGGCAAATGTGGCAAGAATTAAGGGCAAAAATTACCTATACGTGGAACACTTCAAGGATGTATATAAAGACATGGGGTATACGCAAGAAAAACTTGCGGAAGAAATAGGTATTTCGGTTGAATCGGTGAAAAATTGGATGGGGCGAAAATCTCAGCGTCCTATACCTGAGGACATGGCAAAACGGCTTGCAGATGTGCTTAATGTTGACGTTTGGGAAATTATCGGTACTGATGGACGTTCATCTTATAAAACTCAGCATCAGGACGAAATGACGATTGCTAATAATTTTGTAGCAAGAGATGAACAATTGATTGCAATGCTACTATCACGGCACGGTAGACAACCGTTATTTGAATCTGATACAGATGAATTGGACGATTACAAGGGCGAATATCTTGATGTGCTTTTGAATAGTCTCCTAACGGCACATGACCAATTTGTGAAATTGGCAGATATAGCGGAACGGCATCAACGACATGAAACGATACTGCGTGAGGTTGACAAAGGGTGATTATTGCTATTTTGACTTCAAAACGGCTTTTTCTCGCTCGGATCGGGTCTGTCCTATGGGGTTTTATAGGTCTTTTTTGACATTGTGATTGTTTCTGCTTTGGATTTTGCTTTTTCCAACCGTTCGGAAGAAGCGTTTGTGTACTGATTCCCTGTCTGCTTCGGAATACTCAGAAGAATCTTGTTCTACCTTGTGGAAAAATTTCCTGAAAGTCATTTTTGCTTGCGACCATTGGTCGCATCCTGTGTGGTAACTGGCTCATAATGAGCCATTTTTTGGGGGAAATTATCAGATTGACCATTGGTCACTCTGCGTTTTCAGTGGCTCATTATGAGCTTCTGATTTCCTGTAACCACCATTTCGGATGCCGTAGATTCTCCGTGTAGTACACAACTCGGTACACAATTCTTTGATAATGAAACATAAGAATAGGTAAACGATAATTTCTTGAAAAGCCTTTGTTTATCGGGCGAAATAACGCTTTATAAAAAATGGTGGAAATAATCCAAGAAATCCCTATAATTACTAGTATA
>DJXS01000021.1:3920-9344 GCA_002448395.1 Lachnospiraceae bacterium UBA6998 | reverse complement strand
AAGTATTGATGAGCATGACAAGGCGATGATTACAAACTGGAATGCTGTTGTCATGCCAGATGATCATGTATATGTAGTCGGGGATTTTGCATATCGGAATGAGAAGCCGGTATCTTACTACACAAACCAGCTTCACGGTCATATCCATCTTATACGCGGAAACCATGACAAGCGGTCTGCGGAATATGAAAGCTGTTTCGAGAGCGTTGATGATATTCTCAAGATTATTGATATGATGCACGGCTGTCCTGTGGAAGTGATAATGTGCCATTACTGGATTCCCTTCCTTCCGGAGCTCAGGCGCGGCGCATACATGCTTCACGGGCACACACATAAGGGCGGCAAAGAACAGAATCTCGAAGAACAGCTTAAGGAGAAGATCCGACAAAATTATAAGCTGTACCGTGCGTACAACGTGGGCTGTATGTGGCAGGACTACTATCCGCAGACATTGGAACAGATCGTGACAAGACAGAAAGGCTATAGATAACGGAAAACGATCAGAGAAGGGATATGGGTAGGAACGAGATGGGATGAAGCATATCAACGAGTATTTAGTGCATCGAGATATAAAACCAGAGAACATACTAAACTTTGATAGCTCATATAATACGTATATATGTTGTGGTGAATTTATAATACAAACTACTATATATCCTAAGAACCAAAAGATCATCATAGAGTACGAGTGATAACAAGGAATGCACCAGGGATAATAACGAATAGGCGGAGGCGTCCGAAGGACGACTCCGCCTAGTCGTTGTTAGCCCGGTATACTCCGCCAACATACAGCGAGAGCGCGCCCTCAGGCGTGGTCGAGCTGGGCCTGCGACAACACCCTCCCACAAGTTTTTCTTACATGAAAGCCTGCCGATGCCGTTCCTCTCTTGGAGATCTCAGTCGTTTAGGCACAAATCCTGATATTTCAAATCTGTACACAACTAAAAATCGAAAAGCCACTCATCTATAAGCATAAATTTGAATGGTTGGGTACAGCCTTTTAAGCCCGCCGGGATATACCTAAAGGCATGCGATATTTTGACAACGACCTGCCAAAATATTGTCTTTGGATGATTTTCGTTGTGTACAGTGTTCAGAAATCACTGATCTGTGCCTAACTGCAGAATCCGTATATAGTCGCTTCTTCCGAACAAGACTCTGTCGACAAGAATTCGTTTGCTTTCCAGACGATAAAAGGCAAGATACTCTTTAAAAACAACATAGTAATATCCTGTAAAACGGTCCTCGTAATAAAGTGGGGCACCGGACAGGGGATATTCTGATTTTGACTCGACTATATCCATCAAGTCATTCAAATATCTTTCGGTGATATCATAACTTCGAGATGCTCTGAACACTTCTGACCAAACTCTGTCAAGGTCACGGACCGCAGCCTTGGAATATTCAACAGAGTATTTCATGAACGCTTGCCGCGGAAATATGCCCGTACATCCTCAGATGAGATATATCCTTCTTCTTCCCCGGAACGTCTGCCTTCATTTAGTTCGCACATAAGACGCAGCATCGCCTTTGTCTTCTCAAATTCATCATCTTCGGCAATATCGCGGATTGTGTATTTGCCTCTTCCGTTTACAGTAAGATAAACGGGCGATCCATAAGAGACCTTTTCCAATACTGTATTATAATTACGGAGATCTGATACAGGATTTATTGTAGCCATAAGTTAACCTCCCTGATCATGCTTTTTTATAATCGTAGCAGTTCGATGAATTTTAAGCAATATTTTACGATAAATTATTATAAAGTAAAACAGATATGCACGGCAAAAAAGTTCTTAATCAACCTATTGACATACTATGTAAATGGTGCTACTATCCAAATCAGATCATCTGAGCAGTTCCATAGGGACGAAGAAGCCTGATCCGAAAGGAGTCAGGACAAAGCGGAAGGAGAAAGCCATGTTCAGGACCGGAAGAGCAAACAACTGCATGATGTGTATGCGAATGCTGAACTCCCGGGCTTATAATATGGCCAGGCGCATTGACATGCTTTCATGTAGTTGATCAGTACGCCTGATAAAGGATCGAAGTACATTGAATCAAGAGAGAAACGATTCGCCAGACGCCCGGGAGTTTATAAAAGCTTCCGGGCTTTTACATTTGCTCAGATTCGGTCGATTTCCCGATGCTCCGGGCAGCGAAGAGACGGAGCAGAAAACTACAGCTTTCAACCCCGAGGAAAAAGAATAGGATAAGGGACCTCTGGGGTAGTTTTCACACCAAGGACAAAGGACCTCTGGGGTCATTTGCACATACATTAAGGAGGAAGTTATGAGAAAGAATTGGATTAAGAAAGCAGGCGCGGCAGTATTAGGACTGATCCTTACAGGATCTCTGCTGGCAGGATGCGGCTCCGGATCAGCCCAGTCGGCGCAGGGCGCGGATGAGCCTCAGGCGCAGGAGACAGAAACCGCGGAAAATGAAAGCGCGGAAAATGAAAGCGCGGGATACAGAACTCTGGAGGAAATCCAGGCAAGCGGAAAGGTCACGATCGGCGTGTTCTCCGACAAGAGCCCCTTCGGCTATGTGGATGAGAACGGCGAATATCAGGGATATGATGTATATTTTGGCAACAGGATCGCGCAGGATCTGGGAGTGGAACTTGAATATGTCTCGACCGAGGCGGCCAGCAGAATTGAGTATCTGCAGACAGGAAAGGTCGATATCATTCTGGCGAACTTCACAGTGACGCCTGAGAGAGCGGAAGAAGTTGATTTCGCACTGCCATACATGAATGTGGCGCTGGGCGTTGTCTCCCACAACGACAGAGTGATCACGGATCTCTCGCAGGTGGGAGCAGACGATCAGGTCATCGTCATTTCCGGAACGACGGCGGAGACTTATCTGACCAAGAACAACCCGGAGATCAAGCTGCAGAAGTTTGACACCTATGCGGCTGCAAAGAGCGCTTTTGAAAACGGGACCGGCGTCGCGTGGGCCAATGACAACACCGAAGTCATCGCTTTTGCGGCGGAGAACGAAGGGTACACGGTGGGGATTGACTCTCTGGGCAGCGCGGACACCATTGCTCCGGCGGTGACCAAGGGAAATGAGAGCCTTCTGAACTGGCTCAACGAAGAGATCGTAGAGCTCGGGAAAGAGAAGTTCTTCCACGCGGACTATGAGGCCACACTTGTAGATACATACGGTATTGAATTTGAGGATACCCTTGTCATTGAGGGAGGCGGCCAGGCGGCAGCGCCCGCGCAGACAGAAGAAAAGGGCACGATCCGAGTGGCGGCTTCTCCCATTCCTCATGCGGAGATTCTCGAAGAAGCGGGCAAAATATTGGCGGCGGAAGGATGGAAGCTGGAGGTTGTCGTATTTGAAGATTATGTGCAGCCCAACCTTGTAGTTGAGAGCGGAGATCTGGACGCGAATTATTTCCAGCATATTCCTTATCTGGAGAGTTTTAACGAAGAGAACAAGACACACCTTGTCAACGCGGGAGGCATCCATTACGAGCCTTTCGGAATCTACGCCGGAACCAGAGCTTCCCTGGAGGAACTTCAGGAGGGAGACGCGATCGCGATCCCCAATGACACGACAAATGAAGCCAGAGCACTGCTTCTTCTGCAGGACAACGGAGTGATCAAACTCAAAGAAGGCGCCGGCCTCACCGCAACGGTCCTGGATATCGAATCCAATCCGCTGAACCTCGACATCGTTGAACTGGAAGCCGCACAGGTCTCCAGAGTCCGCCAGGAAGTCGCGGCAGTAGTTCTCAACGGCAACTACGCGCTGGAAGCGGGACTTACAGCCGGAAGGGACGCGATCACCTATGAGGCCTCCGATTCTGAAGCGGCAAAGACCTATGTCAACATAGTCGCCGTCAAGGAAGGAAATGAGAACAATGAAGGCATTCAGGCACTGGTGAAGGTCCTGAAATCCGATGAGATCAAAAAGTTTATCAATGATAAATATGAAGGTGCGGTCATTCCGTTTGAGGACTGACTGCCGACCCGGTAATTCAAGGCTGACTTATGATCTGTGACAGAAATCTGGAATTTCACACACAGATACAGTATCCTCAGGCACTTCCCCCGCCTGAGGATGCTCTGCGTAAAAAGGAGACATGAACAACTATGGAACTACTGCGCTGGGACGTCATAGTAGCTTACCTGCCCCTCTACCGGGACGCGATGTTTCTGACGCTGCGGATCGGCTGGGCGGGCATTTTTGCCGCTGTCGGGCTGGGCTTTATGTGTGCGCTGATCCGGCATTTCAGGGTCCCGATCCTGCAAAATATCGTCGGCATCTACATCGAACTGTTCAGGAACACACCGCTGCTCGTGCAGCTGTTCTTTCTGTATTTTGGCCTGCCGAAGATAGGGCTGGAGATACCGGCGGAGCCCTGCGGCGTTCTGGGACTGGCCCTTTTGGGCGGCGCCTACATGGCGGAGACTTTCCGGAGCGGCCTTGAGGCGATCGAGCCGATCCAGATGGAGAGTGCGCTGTCGCTGGGGATGACCAGGCAGCAGGCGGTTCTGCATGTCATACTGCCTCAGGCGGTGTCGATCAGTGTGCCCGCATTTGTGGCCAACGTGATCTTTCTGCTCAAGGAGACCAGCGTCTTCTCCGCCATCAGCCTGATGGATCTGATGTTCACTGCCAAAGACCTGATCGGCCTTTACTACAAGACATTGGAGTGTCTGACGCTTCTGGTGGTTTTCTATCTCATCATTCTGCTTCCGGTCTCCGCGCTCGGGAGTTTCTTGGAAAGGAGGCTTCGGTATGCAGGCTTTGGGGATTGACGTGCTCTTCAAGGGCATCAATATGCAGCGCCTTCTGGGCGGCCTGTGGATCTCGCTGCGGATCAGTCTGATCGCGGTAGCATTCAGCATCGTGCTGGGGCTGATCGTCGGCGTTCTGATGGCCGGGGACAATCCGGTGATCAAGGCTGTCACCCGCATCTATCTGGAGATCGTGCGCGTGATGCCGCAGATGGTCCTCCTCTTCATCGTCTTTTTCGGGACAACAAGGGTGTTTGGATGGAACATCGAGGCTGAGATCGCCTCCATCATAGTATTCACCTTCTGGGGAACAGCGGAGATGGCGGACCTTGTGCGCGGCGCGCTGATCAGTATTCCCAAGCACCAGTACGAGAGCGCTGCGGCGCTGGGAATGGAAGAGGGGCAGATCTACCGGCACATAATCATTCCGCAGACGCTCCGGCGCCTGATCCCGCTCTCCATCAATCTGGTCACCCGAATGATCAAGACCACGAGTCTTGCTATGATGATCGGCGTAGTGGAGGTGCTCAAGGTGGGGCAGCAGATCATCGAGGCAAACCGCAAATCTTCGCCGAACGCGGCGTTTGGGGTGTACGCGTGTGTCTTTGTGCTGTATTTTGCCGCATGCTGGCCGATCAGCATGTTCTCTAAGTATCTGGAAAGGAAGTGGA
>DJXS01000021.1:2862-3772 GCA_002448395.1 Lachnospiraceae bacterium UBA6998 | reverse complement strand
CTGAACGGCCTATCACTGGAAGTAAGGGAAGGGGAAGTCGTTGTCATTGTCGGCCCATCCGGATGCGGCAAGAGCACACTTCTGCGGTGCATCAACGGACTGGAGCCCATTCAGGGCGGAGAGATCACTTTCAGGGGTGAAAAGGTGGACGGGAGTGCCCGCTCCATCGCTTCTATCAGGCAGAAAGTGGGCATGGTTTTTCAGAATTATGAGCTGTTCCCTCACAAGACGATCCTGGAGAACATTATGCTTTCGCCCCTTCTTGTGCAGAAGCGCAGCCGGGGGGAAGTGGAATCGGAGGCTCTGCAGCTGTTGGAGCGGGTCGGCCTTTCCGACAAAAAAGACAGCTATCCCAGACAGCTCTCGGGCGGGCAGAAGCAGCGCGTGGCGATCGTGCGGGCACTGTGCATGCACCCGGAAGTTCTGCTGTTTGATGAGGTGACGGCGGCACTGGATCCCGAGATGGTCAGAGAAGTGCTGGACGTCATGCTGACGCTGGCCAGGCAGGGAATGACCATGGTGATCGTCACACACGAGATGTCCTTTGCCAAAGCGGTCGCGGACCGGGTGATCTTCATTGACGAAGGAAACATCGTAGAAGAGGGAAGCCCGGATGAATTCTTCGAGCATCCACGCACGGAGAGGGCCCGGCGGTTTCTGAATACGTTTACTTTTGAGAAAGTGGAAAAAGATTCATAATCTGATAATTGCCACCGTTTTTGGATGATTTTCGTTGTGTACAGTGTTCAGAAATCACTGATCTGTACCTAACGAGAGTGTATTTTGCTTCCTCAAACGTGATACCTTTGTCGAGATTACCGTAGTATTGTTTTTGCGCTCTCCGTAATACGGTTTTAGAGTGAATCTGTTTACTCCATCTTCCTCAGCTCCGGCAGTACCATCAAAAGCA
>DJXS01000021.1:0-2733 GCA_002448395.1 Lachnospiraceae bacterium UBA6998 | reverse complement strand
ATAAACACGCCGTCGGATCCGAAGTGGAAGACACCCGGAAGCAGGAGCGTGAGCGGCACGACCATCACCACTTTGCGGAAGAGGGAGAAAAAGATGGCCTGTTTTTTCTTGCCCAGCGCTTTAAAAGTGGTCTGACCGGTGTATTGCAGGGACTGAAATACAAAGGCGAAGAAGTAAAGATGGAGCGCCGGGATCGCATCTTTCATCAGGGCGGCGTCAGTGCTGAACATGGAGATGAAAAAGGCCGGGAAACGTTCGATCAGGATCCAGACGATCAGTGTGTAGCCAATTCCGAGACAGCCCATAAGGAGCATCGCCTTCCGGACATGCCCGGGCCTGCGCGCGCCGTAATTGTAGCTGATCACGGGAGAGGTGCCCTCGCCGATCGCGATGACCGGCGTTTCCAGGACCTGCCGGACGGAATTGATAATGGTATATACCGATATCATGACCTCTCCGCCATATTTTGACAGAGTGCTGTTACAGACGATGCTGACGAGGCTGTTAGTGAACTGCATGACGAACGCGGCGGCTCCGAGCCCTGCGATGTCCAAAGCTGTAGAGCGGAATCTGTCATCGGGATCATTTCCCGCAAGTTCTGCGGGAAGTTCCTGCAAGTTCTTTATAGGAGTCAGACGCAGTTCGGCTTTATCGCCGGTCAGAAAACGCAGCACGAAGACTGCCGAGAGGATCTGGGACAAAACAGTGGCCAGAGCGGCACCGCGTACCCCCAGTCCGAAGACGAAAATGAACAGCGGGTCCAGGAGAATGTTTGTCACCGCGCCGATCACGACGGTGAACATGCCGGTGGAAGCGAATCCCTGCGCGTTGATGTAGGGATTGAGTCCGGTTGCCAGCATGGTGAAAATAGTGCCCAGCAAATAGATGTGAAGATAAGCCAGGGCATGAGGGAGATTGCCGTCCGTGGCTCCGAACAGGCGAAGGAGAGGGGCGGCAAACAATTCGCCGGCTGCTGTGATAACTACTCCCGTCAGAACGAGCATGGAAAATGCCGTGTTCATGACCTCGGAAGCTCTCCTGAGGTTGCCTTGGCCGCGAGCGATAGAGCAGAGCGGCGCGCCGCCCAGCCCGAACAGGTTAGTGAAGGCGGTGACCATGATGATGATCGGAAAGCAAAGTCCGACGCCGCCCAGCGCGGAAGTGCCCTCGCCTGGAATCCTGCCTATGTAAATGCGATCCACAATGCTGTAGAGGAGGCTCAGGACCTGCGCCACCAACATGGGGAGCATGCTTTGCATGACGTTGCTGAAAATTTTCCCGTTTTTATAATCTACTTGTCTCATAATTATTCTGCCGGCTTTTATTCTGATTCAGAAATCCATTCCCATTCATTATAGAGTAAAATAGAAACGAAGATAAAGAATATAATATGCAGAATTTATCTAGTCAGTCCGAAGGAGATGCGGCGCCGTATTGCGAAAGTAGTGTATAATTAATCCGATTATGATTGCATGTTCCCAGCAGGATGTGGAGTGGACATATGTCAGAAAAGACGAGCAAAAAATGGAAAAGCGAGAAAAAACAGTCGCTGGCTGAAAAGGTAACGATCATGTCCGTTGCGGGAGCCCTGACGATAGGATTTGTCGGACTGATCGTCGGGCTGTATATATACGCGGGCAACCTGTTCGATAAGTTCGTCAATGATACGTTCGAACTTACGGGGACCGCCAGGCTTGTGTCGTCAAATTTTGCGGGGCCAGAGGCTACATCCTGGCAGATTTTACGCTGGATGAAATGACGCATGACATGCTGGCTTTTCTGATCCGTTATCTTATCGCGACTATTGCCGTTACTGCTTTTATGGGTTTTATCATAGCCCGTCTTATGGAAAGGACGACGGTAAAACCGATCAATGCCATCGCAACGGCTGCGCAAAACTACGTCGAGGACAGAAAATCCGGCAATACGCGCATGGAGCATTTCTCCTCCCTTCATATCCGGACAGGGGACGAGGTGGAGCACCTGAATCTTGTGATGGCACAGATGGAGAAAGACCTGTCTGTCTACATGGAAGATCTCACCAGAGCTACAAAGGAAGAAGTGCGTGTACGGACAGAACTGGACATGGCGTCGCAGATCCAGAAGGGCGCGCTGCCTGACAGCTTCCCCGCTTTTCCGGACAGACAGGAATTCGAGCTATACGCTTCCATGGAGCCGGCCAAAGAGATCGGCGGCGATTTTTACGATTTCTTTCTTATCGACGACGACCACCTGTGCCTCGTGATCGCGGACGTGTCAGGAAAGGGCGTGCCGGCCGCGCTGTTCATGATGGCCTCCAAGATCATCCTTGCGGATAATGCCATAATGGAGAAATCTCCTTCGGAAATTCTGTACGATTCAAATAACGCAATCTGCGCGAACAATAAACTGGAAATGTTCGTAACGGTTTGGATCGGAATTCTTGAGATCTCTACCGGGAAACTTTCCGCCGCAAATGCCGGACACGAATATCCGGCGCTCAAAAAGGCGGGCAGCGGGTTTGCAATCTTTAAAGACAAGCATAGTTTTGTGCTTGGCGGACAGGAAGGCATGAAGTACAAAGAGTACGAGATCCGGCTTGAGCCGGGGGATAAGCTGTTCGTCTACACGGATGGCGTGCCCGAGGCCCAGGATCCGGATGGGAACATGTTCCAGATGGAGAGGATGATCAATGCGCTGAATGAAGATCCGGATGCCTCCCCCGAGCAGATCCTGGGGAATGTGCGCGGGTCA
>DJXS01000135.1 GCA_002448395.1 Lachnospiraceae bacterium UBA6998 | reverse complement strand
TCGCGATCGCGTCAAAAGAGTGCCGCCCTCGAAGAATAGGAAAATAGGCAACTGTGTCCAGTTCGAACAGGTACGGACAGGTGACCCGGAAATAATTCCCCATCATCAGGTCTGTGTACCAGACAGACTGCAGCTCTGACAGACAGTCAAAGACATAAAACGCGTCCTTTCCATGTCTGGTGATCTCGTCATGGATCGCAACTGTAAAGGACTCGAAACCGGCATCCGGATCAAACTCCGCAACCTGCACATGGGCGAGCATATCCGGCTGTGACATGATCGGAGGATGCTGTGCAAACCGGATATAGACAATATCTCTCTTGTCATTAATCGCCTGCGCTACGAATGGCAGCGCGAACATCCTGAATTCCTCGACATCCGACACCTCCCACACGACATTGTCGCCCATTCGGATATAATCGAGAATCTCATCGAGTTGTGAGATTCCGCTCTTTACTTTGTCAAATGCTGCCATAGGGGCTCCTCCTTTCTGCCGTGATCATTTCGTTATCCGGCAAATAAAAAGCGGCAGGGATGTCATCATCAGAAAATGCTCATTTCATTTTCCGATCACGACATCCTTGCCGCTTTGATAGAACGATATTTCGTTGTAATTGATTAAATTATTGCGCGTATGATCCTTCATGTCAAGAAGAAGGCCCGTACCTGAGCGGCGTCGAAACCTTTTCATTGAAAAACTGAATGATCGGCCCCATGCAGAATGCTGTCAAAACAGTTCCGATCCCCACTTTTGCTCCCAGCAGGCCCCCTGTCAGAACGCAGATGAAATCAGTGGCAATACGGACAACCCTGAAAGCCCATCCTTTCCTGTCAGAAATCGTCAGTGCGATCCAGTCATAGGCTGAGACTCCCATATCCGCGACAAAATACAGAGAAGCCGCAAGAGAAGCCAGAATCAGGGCAATGATCATCAGGACAACTCTCAAAAGGACTGACGGGGAAGGAAAAGCCCTTTGAAGAAGCACTCCTGTGTATTCCACCACATATCCCAAAAGAAACAGGTTGATTATGGTTCCAAGTCCGATCATGCGCCTGTTAAAAAAGAACATGAAGGCAAGCAGGATCGCGTTCAGGATCACATAAAAGGTGCCGTAGGAAATCGGAGTAAGCCCCCACAGTCCGTGGGCAAAAACCTGAAAGGGGTCCATGCCAAATGCCGTGAAACCAAATATCCCTGCCGCGACACCGGACAGAAAAACTCCTATAATACACATGATCAGCCGCTTCTTAAATTCGTCCATTTTGGGTTTCCTTTCCTGTATTTCACTCCTGCTGCTCTTCCACATCAATTCTCAGTTCATAATCTGTTGCTTTTTACGTGACATACATTACTAGTTTACTACCATCTGCGCCATTTATTAATGGCAAAATAAGCACTGTTGACAATCCTTACTTCCATATGTAATCTTAATAAATCATAAGGCGCAATGACGTGCCGGATCTTTGTTGATACCGGAGTCATTGCGCCTTTTTGTTGTTTAATGAATCATTGAGGTATAAGTTATGAAGATCCATGAAGAATGTGGAGTTTTCGGAGTGATGACTAAGGAACCTGCTGATGTGGCAGCATTATGCTATTATGGTCTGTATGCGCTGCAGCACAGAGGGCAGGAAAGCTGCGGTATAGTCGTCAATGAGGATGGAATCTTTCACTCCCACAAAGACCTGGGGCTGGTAAGTGAGGTATTTACCTCAGATGTTCTCTCCCGTTTGCCAAAAGGCAGAATAGCTGTAGCACACGCCAGATACGGAACGACCGGAGCCACAAATCGACGCAATTGTCAGCCCATAGAGGTGAATCATCAAAAGGGACATATGGCAATTGCACACAATGGAAATCTCTCCAATGCCGCGGCGCTTCGCTCGGAGCTGGAACTCTCCGGCGCTATCTTTCACACAACCAGCGATACCGAGACCATTGCCTACATCATAACAAGAGAACGCCTTCGCGCGCCTTCCATCGAGGAAGCCGTCAGCCGCGCTATGAATACGCTGGACGGCGCCTACTCACTTGTGATCATGTCTCCGCAGAAACTGATCTGCGCAAGGGATCCCTATGGCTTCAGACCGCTGTGTTACGGACAAACGGCTGATGGCAGTTATGTAGTTGCCTCCGAGAGTTGTGCCCTGGACGCGGCAGGCGCATGTTTTATCCGAAACGTAGAACCCGGCGAGATACTGGTCTTCACCTCCGGGGGAATTCTCTCCCGAAGAGAGCATTGCTGCAGCCGTGAAAGTCGGATCTGTATCTTCGAATATATCTATTTTGCCCGGCCGGATTCTGTCATTGACGGAGTCTCAGTTCATGCGGCGAGACAGCGCGCGGGGGCAGCACTGTCTCAAACACATCCTGTAAGTGCTGATGTTGTAGTCGGTGTTCCGGATTCCGGGCTTGACGCTGCCATCGGTTATTCGCAGGCTTCGGGGATTCCATACGGAATCGGCCTGATCAAGAACAAATATATCGGCCGCACATTCATCGCACCGGATGCGCGGGCTGATCAGGTCCGAATCAAACTTGCGCCGATTCGTGAAACCGTAGAAGGCAAGCGTATAGTCCTGATTGATGACTCAATCGTTCGCGGAACAACCTGCGAAAGGATCGTCAGGCTTTTTCGGGAGGCCGGCGCCAAAGAGATCCATATGCGCGTCACAGCGCCTCCCTTTCTCTACCCCTGCTATTATGGGACCGATATTGACTCTCAGGAAAACCTGATTGCCTGCCGCCATTCGGTTTCCGAAATCTGCCATATGATCGGAGCAGATTCCCTCGTATATCTTCCTGTCCAGAAACTGCAGTGTCTGACAGGGCATACGCATTTCTGCAGTGCATGTTTCTGCGGGGAGTATCCGACACCTGTCCCTAAAGCAAACAGCAAGCGGAGATTCGAGCAGCGACTATCTGAGAGGAGTGAATGACCCCCCACCCTTAACTGCATCGCCCTCTTGACAAATCCCCGCTGCATCCTATAATTTTTTACAAATGAAATATTGCATATTTAAAGGCGCAATGACGTGCCGGAGTTCGAAAGCTTCGGGGGTCATTGCGCCTTCTTGCTCGTCAGCAATGAGCCATGCACAGACAGAAAGGAACCCTCAGGTTATGAAAAGAAAATGTGACCGTCAGATCATCCTGGAAGACGGGTCAAAATACATCGGCTATGGATTTGGCGACATGCAGGACAAGATTCTGGAAATCGTATTCAACACTTCCATGGTCGGCTATCAGGAGATCCTCTCCGATCCTTCCTACACTGACCAGGCCGTTGTTATGACTTATCCCCTGATTGGAAACTACGGCATGGCCGATGATGACTACGAGACTGATATTCCCACGATTGGCGCGCTGATCGTACACGAGTACAATGACGAGCCTTCCAATTTCCGAAGTAAGGCGAGTCTTGGAGAAGTCATGCAGAAATGCGGTATCACGGGCATCAGCGGCGTGGATACAAGAAAGCTGAACCGCTCTATCAGGGATTATGGAACGCGTAAATGCCTGATCACAGACATCGATACTCCTCTCGAAGAGGGTTTGCGGAAACTTCACAGTTACCAAATGCCTGCTAATGCGGTATCCCGTGTCAGCAGCAAAGTAATCTGGCACTCCCCCTCACAATCTCCCGCTTCTCTCCACGTCGTTCTCATCGACTGCGGCATGAAGAAGAACATCCTCCGCTCCCTGAACCGGCGTGGCTGCGATGTAACGGTCGTCCCCTGGAACACGACCTCTGAGGTCATTTGCGCTCTGGCGCCGGACGGGATCATGATTTCCAACGGACCCGGCGATCCCACGGATGTGCCCGAGACCATTGAGACCGTGAGGGCACTGCGCGGCAAGTATCCCATCTTCGGCATCTGCCTGGGACATCAGATCCTGTCCCTGGCTTATGGAGCCAGAACCTATAAACTGAAGTTCGGCCACCGAGGAGGGAATCATCCTGTGCGGGATCTGGCGACAGGCCGCATCGAGATCACGTCACAGAATCACTCTTACGCTGTAGACGCTGAGTCCCTTTCTCAGACTGCTCTCACTGTGACACATGTCAATATTTTGGACAATACGATTGAAGGCGTGAAGTGTGAAAAAGACCGCGCGTTCAGCGTGCAGTATCACCCGGAGAGTTCGCCGGGGCCGCAGGACAGCGCATACCTGTTTGACCGTTTTATTGAGCTGATGAAGTCCGGCACAAAGGAGGCTCCCCATGCCTAAACGCACCGATATCCACAAGATCCTCGTCATCGGCTCCGGCCCCATCGTGATCGGCCAGGCGGCCGAGTTTGACTATGCCGGCACGCAGGCCTGCCTCGCGCTCAAGGAGGAGGGCTACGAGGTTATCCTGTGCAATTCCAACCCCGCGACAATCATGACCGACACGTCCATCGCGGATAAAGTCTACATGGAACCCCTGACTCTGGAATACATTGCCAAAATAGTGCGCAAAGAGCGGCCCGACGCTATTTTGCCCGGGATTGGAGGGCAGACAGGACTCAATCTCGCAATGCAGTTGGAGAAGAAAGGGATCCTGGCCGAGTGCCGCACGGAACTTTTGGGCACTAAAAGCCGGTCTATCGAGCAGGCGGAGGACCGTGAACTGTTCAAAGAACTGTGCCTTAGTCTGGGTGAGCCCGTCCTGCCCTCAGAGATCGCCTGTTCCATGGAAGAAGGTCTTCAGGCAGCGCGTGACATCGGATATCCGGTCGTACTGCGGCCTGCCTTCACACTCGGCGGCACGGGCGGGGGCTTTGCGGACAGTGAAGAAGAATTTATCCCCATCATGAAAAATGCCCTCGCGCTCTCCCCGGTCAGCCAGGTCCTGATCGAAAAGAGTGTGAAAGGCTACAAAGAGATCGAATATGAGGTGATGCGCGACAGCAATGACACGGCCATCACCATCTGCAATATGGAGAACATGGATCCCGTAGGCATTCACACCGGGGATTCTATTGTCGTGTGTCCTTCCCAGACACTCACTAACAAGGAATACCACATGCTGCGAGACAGCGCGCTGAGGGTGATCCGCGCCCTTGAGATCGAGGGTGGCTGCAACGTCCAGTTCGCGCTAGACCCAAATTCCTTCTCGTATTACCTGATCGAAGTCAATCCGCGCGTCTCCCGTTCGTCTGCTCTGGCATCCAAGGCCAGCGGCTACCCCATAGCCCGTGTCTCTGCCAAGATCGGCGTCGGAATGACGCTCGACGAGATCCCTCTTGCCAACACGCCCGCTTCCTTCGAACCGGCTCTGGATTATGTCGTCACGAAGATGCCGCGCTTCCCCTTTGACAAGTTCACGGATGCAGACAATTCGCTCTCCACACAGATGAAAGCGACTGGTGAGGTCATGAGCATCGGCCGCACCCTGGAAGAGAGCCTCCTCAAAGCAGTCCGCTCCCTCGAGACCGGACACTTCCACCTGCACGATCCAAAGTTTGACCATCTGACGAAAGAGGAGCTTCTTCATTACATCCGCACCGGTACCGACGACCGCATCTTCGCAATTGCGGAGTTGCTGAGAAGGGAACAAACGACCTCTGGGGTAGTTTGCACCTCTGGCGCTGAATCGACCTCTGGGGTATCTTGCCGCCCGCTTGAAAATGAGATCCACAGCCTGAGCGGCATCGACCGCTTCTTTCTGCGCTCCATCCGGCGAATCGTACAGGAAGAAAAAGACCTGGCCTCTGCTCCCGGCGACCTGGAAGAACTGCGCGAAGCCAAGAAAATGGGCTTCTCAGACCGTGAAATCGGCATTCTGTGGGATCTTTCCGAAGAAGAAGTATTCTCACTTCGGTCAAAAAACAGGATCATGCCGGTCTACAAGATGATCGACACATGCGCCTCGGAGTTCGACAGTTACGTTCCCTATTTTTACTCGACCTATGAAACCGCAGCTGAACAAATGACCCCAGAGGTCTCATGTGAACAAACTACCCCAGAGGTCGAAGGTACCCCAGAGGTCGAAGGTAATGAACAAACTACCCCAGAGGTCGAGGTCGAAAACGAAGTGCACCTCTCTGACAGAAAAAAGGTTATTGTACTCGGCGCCGGCCCGATCCGCATCGGCCAGGGCGTGGAGTTTGACTACTCCACTGTCCACGCTGTACAGACGATCCAGAAGGCGGGTTACGAGGCGATCATCATCAATAACAATCCTGAGACCGTTTCCACGGACTACACATGCTCGGATAAGCTGTATTTTGAACCCTTGTGTGTGGAAGACGTAATGAACGTGATCGAGATGGAAAAGCCCGATGGCGTCATCGTGACGCTCGGAGGACAGACGGCGATCAATCTGGCGGACCCGCTTCACGCCCGCGGCGTCAGAATTATTGGCACTGACTGCGATGCCATCGACAAGGCGGAGAACCGGGACCTGTTCGAGAAACTCCTCGAAACGCTGGGGATCCCGCAGCCCAGGGGATGCGCCGTCACTTCCGCCGAAGAAGGGCTCGCCGCCGCGGAAAAGATCGGTTATCCGGTGCTCGTCCGCCCCAGTTTCGTCCTGGGCGGCAGAGCTATGCAGATTGTCGCCAAAGAGTCTGACCTGCGGGGCTATCTCAAGACAGCCGAGCCCATCGATGAGAGCAGGCCTGTCCTTGTGGACCACTATATACGCGGCAAAGAAGTGGAAGTAGACGCTGTGTGCGACGGCGAGCGGGTCTTTGTCCCGGGCATCATGGAGCTGGTCGAGAGGACCGGCGTCCACTCGGGCGACTCGATCAGCGTCTATCCCCCTTACAGCCTCTCGGCAGGCGTCAAAAAGACGATCCTCGACTACACGGAAAGGTTGGGCCTCGGCATCGGGATCCGCGGTCTCTTCAATATCCAGTTCATCGTCGATGAACGGGAGAATGTCTACATCATCGAGGTCAACCCGCGCTCCTCCCGGACTGTGCCGTTCCTCTCCAAAGCAACCGGTTACAGCCTGGCAGACATCGCCACACTTGTCTGCCTGGGCATCACATTGAAAGGCCAGGGACTTATCGTGCGCTATCCTGCCGAGAAAGCCCGCTATTATGTCAAGGTCCCGGCTTTTTCCTTCTCCAAGCTGCGCGGCATGGACGCCTACCTGTCCCCGGAGATGAAGTCCACGGGCGAGGCCATCGGCTATGACAAAAAGCTCCACCGCGCAGTTTATAAAGCCATGATCGCCTCCGGCATGACGCTGCGCAACTATGGCACTGTCCTTGTGAGCGTCGCCGATGAGGACAAAATAGAGACAATCCCCCTCGTTCGCCGTTTCTACGAAATGGGCTTCAACATAGAGGCGACAACGCTGACCGCCGAATACCTGCTCGAAGCGGGTATCAAGACGAGAATCCTGCATAAGCCCAGCGAGCACAGCGAAGAAATGCTCGACTCCATACGCGCAGGTTACGTCAGCTACGTCATCAACACGCGCGCGGTCCTCTCCGGCGTTCACTACGGAGACGGCGTCGCGCTCCGCAGCATCGCCGCCCAGAACAACGTTGTAACGCTCACTTCTTTAGATACCGTGCGCATGCTGCTTGATGTTTTGGAAGAAGTCACAATGGGAATTTCGACGATCGACGCGGAATAATGCACAAAACGACCTCGACCTCTGGGGTAGTTTGCACCACTCGAAAAAACGACCTCTGGGGTAGTTTTGCACCAGTTCTACGTATTATCGTTGTATATCAATCGTTATTCTGTTAATCTCTTTTTCAACAGAGCCTGTTCACCGGTTAAAAAGAAAGGATCTATTTCCTGATGAAGAACTTTATTTTCGTATCGCCCCATTTCCCGGTCAACTACCGAAATTTCTGCATCAAGCTGCATGAAAACGGCGTCAATGTTCTCGGAATCGGAGACGCCCCCTACGACTCCCTCGACTACATGCTGCAGGGAGCGCTGACAGAGTATTACCGTGTAAATAACATGGAAAACTATGATGAAATGTATCGCGCAGTGGCCTTTTTCTGCTTCAAGTACGGAAAGATCGACGGACTTGAGAGCAACAACGAGTACTGGCTTGAACAGGACGCGCGGCTAAGACTGGACTTCAACATCCCCGGGCTTAAGCCTGAAACGCTCACACCTATAAAGAGCAAATCCGGTATGAAGAAATACTATGCTCAGGCCGGAGTGCCCTCAGCCCGATATCACCTTGTAACAGATCTTGCCCAGAGTCTGGCCTTCATCGATAAAGTCGGCTATCCCGTGATCGCTAAACCGAACAACGGTGTCGGCGCAGTGGACACTTTCAAGATCAACGGCGATGAAGAGCTTAAGGCCTTTCATGATCAGGATTTTGGCGGCGAGCAGTTCATCATGGAAGAATTTGTCCCCGGTGAGATCTTTTCCTACGATGCGATCATAGGCAGCAACGGCCAGCCCCTTCTGGAAACGGGCAACAACACGCCAAGATCCATCATGGAGATCGTGAACAATCAGGAGAGCTGCTTCTTTTTCATCGAAAAGCAGATCAAAGATGACCTGCGCGAAGCGGGGCGCAGATGCGTCGAGTCATTTGGGATCCGGAGCCGCTTCATTCACTTCGAATTCTTCCGCCTGCTTGAAGATCATGCACATCTGGGCAAAAAAGGGACGATCGTCAGTTTAGAGGCAAACCTTCGCCCTTCCGGAGGCTTCACCCCAGATATGATCAATTACGCCAACAGCACCGATGTTTACAAAGACTGGGCGGATATGATCACCTTTGACAGGCTTAGTTCCAAAGGCAGCGCCGAAAAATTCTATTGTGTATCCGTAGGTCTTCGGGACAGCCGCCATTATGTCCACACGCAGGAAGAGATCCTGCAAAAATACGCGGACAAGATCGTTCTCCGGCAGCGTCTCCCGGAGGTTCTGGCCCACGGTATGGGAGACAGTCTTTACCTTGCCAAATTCAATGACAAAAAAGAGATGGACGAATTCATCCGTTTCCTCATTCAGGAAGCATCCTGACCTGCCATTGCAAATAACAGCCTCCGGACTTTACTCTTGCGTTAAAGGCATCTGCGCCGCTTCAAGAATAAGGAGGTAACTATGCGCCCTCGCACACTCCTCGCAGTCGCTGCTGCCAAAGCAGCTCTCACAGCATGTCATCTCAGCGGCCGCCCGGGCTCTTCTCTTCCGGGCAGAGCCGCCCTGAAAATCGATCCCCACATCATAGCTCCTCTCGCGGCGGACATCCGCCGCGGGATCATTGTGACCTGCGGCACCAACGGCAAAACGACCACCAATAATCTGCTCTGTTCCATGCTTGAAGCACAGGGTTACCGCGTTGTCTCTAACCGCCTTGGTGCCAACATGGTTGAAGGTGTTGCAGCCGCTTTCGCCACAGCAGCCAAGGGACCTCTGGGGTACCTTGATGCGGACTTCGCATGCCTGGAGGTCGATGAAGCTTCTGCCGCGCGGGTCCTGCAGGATCTTTATCCCGACTGTATGATCCTCACCGGTCTCTTCCGTGACCAGCTCGACCGCTACGGGGAGATCGACCTCACAATGAAAGCTCTTGAAAAAGCGATCCTTGAAGCTCCGGACATGACTCTCGTCATCAACGCCGATGACCCTCTCACAGCTTATCTGGCAAAAAAGAGCGCCCACCGCATCGTCAGTTACGGGGTAAGTGAAAAAGTGACCGAAAATGTAGATGTGATCCGTGAAGGCAGGTTCTGTGAGAACTGCGGCGCTCCTCTGAGGTATGATTTCTATCACTTCAGCCAGCTCGGAGTCTACTGCTGCCCTGCCTGCGGCTTTGAGCGGCCGCAGATCGATTATGACGCTTCCGGCATCAGATTGTCGCCGCAGCTGTCTTTTGACGTGAAGGAGTCCGGAACTGCGCCTGTAAAAATCTCCGCTCCCCTGAATGGTTTCTACAACGTCTACAACATTCTTGCTGTCTACAGTGTCCTGCGGGAAATGAATCTTCCCACAGACAGATTTAGTGAGATCCTCCGCAGCTTCAGGCCTCAGTTCGGTAGAGGTGAAGTCTTTCATCTCGGAACAAACGGCGGTCAAAGAGTCCTTCTGAATCTGGCAAAAAATCCTGCCGGCTTTAATCAGAATATCTCCGCCATGCTGCAGGACCGTTCGCCGAAGGACCTGATCATTGTGATCAACGACAATGCCCAGGACGGCAGGGACGTCTCCTGGCTGTGGGATGTGGATTTTGACAGGCTGGCGGATGAGACTATCCGCTCCATAACAGTGAGCGGACTGCGCGCGCTCGACATGCAGCTGCGGCTCAAATATGTGGAGATCGATTCGGAAAGGGCACCTGATGTGGAAAAGGCGATCGACGAGCGGCTGAAAGACGGCTGCGAAAACCTCTATGTGCTCGTCAATTACACGGCGCTTTACGAGGCGCACAAGTATCTGGAAGGGCTTGAGAAATGAATAATAATCGCGGCAATGATCCATATTACAATAGATATCGGCTGAATATCGTACATCTCTACCCCGACCTCCTCAATCTCTATGGAGACCGGGGCAATATTCAGTGCATGCGCATGCGCTGTAAGTGGCGCGGAATCGACGCACAGGTTACGGAGTGCAATCTGGATGATCATCTCTCCCTGGCTTCTGCAGATATTGTCCTTTTGGGCGGAGGATCGGACCGGGAACAGCAGATCGTATGCACCCGTCTTCAGAAGATCCGTCAGGATCTGCGCGATTATGTGGAAGACGGCGGTTCTTTGCTTGCGATCTGCGGAGGCTATCAGCTGCTCGGTCACTACTACGACACAGCGGATGGCAGAATGGAAGGACTCTCATTGGTGGATCTCTACACAGAGCAGGGCTCACCCAGGCTGATCTCCAATATTGTACTCAAAAACGAATCGCTGCCTGATGCCCTGCCTTATGAAATCGTCGGCTTTGAAAACCACGGCGGACGGACTAACATCGGCAGCAACACACCTTTGGGCAGAGTTTTATATGGTCACGGCAACAACGGAAAGGACGCCTGCGAAGGCGTCCTCTACCGTAATGTTATAGGCACTTATCTTCACGGACCTCTTCTTCCCAAGAATCCGCATGTCTGTGATCTTCTTCTGCAGAGAGCCCTGTACAGGAAATACGGCGTCTCATTGACAGACTTTCCTGCTTTGGATGATTCTCTTGAGAGAGAGGCCAACAGGGCTGTTGTGTCCAGATTTCACTCTCCGCTCGCGCCGTAGTTTGACAGAACCCTTGCTGACGGATCGTTTACATTGCAGCCCTCCCACTCCCGGTTGGGCATCCAGAAATCCGCGACCATTTCAGACTGGCCGGGATAATATTTCTCAAAGATCTCTCTGTACAGCAGAGATTCCTTAGTGAAGGGCTGCGCATGCGCAAACCGCTGCCTGCGCGCCTCAAACTCCTCATCCGAATACAGACTCCCCGCGTACTCGATCAGGTCGTTCACGAGCGAGTGGCCGACAGCATCAGAGAATGCAGCTTTCTCCCTCATCAAAATATCCCACGGTATCAGTTTATCCTCTTCAAAAGCCGCTCTCAGAAGATATTTTCCGATCCCGTATCGATTCATCTTCTTCTCCGGATCGATCTTCATGCAATAGGAGACAAAATCCAGATCGCCGAAGGGCACTCTCGCCTCGAGAGAGTTTACGCTTATGCACCGGTCAGCGCGCAGCACATCGTACATGTGAATCTCCCTGATCCTCTTCTCCGCTTCCTTCTGGAAAGCTTCAGCATCCGGCGCGAAATCCGTATACTTGTACCCGAAGATCTCATCTGAGATCTCACCGGTCATAATGACGCGCACATCTGTATTTTCATGGATCCACTTGCAGACCAGGTACATGCCGATCGACGCGCGGATTGTGGTGATATCATACGTTCCAAGTGCCGCGATCACCGGCTCCAGCGCCGCGATCACGTCATCCCTTGAAATGATCACTTCATAGTGGTCGCTTCCGATATAGTCCGCCACTTTGCGCGCGTATTTGAGATCGATCGCGTCAATGTCCATGCCGATGGAAAAAGTTCTAAGCGGCTTGTCCAAGAGCTTCGCTGAAACGCCGCATACCAACGACGAATCCAGTCCGCCGGAGAGCAGGAACCCAACCGGCGCGTCCGCGTCCAGTCTCTTCTCAATTCCCGCGATCAGCTTGTTGCGAATGTTTCTTTTGATCTCCGCAAGTTCATCTTCAAGGTAATATCCGGCTTCCCAGATCCTGCTGTACTCCGCCATTGCGATTCCCTGATGTTCAAGCGGGATGCACTCGATGTCCCAGGGTCCCATATGCGCTGCGCTGATCACAGCGTAGTGCCCGGGAGGAAACGGCTCGATCCGCTCGCAGATTCCTACCAGGCTCTTCGGCTCAGACGCAAATACCGGAATGCCCTTCTCATCTCTGCCAAAATATAGCGGCCTGATTCCGATTGGATCCCTCGCGGCGATATACTCCTGTCTCTCTGCGTCGTACAGAACCAGAGCAAACTCAGCGTCGAGAAAACGGAACATGTCGATTCCATACTCTTCATAAAGAGGCAGCAGGATCTCACAGTCGGATCCGCTCATGAAAGTATATCCTTTTTCGATCAGTCTCTCCTTCATCTTGCGGAAACGATAGAGCTCACCGTTGCAGACCAGCACATTCCCATTGAGGGCAAACGGCTGCATCCCTGCCGGGGTCAGCCCCATGATGGCAAGGCGGTTAAAACCCAAATAGCCGTTACCGGTATTCAGGATCCTGCTGTCATCCGGTCCTCTCGATATAGTCCTCGAGAGCATCTCCTCCACTCTCTCGGAATCCGCCTGTCCGCTGCAATAAGCTAAAATCGAACACATTTCCTGCCTCCTCTCACAAATCTCATTGCTCAAAACGACCTCTGGGGTAGTTTGCACCTCTGGGGTAGTTTGCACATTCTCAGACCACCTCTGGGGTAGTTTGCACCTACATCCCTTTAATCCTGTCCACCGCTTCGATCGTGCTCTCCCTGCTGCCGAATGCTGTCAGCCGGAAGTAGTGTTCGCCGTGAGGCCCGAATCCGGAGCCCGGCGTACCTACCACATGAGCCTGCGTAAGCAGTTCATCGAAAAACTCCCAGCTCGTCATACTGCCGGGTGTCCGCAGCCAGATATAGGGCGCGTTGACGCCGCCCGAGACCTCATAGCCGGCCGACCGCAGTCCCTCCAGGATATACTTCGCATTGCCCATGTAATAGGCGATCTGCTCTCGTACCTGCTGTCTGCCTTCCCTGGAGTAGACTGCTTCACCGGCTCTCTGGATGATATAGGGGGCTCCGTTATATTTTGTCCCATGGCGCCTGGCCCACAGAGGCCACAGCCTTTCGCCGCCTGTCTCCAGATTCAAAGGGATCACCGTATAGCCGAGCCGCAGTCCGGTAAATCCCGCTGTCTTGGAGAAGGATCGAAACTCGATCGCACAGCTTCTGGCGCCTTCACACTCGTAGATACTGTGGGGCACATCATGCTCCGAAATATAGGCCTCATAGGCTGCATCATACAAAATAATGG
This sequence comes from Lachnospiraceae bacterium UBA6998, assembly GCA_002448395.1. Lineage (GTDB taxonomy): Bacteria > Bacillota > Clostridia > Lachnospirales > Lachnospiraceae > CAG-791. The sequence goes on along the minus strand of DJXS01000135.1, from coordinate 3,885 downwards.
AATCATGAAGGTTTGCATAGTCGACCCACTGCTGCAACTGCGGCTTGGTCATGACCGCGCCCGTCGGATTGTTGGGAAAACACAGATAGATCAGGTCCGGCACCTCTTCCGGCAGCTCAGGCACAAAGCCGTTCTCCGCCGTGCACGGCATATAGATCACATCATCAAACCTGCCCGTCTGCGCATTGTAAGCGCCTGTCCTTCCTGCCATGACATTGGAGTCAACGTAAACCGGATACACGGGATCGCACACAGCTATCCGATTAGTAGTGTCGAAGATCTCCTGAATATTTCCGCAGTCGCACTTTGCGCCGTCGGAGATGAAGATTTCCTCCGCCGAGATCTCACATCCTCTGGCTTTATAGTCCTCGCGTGCGATCGTATCCCGCAGGAATTCATAGCCGAGGTCCGGCGCATATCCGCGGAAGCTCTCCGCATGCCCCATCTCGTCAACCGCCCCATGAAGCGCTTCAATGACTGCAGGCGCGATAGGCTGTGTCACGTCTCCGATTCCAAGCCGAATGATCTTCGCCTCCGGATTTGCCGCTGAGTAATCACGGACTTTTTTTCCAATTGCCGAGAACAGATAACTGCCCGGCAGTTTTAAATAATTTCCATTTACTTTTGCCAAAATATTCTCCTTTCGCCCGGATGTGAGCAAGCTCACAATTTGCAATGAGCCATGCCGACAGGTCACTTCGCTGCTTCGCGCAAAAAAAGGCACTTCAAGCATGGATCGTCCGATCCATACCTGAAGCGCCTTTGCCTCATTCATTTAAATTTGTTCATTTCTGAACTTTCTTTTGTCTATACTACTTCCAAAGCCTCGGAAAATCAAGTGCTATGATCGGTCTTTTACCGATTAACGGCAATCCATGCAGCCTCTCACTGTCTCTTCACCTTCCAGCTTGCCGCTTCACGCCGCTCGCTGATAAAGTTCCGATAAATACCTTCTTCCTGCATCAGGTTCTCGTGGGTTCCCTGCTGCACGATCTTACCGTGATCCACAACAAGGATCTGATCTGCATGCTCCACTGTTTTGAGCCTGTGGGCGATCATAATGACCGTCTTCTCTTTGGTCAGTGCCTGAATCGCCTTCATCAGATCATTCTCATTTTCCGGATCTACATTGGCTGTAGCTTCGTCAAGGAAAATGACCGGCGCGTCCTTCATCATGGCACGTGCAATAGAGATGCGCTGCTTTTCTCCGCCGGAAAGGCTGGCGCCGCCTTCTCCGATCACAGTATTATACCCTTCCGGAAGCGCCTCGATAAACTCATGACAGCAAGCCTTCTTCGCCGCTTCAATCACCTTCTCCATCGGCGCGTCGGGCTGCCCGAAACGGATATTATTCGCAATGGTATCGTGGAACAGGTAGACATTTTGGAACACAAAGGAGAAGTTCTCCATCAGGGAATCCATGTCGTAATCCTTTACATTTCTTCCACCCAGAGTCACTGTTCCGGCGTCCACATCCCAGAACCTGGCCAAAAGATTCACCAGTGTCGTCTTGCCGCCTCCAGAGGGGCCGACAATAGCTGTCGTAGTCTTCTCAGGAATCTGCACCGAAACCCCATCGATAACTTTCTTCTTCTCATAGGAGAATTCCACATCTTCCGCGGCAAGATTCCTGTTCTCAGGCGTGATCATTTCCCCTGTGATATCCATCTGCGGCGTATCCAGGATCTCCTGCGCTCTGGACACGCTCACGTCCACCACCCGAAGCAGCGCGGAATAGTTGCCTGCCGTCTCGAGGCTGGCATAGACAATGAACGCGGAAATTACCATGACGATTGCTGTCAGGGCATCCATGGTCCCTTTGCAGTAGAAGAAGCAGGACAGCGCCACCATACAAACACCTGTCAGCTTAGCGATCAGATTCTGGGCGCTCATGCGGGGGATCAGCGTCATCTCCATATCCGTATTCACTTTGACATTGGCAGAGATAGCGTTGTTCAGTTCCCTGCTCTTTGTGCCGGTCAGATGATACGCTTTGACTTCTGCCATTCCCTGCAGGTATTCCAGCACCTTCTCTACCACGCGCTCGTCGGAATCTATCTTTTGCCCGGCCAGCGTACCGGCTGCCTGCTGCAGAAAACGATTTGCAAAGAGAAACAGCGCAAACCCGCAGAGCAGCACCAGAGCGATCCGCCAGTCAAAAAACAGCAGCATCACAATGATCAGAGAAGTCGTGAGCAAGCCTTCGCAGACCATCATGATCACGCGTGTCGCGACATTTTCCAGATTCTGCATCACATTTGTAGTGACCGAAGTGATCTGTCCAAGTGACTTCTCATTGAAATAGCCCATCGGCAGATAGCGCATATGCTCGGCGATTTCCACGCGTTTTCTTGCGCAGGTGTCATATCCGCCTTCGGTCTGCAGCATCATGCTTTTGGCCTTGACCAGGCTCGAACCGAGAATGGAGAAAAGCATGATCCCAAACGCAAGAAGGATATCCTGCGTAGTCACGATTCCGCGAAGCAGCGCGCGCACCATACAGGCTATGGCCGGGATCTTGAGGGCTTCGAACATTGCCTGCAGCACGCCAAGAAGAATGGACTGATGGAATCTCTTGCGGTTCTCCTCCCCGCAGAATGCAAAAAAGCGGCTTATGATCTTAACCATTGTCCTTCACCTCCATATGCGCGTTCCACATCTTCTCATACAGTTCATGATGTGCGAGCAGCTCCTCATGGGTCCCTTCCTCATGAATCTGCCCGTCCTTCACCACATAGATCCTGTCAGCATCAACGATCGTACTGAGACGGTGTGCGATAACGATCAGGGTCTTTCCTTCCGTGAGTTTCGAGACAGATCGCTGAATTACTGCTTCATTTTCCGGATCTGTATAAGCGGTAGCCTCATCCAGGATCACGACCGGTGCCGCCTTCAGCATGGCTCTCGCGATGGAAATTCGCTGCCGCTCGCCGCCGGAAAGATGGCCGCCGGAACTGCCGACCATGGTGTCATAGCCATTTTCAAGACTCATGATAAAGTCATGGCAGCCGCTCATTTTGGCCGCCTCTTCCACCTCTGCGTCTGTCGCGGAAGGTCTGCCGAGGCGGATGTTTTCTCTCACCGTCATGTTGAAGAGGTAGTTGTCCTGCGAGACAAAGGCGATCTTATCGGCATAGGCTTCCTGCGGAATATCACGGATATCTGTTCCTCCAATCGAGATACTGCCGCCCGTCGCATCCCATAAAGATGCAATCAGGCGCGCGATCGTGCTCTTGCCGCTGCCGCTCGGGCCGACCAGAGCCACAAAGCTTCCTTCCGGAATCTTCATGGAAACGCCGTGCAGCACCTCGGAATCTGCGTCCGGATGATAAGAAAAATGCACGTCCTTCAGCTCCAGGTCATTCTTCTCAGGTGCATTTCCTTCTTCCGGACGAACCATCTCCGGCGCATCCAGGATCGCTCTCACCTCTCCGAAGATCGTGCCCATTGTCCTGATGTCATCCGAATAGCTCATCAGGGTCACGAACGGAGTGATCAGGCCGACGGACAGAATGATGACCATGACAAAATCCTGCGGAGACAGGCTTCCGTTCTTTACAAGGAGCCCCCCGATCGGGAGGACCGAGACCATTGTGGACGGCATAACGACCATGGCAAAAGTCATGGGCAGGATGCTGGCCCTCATCCAGTCGATAAAGCTGTGCACCGCCTCATGGGCGTCATGGACAAAGCGGTCGTAGCTGGATTTTGTCTTTCCAAAGACCTTGATCACCTGAATGCCGTTGATATATTCCACAGCTGTATCGTTGAGGGCCTTCGTCGCTGTGATTGTATGCTGGTAAAAGTCTCCGCTTCCGAGCATCATGAGCGCATAACTGAACATGCCGATCGGAACAGTAACAAGACTTGCGAGGCCCATTCTCC
>DJXS01000072.1 GCA_002448395.1 Lachnospiraceae bacterium UBA6998 | reverse complement strand
TCATGGCCCTTTACGCCTTTGAGGACGCGCGGCACAGCGCCGGTCGCCACGATCACAGGCTGATCTCCGAACTCCTGAACTGTCCTCACTTCATAGTTGTAGTGGATCTCGATATCAAGATCCTCCATCTGAAGCCGGTACCAGGCGAGCAGGTCGCGTAGTTTTCCTTTATAGGATTCCGCCGCAGCTGCGATAAAGGCGCCGCCCAAACAGTCTGTGCGCTCATAGATTACCGGCTTATGGCCGCGCAGCGCAAGAACACGGGCGGCTTCCATTCCGCCGATGCCTCCTCCGACGATAGCGACTGTCTGCGGATTCTTCGCTTTCTTAATGTGATGCTTCTTCCACTGCATCATCTCCGCGTTGACTGCGCAGCGCGCCAGATGCAGGGAGTCAAACAGATCCTGGTCGTTGGGAACTCCCTTATAATGCGCCATGTTAAAACATCCGTTATGGCACAGGATGCAGGGACGGATCTCGTCCTCTCTTCCCTCGATCAGTTTGTTGACCCACTCCGGATCCGCAAGGAACTGTCTTGCGAATCCCGCTCCGTCAATGCCTCCCCTTGCTACTGCATCAGCGGCTGTCACAGGGTCCATTCGTCCTGCGCAGACAACCGGAATATCCACAAATTTTCTGATGTGCTCCACATACTCCAGGTTGCAGTTCTCGGGCATGTAGATCGGCGGGTGCGCCCAGTACCATGCGTCATAGGTTCCGTTGTCGCAGTTGAGCATGTCGTAACCGGCGTCCTGGAGATATTTTGCCGCCCACTCGGACTCTTCCATATCGCGCCCGGCTTCCTCGAATTCCTCACCGGGCAGCGCCCCGCGGCGCATCCCCTTAGTCTTGGAGACTACGCTGTAGCGCAATGAGACAGGGAAATCTTTTCCGCAGGCCTTCTTGATAGCCTTAACGATCTCCACCGGGAAACGGTATCGGTTCTCGAAAGATCCGCCGTATTCATCTGTGCGATGATTCACATATTTGAGCGTAAACTGGTCGAGCAGATAGCCCTCATGCACCGCATGGATCTCCACGCCGTCCACTCCCGCCTCCTTGAGGAGCTTCGCGCACTCGGCAAACGCGTCCACAAATTCGTGGATCTCCTCTACAGTCATTGCCCTGGAGGGTACTTTGTCCGACCAGCGGTTGGGCGCGGGCGATGCGCTCGCAGTGATCTTATCCAGATCCATGAACGGCTTTGAAGCCTCGCGCAGGACCTTATTGGAGTAAAGCTCCTCCATCATCTGGGAGATCGTGAAACTGCGGCCGAATCCAGCCGTCAGCTGCACGAACAGCTTGGCGCCGGTCTTGTGAAACTCCGGCATCCATTTTGCCAGATCTCTGAACATCTTCTTGTTCTTGTGCAGCCACTGCCCAAACATCGGATTATAGACAGGCTGGCAGCCGGGAAGGACCAGCCCCGCGCCGCCTTGTGCCGCCTCCAGCACGAATCTGGCGCCATCTTTATCGAAATGATTGCGCTCCATCCATCCAAAGAGATCCGTGCCGCCCATCGAAGTCACGACAAAGCGGTTTTTGATCTCACAGTTCCCGATCTTCCACGGAGTCAGGAGAGCCTGATATTCCTTCTTTACACTTGTCTCGGAGCTCATGTATTCCTCCTCTGTTTCATCAACACAGCCTGTCACGGCGCGGCGTCAAATAAATCTAAACACTCCACGAGCACAGTCCCGTCCTCTTTGACGTGGATCCTCTGTCCCTCCTGGATCTCCTCCAGGAACTCATCACCCAGGTCATCGACCAGAATGATCGGGTGTTTGGACCAGTTGGCTGTCAAAACAGCGCCGGCCACAGCCAGTGTATCCGCCTTCTTGCTAAAGAGCATACAGGCGGGTCCGACTCCCATTACAGAAGCGCAGTACAGAACCATACCGCCCGTCGTAGAACCGATGGTCTCCGGCAGGCAGAGGATCTTTCCGGGCATTTTCTTGCCGTACAGTTCCGGGTTGTTCATATCCTGAAGAACACCTCCGGGGTTCAGGAAAGAGCCTGCGGTCTTAAGGTTCGCCAGAGTATTAAAGCCCGTGTGGGTGACCAGCGCCTCCGCTATACAATCACCCGGCACAACGACCCGGCCTTTGTATTTCTTTATCATACCGGTCACCTCCATTTCTCATTCCAGCCGCCGGTAATGATCTCCACCAGCTCCTCTTCGCTGTAAAACCGAGCTTTGCTGTAATAGCGCAGCTTGTTGGAAGCGGTGATGATGCGGATCTTATCCGTCAGCGGATTAGACGTATAGGACAAAGGGCAAAGTCCGGAGATGGTTACTCCGATCTTCTTAAGTCTCCGCGATCTTACAGGATATCTATTCTCGAACGCCTCGCGCACATCGGGCGCCGCACAAAAAATCGTATTCATTGTGACCTTTGTGTTCCCATGTCTCTTGAGTCCCGCGACAAGTCTGTCTGTCCAGTCTCTGAGCTGTTCGATGGAGAAATGCGGACATCCTGCAAAAGCCAGCTGCGGGGCATCTGCTTTGTACTCCCGTCCCTCCCAGGGATTGGGATAGCTCGCTTTGACACGCTCGATCTCGGCGTCGTCGATCACGAATACCTTCGCGTTTTCTTTGATAAGAGAGTTACTGCCGTCCGGCAGCGCGTGTTTTACCGCTTCCGGCGTGATGTTTTCCACATGATAAAGACCGACAGAGCCGTTGGAAGCTGCCGCCGCGCCCATATCCTTCAGGTAGTCCTTTACTTTCTGTGTGAGATCCGTTCCCAGCCATTTGTCCAGGCCGCGGATATAGGGCACATCTTCTATACACTTAAATCCAATGGCGCTCCCCAGAAGCTGCGGCTCCGGCATATTTTGACACTGCACCTCTATGATCCAGTCTGCTTTTCTTCCCTCATCGGTGAGGAGACCGAACTCCGGCACATAGCCCAGAATGTTGGACATCAGCTCCAAAATGCCCGAATTGCGGTTGCAGCGGGCACCGATCACAGAATTGACATAGGATACTGCGGAGGATTCCGCCCAGCCCAGAATATCGCCGTACCGCGGGATATTGCCCACTTCCTTCATGTACGCGGTGCAGGTATAGGCGTTGCTGTCCTTGATGCCCATGCGCTCCCATTCCTGCTCCATTCGCTTCTGTCCGGAGAAGATCACCTTGAACATCGCGCGGTCCTTAAGGCTCATCGGCACATGGTCTTCCACGCCGCGGGGATCTGTGGTGAAGCTCTGTCTGGGCAGCGCACCTCCGTCGATCAGTTCCTCCATCAGATCAAAGACCGGTTTCCAGGTCATACTGCCTGTGCCGATCACAGCATGTCCCATCCGGCCGGTGATCTTTACCATCCGCTCCGCTCCGAAGGCTTCACCGTACATGACAAGCGTGTTCAGCACCTTCCTCATGGCCTCGCCCTGCTCCCCTCTCTGAACGGCGAGCAGTTCCTCATTCAGGATCATATCCATCCCTCCTTTCGCGTTTCCTTATAAGAAATATTTTATCAACGAAAGAACGATGGGGCAACTACAGAAGGGGCTGCCGCATTAGCGTGAAGATTCATGACCTACGCTTTTGCACTGCGTCCCTTCTTGGGTTTTTTTCTTGGTTTTCGCTATATTTGGGCAATTGGGCACAGCGAAGATTTTGCAAGAATTGTTCCCCTGAATTTTTGCCGTATTTTGGGCAGTTGGGCACAGTGGGGGATTTCCTCCAATTTGTTCTCCATGATCGCTCTTATTCTATGTAGTACAATCACAAGAAAACTACTGCCTGTACCCAACGTCACGGCAACTGCAGAAATTCATGGGATAAATTCACAGAAAATCAGCCTCTTGTACCCAAACTTCTCAACAGAAGCAGAAATCTATGGGGAACAATTCTGAAAAAAACATTTCTGTGCCCAACCAGATTCGAAATAATCTAACACAGACTTGCTGATCAGTTGATTTTGAGACAAAACAGAGACCGGATCAGTCTCTGTGGCGTCTCGCGTAATCTTTTCTGATCGGCTCCAGCATCTCTTCATTGTCAAATACTGCCTCCATGTCCTCTACGGTAGCAGCCTTTCGGGCACACCCCACCACATGGGAAAGCACCTTATAGTTCAGCTGCGTGCCTGCGCTATCATTCTCATAGCGCACTGCGCGGGAAGCATTAATTCCAAATCTGCCTGCTTCCTTAACCGCGTCAATATTGGCTCCGAGGAACATGAATTCCCAGTGATACTCTTCTTTCTGACGCTCGATCATGCGGCGGACTTTCTCATAGGTGTACTGGTGGCTGGCATTCTCCATACCGTCCGTTGTAATGATAAAAATGGTCTTCTCCGGCACATCTTCTTCCCGGGCATACTTGTGAACATTGCCGATATGGTGGATCGCGCCGCCGACCGCGTCGAGAAGGGCTGTGCATCCGCGCACATAATACTGCTTGTCATTCATCGGTTCAATTTTCTGAATATCAACGCGGTCATACAGCACTTCAGAGCAGTCATCAAAGAGCACCACGGAAACATATGCCTCACCTTCTTCTTTCTTCTGCTTGCTGATCAGGCTGTTGAAACCTCCGATGGTGTCCGCCTCAAGCCCGCCCATGGAGCCGCTTCTGTCAAGGATCATTACCAGTTCTGTCAAACCTTTTTTCATATCATGCCTCACTTTCTGCTGCTGTGCAGCTGCCTAATTTCTTCTTGTGAGGTCAGTATAGCAAGGCGAATTAAAAAAACGGTCGCCCGGCAGGCGACCGTTAAAATCATGTAATGATGCAGGGCAATCAGCACATTTCCTTCCTGCTTTTCAGCGGGGGCTTCCACTGCGATCTCATCATTGAGCTGAACCTTACCCAGCTTTTTTTCTCACAATTATGTCAACCGCAGTGAGCCCTTTCACATATTTTGAACTAGTTCGTGTCTCTTCATTGCGCTCCGTACTCTCTCTGCCAATGATGTTCTTCTTGAGGGTTCGTCCACCGGATGCACATTCCCTTTGATCCGCCCTTCGGCGACCAGCCAGCGCGCTTCATCCCGCAAAGTCTCCTCATAAGGCCGCGTGTGATACCCCAGCTCCCGCTCTGCCTTGGAGTAGTCAAATGTATTGTTGCGGTTCAGGTTGTAGACGGCGAACCCGGTCATCATTGGCTTTTCTCCGGTCTTTGCGGCCTTCTTTTCCATCATTTCAGCAAGGTGGTACGCTATGGAAATGGGTACGTAGAACAGGGGCTTCTTGCAGCCGCAGGCATCGTGAAGCATTCCGGCCATCTCCTTTAGCGTGACTTCTTTGTTTCCCAAAATATAGCATTCGCCCTTGCGTCCTCTGTCAGCTGCGGCGATCGTTCCTTGTGCCAGATCGCGCACATCGCATAGATTGAAGCTGCCGCCCATGCCGACAGGCATTTCGCCGTTCATGATCTTGATGACCGTGCCTGTAGTCTCACTGATGGCATGATCGTTCGGTCCGAGAATGCCGCTGGGATGCACGACGCAGGCATTCAGCCCTTCTGCAGCCGCATCCAGTACTTTCTGTGTGGCGATGGCCTTTGAGCGGCTGTACCAGCCCACTACCTTCCCATCATCATAGGGAACAAACTGCGTGACCTCTCGGATCACCTGTCCTTTGGGCAATTCGGGGATCGCGCCTGTACTGGACACATAGACCAGCTTGCGACACTCCGGGTGCGCTTTGGCTGCAGCGATAATATTCTCGGTGCCTCCCACATTGACCGCCATGAGTTTTTCACTGTAATCCGGATTCACCGTCACCATTGAAGCGCAGTGAATGCATATTGTTTCCGTGTCTTCGTCCACATCAAAAAACCGGCTGCAGTCCTCTTCTTTGCAAAGATCTCCTTCGAAGATCGTGACTCCGGCAGGTATATATTTAACTGCGGGGTCTCCCTGCAGGACAAACGCGCGCACGCGGTCGCCGCGCTCCAGAAGCTGCTGACAGATATTGGATCCGAGAAATCCTGCTGCGCCTGTAACTAAATAGATCATATTCATTATATTTTCCTCCGTATGATTTCCGCTCCGACACGAGCTGTTTTTGACTGTTTTAAGATGGATCAATCATCTTTATGCGCATACTATACGGAGTTTGTGTTTGTGTTTTGCTAATGAAATGTTAAAGATATGTTATTTCGATAAGAAGGTGACAAAAGGACTGCCGTGATCAGCAGTC
>DJXS01000102.1:33826-35093 GCA_002448395.1 Lachnospiraceae bacterium UBA6998 | reverse complement strand
TGTATGACAAATGATAAGGAACTTTATGACAGCGAACTGGAGAAACTGCTTAATGATCCCAGGATCATCAGGCTCTGCCAGTTTCCGCAGCATCATGGAAGCAATACGCTGGATCACTGCGTTGCCGTAGCAAGACGGGCTTTTGAACTTGCTGAGAAGCTGGAATGGAAGATTGATGAGAAGGAACTGGCGCGGGGAGCCATGCTGCACGATTATTATCAGTACAGTATCAAGGAAGAGGGCCTTACCGCATATAAACATGGAACCAGGCACCCGCAGATCGCAATGGAGAAGGCGGACAAAGATTTTAATCTCACTGATAAGGAGAAGAACATTATCCGGGGCCATATGTGGCCGCTGACATTTGCCCATCCTCCCAAGTCCAAAGAGGCGATCCTGGTCAGTCTTGCTGATAAGGACGTGGCGGCCAGAGAGTTCGCGCTGCCTGAGATCAGGAGAGCGGGGAGAATTGCCAGAAAGATAAGGGACAGAATTCTCGAAAAAAAATAATACCCACATCATAAGGTCCGGAACTGCGCCGCGGTTCCGGGCCTTTTGACATTAGAAAGGCCTTAATTCTTTTGCACTTTAGCGTGAAATAGTGGATAATAGATACATCTTACGGGAGGATTTATGGCATAAGTAACCACCTGGCAAAATAGTGTAAGGAGGGGATGCATTTGAAAGGATTGAGAAGGAAAACAGCACTTATAATGGCCTTCCTGTTTGTTCTCGCAGCGCTGACGGCCTGCGGACAGAAGGGCAGGCTCCGCATCGGAACAGCGGGAGAGGGCGGCAACTATAATTCTCTGGGCAAGGCGTTGTCCCAGACGCTTCAGAAAGATCCCTATAAGATCAATGTCGAAGTAAAGACGACGGCCGGTTCGGCGGCAAATATCCGTCTGCTCTCTCAGGATTATCTGGAGCTGGCGATCGCCCAGTCCGATGTCATTGACGAGATGTACGCAGGCACGCTGGATACGCAGGCAATGAAGGGATACTCTGCGATCGCGTCGCTGTATCCGGAGCCTGTACAGATCGTGGTGAGAGCGGATTCGGGAATTGCTTCTGTAAGTGACCTCGCCGGGAAGAAGGTGAGTGTGGGCGAAGCGGATTCCGGTACACAGAAGAACGCGGCTCAGATCCTGCAGGCTTATGGGCTTACATCCAACATGCTGACAGTTCAGAACATGACTTACGCGGAGGCGTCAAAAGCTCTTGGCGATGGTAGCATCGACGCGATGTTCTGCACAGCCGGCGCGCCGGC
>DJXS01000102.1:19149-33650 GCA_002448395.1 Lachnospiraceae bacterium UBA6998 | reverse complement strand
CTTACGGATTCTATGCGAAAGCAGTGATACCTGCAGGAACTTACAAAGGACAGGACAGCGACGTGACGACGCTGGCTGTGATGTCAGTCCTTCTGGCATCGGACAAGACCCCTGCAGATAAGATCTATACGATCACAGGCGCCCTCTTTAAGGAGAAGGCGGCGCTCAACGACGCAGTTCCGGTGGAATTCGACCTTCAGGAACAGAAAGCTGTGGAGTCAGTCACGATCCCTTTCCATCCCGGCGCAGCACAGTACTACCAGGAATGCGGCATTACTGTACAGACATCCGGAGAGTAAGGAGGGACGATCATGATCACAATCGAGATTAACAAGTATCTTACCCTTGCCATCGCTGTCGGCGTCCTGATGCTGGGACAGTTTCTTCGCAAAAGGATCCGTTTCCTGGAGACCTTCTGCATCCCGGCACCTGTGGTCGGCGGACTTGTGGTCGCCATCATTTCCTGCATCCTCTATGTGATGGGTGTAGTTGAATTCATTTATGACGACACCTTCCGGGAAATCTGTATGGTGTTTTTCTTTACTTCTGTGGGATTTCAGGCCAACCTGGCTGTCCTCAAGGAGGGTGGGAAGGACCTGATCATCTTTCTGGTCCAGGTTATTCTACTGATCGTCCTGCAGAACGTCCTGGCCGTCGGGGTCTCACGCGTCTTAGGCGTAAATCCGCTGATCGGTCTTTGTACCGGCTCTGTTCCCATGGTCGGCGGACACGGGACGGCGGGAGCCTTCGGCCCTGTCATAGAGGACTTCGGCATTCAGGGTGCCACGACAATTGCAACAGCTGCGGCTACTTTCGGCCTTATCGCGGGAAGTTTGATCGGCGGCCCTCTGGGCAACTCCCTGATTAAAAAGTACGACCTTTTAAAGACCGCGAAGTCCGCGGATGATGTAGAGATCTTCGACGAGGACGAAGAGCAGCACGTCAGACACTTTGACAATTACGCGCCGGCGGTATTTGAACTGTGCGTCACAGTAGGCCTGGGCACGCTGGTGTCCGCGCTGCTGACCAAAACGGGAATGACCTTCCCCGTCTATATCGGCGCCATGATCGTCGCCGCGGTTATCCGCAATATCGGAGAGAGCACCGGAAAGATCAAAGTCTACATGGGCGAGATCAATGACCTGGGCGGTATCTGCCTTTCGCTGTTCCTCGGTATTGCCATGATTACTCTCAAGATCTGGCAGCTCGCGGCGCTGGCACTTCCTCTGGTGATCCTGCTTCTGGTCCAGCTTGCGTTTATGTATCTGTTCGCGAGATTTGTGCTCTTCCGCTTTATGGGAAGAGATTACGACGCGGCCGTCATCACAGCAGGTACCTGCGGCTTCGGTATGGGCGCAACACCCAACGCCATGGCCAATATGCAGGCGATCTGTGACAAATACGTGCCTTCCATCAAGGCGTATCTTCTGATCCCGATCGTGGGAAGCTTGTTCGCGGATTTTATAAATTCGCTCGTTATCACGTTTTTCATCAACCTGGTATGACGCAAGGAGGTAATTTCAGGATGAACCTGAAGAAACTATTTCATATAGAGAAAGATGACAATGTAGCGGTGCCCGAGATCCATTCCGATAATTTCGACGAACTTCAGGATAAGGCCGATCAGGAGGAAAATGCGGAACTTGAGAAAAAAGACATTGTTTATGACAATGTAGCGATTCCCGAGATCCATTTCCATCACAAAAAGAAGTCAAAATAGTGTATTATAATTACAGTCTTCCGGTTCAGATGTTTAAACATATCTGAGGCGGAAGGCTGTAAAACGTTTACTGACAGGAGAGGTGCTATGAAAACAATAACGAAGGGGAAAATGTGGTGTTTCGCAATAGGACAGTTCGGATGGTCGCTGCTGTCAGCGCTGATCACGAACTGGTTAGTCTATTTCTATCAGCCTGATGCTGATTCTATCGCCGCAGGACAGACACTGTTCATCCCGCAGGGACGCGTGATCCTTGGGATCGCCACCGTGATCGGCGGTATTGCGGCGCTCGGCAGAGTATTCGACGCCGTAACAGACCCTATGATCGCCAACCTTTCTGATCGATCTACAAATCCTAAGGGGCGAAGGATTCCTTTCATGCAGAAGATCGCGATTCCTTTCGCGCTGATCACGGTCCTCGTTTTCTGGGCGCCGGTGAACGCGATCTCCACCGTGAACTGCATTTGGCTACTGGTCACACTGCTCCTGTTTTATCTGTTCATGACGACCTACTGCACGCCGTATAACGCGCTGATCTCTGAGCTGGGAACCACACAGGACACCCGCATCAGTATTTCGACCTATATCTCGGTGACATTCCTTCTGGGATCTGCGATCGGATACGCAGCTCCATTCATCTGGGGCGCTCTGGAACCTTCCATGGGCAGAGTCACGGCCATCAGGATCACATTCGCGATCCTGGCGGTAATCGGCCTGATCGCTCTTTTGGTTCCCACCTTTACCATCAATGAAAAAGAGTATGTGCACACCGTTCCTTCGAATGACGACGCGTTCACTTCCCTGATCAAGACCTTCAAGAACCCCGACTTCCGCATTTTTGTCGGCAGCGACGTCCTCTATTTCCTGGGACTTACGATCTTTCAGACGGGACTTCCCTTCTTCATCACATCACTGATGAAGCTGCCGGAGACCTTCACAACGATTCTTTATGTCGCTATGACACTTCTGTCCTTTGCATGCTATATGCCGGTCAATGCGCTGGCACACCGCATGAACAAGAAGAAACTGGTCCTGATCGGTTTTGCAGGCCTGGCGATCGTGTATCTGATCACCGCAGTATCTGGCCTCATGGGCGGCTCCGGTCTGGTGTTCGGTATTATAATTGTCTGCGCGGCGGCCTTCCCTATGGCGATCCTGGGAATCCTTCCCCAGGCGATCGTCGCGGATATCGCGGAAGCGGACGCAGTAGTTACGGGAGAGAACCGCGAGGGTATGTTCTTCGCGGCGAGAACGTTTGCCTTCAAATTCGGCCAAAGTATTGCGATGCTGGTGTTCACTGCTTTCGCCAGTATCGGGACAGAAACGGGACTCGGCTATCGGATCGCAGCTGTTTCTGCGGCAGTGATCTGTCTCGCGGGAGCGCTGATCCTGTCCCGATACAATGAGGAGAAGATTTTAGGTATCATCGTACCGGACAAGAAATAAGACCAGAGGTAGAACAATATGCCCGCTCAGAAATACACAGCTATTTACGAGGATTTGAAACAAAAGATAGAAGAGGGTCTCTGCGCGGCTATGAAGTGCCGGTGAGCGGCATGGCGTCAGGAGAGATCCTGATCTGCAACTACGCTGAGGCAGGTGACGGCGGTGTCCTGAGACCTTTCGAGGCAAGGGCGATCAGAGGCTGAAAGTAAGAATACTTAAAGAAATGTTTAAAGGGCAGTGCCTGCGGCACTGCCCTGTTTTTCTGTTCGGATATACCGGGTAAGGAGGCAAATTCATTTGCTCTCCGGAACCTGAAGAAGATGAAAGGTCCGAAGATCATAATCCAGGATCCCGTCTTTTTTCATATTCGCAAGTTCCCGCGAGAGCGCGCTCCGGTTTGTGCACAAATAATCCGCCATCTCCGAGCGGCTCAGGGGAATCGTCACTTTCATGGAACCGGTCTTCTGCGCCTCCAGGGAGAGATAAGCCAGGACTTTCTCCCGGAGGGAGGATTTGGAGGTGATCTCGATCTTCTCAGTCAGGGCGGCATTTCTGCGGCTGAGCAGATCAAAGAGATTTCTGGAGAGCTTGTGGTGAAAGGGACACGAGTTCCTGCAGGGATGGAGAATTCTGTCCGCAGGAATTATCAGGATCGTGGTGGGCTCCGCTGCTTTGAAGAGGATTCCCCGTTCGCTCAGGTTTTCTCCCATCAGCACCTCTCCGAAGATACCGTCATCTCCTGTATAGGTGAGAAAGGTCCGGCGGCCCCATATATCCTCTTTGATGATATGAATGCAGCCGGAGATGACGATCCCGATCTGCCGGGACGAGTTCTCCGTAGCCGCAATGATCTGGTCTTTCTGATAGGTCTTCTCTCTGCAGCCCAGACAGTTCATAAGAGTACGGCAGTCGGTCAGTGAGATATCGCGGTACATCGGATGCGTTTGAAATGCGTGAATCAGCAGGTCACTCATAAAAACTCCTATCGAATAGTGATATCTTGTGAAATCAATAACATTATAGGACAACTATGTTGCGAGCGCAACACATGCAGTTAGTTATGCATGTTATAATTAATAAGATAATTCAGGATTCTTTGTGTTAGATTGTACAAACTGACCAAAGGAGGGAGTAGGAAATGGAGGATACAATGAAAAGGATACAATCAACCTGCAATTTCTGCGCGATTGACTGTAATCTGGACTTCTGCGTTGAAAACGGCCGGATCGTCAGGACGATCCCTACCAAGGGATATCCTGTCAACGACGGATTCAGCTGCATAAAGGGACTGTCTCTGAGCAAGCAGCAGACGACAGTTAAACCTGATGCGCTGCCCAAGATCCGGCAGGCAGACGGAACCATGAAGGAAGTTTCATGGGAGGAAGGTTTCCAGCATGTTGCAGATAAGCTCAAGGAACTTCAGGCAAAATATGGAACGGAGAGCGTTGCCGGAATCAGTACCGGTCAGCTTACTCTTGAGGAGTTCGCTATTTTCGGCCATGTCATGAGAAACTACCTGCAGACGAACGTGGACGGAAATACCCGTCTGTGCATGGCGACCGCAGCGGTGGGCCACAAGCAGACTTACGGTTACGACGCTCCCGGTTACACACTTAAGGATTTGGAATTGTCCGATACGATCATCTTCATCGGCGCAAACCCTGTTGTCGCGCATCCTATTGTCTGGGGACGCGTGCGCCAGAACAAAGTGCCCGGCCATAAGATCATCGTCATCGACCCCAGAAAGTCCGAGACCGCGATGAACGCGGATTACTGGTATGGGTTAAAGCCCAGGAGCGATCTCAAGCTGATGTATACGATCGCCAACATGCTGATCGAGAAGGACTGGATCGATCACAAGTTCATTGAAGAGCACACCAATAAGTTTGACGAGTTCGCGGCATTCGTGAAGGACTTCACCCTTGAGAAGGGAGTGGAAGCTACAGGCCTTTCTGCGGAGCAGATCACTGAACTCGTAAACCTCATCCACAATGGCAAGGCTGTCTCTTTCTGGTGGACCATGGGCGTCAACCAGGGCTACGAGGCAGTGCGCACAGCGCAGTCCATTATCAACCTGGCTCTGATGACCGGGAATATCGGAAAGCCCGGTACCGGCGGCAACTCCATTACCGGACAGTGCAACGCCATGGCCTCCCGTCTCTTCAGTAATACCACCTGCCTGTTCGGCGGCGGTGACTTCACGGATGAAAATGAGAGAGCAAGGATCGCTGAGCTGACCGGCATCGACGTTGATCATGTCGCGAAGAAGCCCACGATTCCCTACAATATGATCGTGGAGGGAATCAACGCAGGGAAGATCAAGGGCCTGTGGATCCTCTGCACGAATCCAAGACACAGCTGGACCAACAACGAGACTTTCGCGGAAGCGACTAAGAAGCTGGATCTCTTTGTCGTCCAGGATATCTATGACAATATCGAGAGCGCGGAGAACGCGACTGTATATCTGCCCGTAGTGCCCGGCATCAAGAAAGAAGGTACTTATATCAACCTCGAGCGCAGACTTTCCGCACTGCGTCAGGTACTGCCCCGCGGCGAGAATGAGATCTCCGACTACGAGTGTATTCTCGGCGTAGCGAAAGCACTCGGAATGGGCAAGGCGATCGAGAAGTGGGAGACCCCCAGGATGTGCTTCGACATGCTGCGTGAGATCTCCAAAGGCAAACCCTGTGACTTCAGCGGCGTGAAATGGGATGAGCTCACCGGCTCCCACGGCAGACAGTGGCCCTATCCCGAGGGAAGAGAAGCGGAGTTCGCGGATGAGGAGAGAAGACTCTATGCGGACGGCAAGTTCTTTACCCCGAACCAGAGGGCGAACTTCATGTTTGAGGAGCCCCTTCCTAATCCTTATGTTCCGAATGAAGAATTCCCGATCGTGTTTAATACCGGCCGCGGAACTGTCGGACAGTGGCACACTCAGAGCCGCACCAAGGAAGTCAAGTTCGTGGAAGACGTATCCCTCAGCAAGGCCTATTTGTATATGAATACGAAACAGGCAGAAGAGAACGGGATCCGCGAGATGGATCAGATCCGTGTATATTCCGTCAACGGACAGAACGCGGACTTCTTTGTCAAGATCACGGACAATGTACCTTACAACCAGCTCTTTGCTCCGATCCACTACATCGAGTGCAATAAGCTGACACCTTCCAACTATGACAAGTATTCCAAGGAGCCCAATTACAAGGGCGGAATCTGTCGTTTTGAGAAGATCTGATGTCGACGGGTAAGGAGGTAGATTATGTATAGAATCAAAATAGACCGAAGCCGCTGCATCGGATGTCTCACCTGCGTGACTGCCTGTGTGGTCAGCCATGAGACGGAGAGCGGCGACGCCCGCAACAGGGTCGTAATTGACAGTGAGACTAAGCCCGCTCCTATATTTTGCCGCCACTGCGAGCATCCGGAATGCGTTTATACCTGCATGACCGGCGCGATGAAGAAGGACCCCGAGACCGGATATGTCACTTATGATAAAGAGCAGTGCGCAAGCTGCTACATGTGCGTCATGTCATGTCCTTTCGGTATCCTGAAACCGGACAGCATCCACTTCCGCGAGATCATGAAGTGCAATATGTGCGTCCACAGAAGCGAAGACGGAAAGACCGCCAACCCCATGTGCGTGGAGAAATGTCCCATGCATGCCATCACTCTCGAGGAGGTGAAATGATATGAAGTATGTTGTCATCGGTTCCTCCGCGGCGGGTGTCAACGCCATCAGGGAGCTGCGCAGACTTGACAAGGAGTGTCAGATCGTCCTGATCTCCAAGGACAAGGACATATACTCCCGCTGCATTCTTCACGAGTATCTGGCAGGAAAGAGAACGATCGAGAGACTGCGTTTTGTCGAGAAAGACTTTGAAACGCTCTATAAAGTCGACTGGATGAAGGGCAGAGAGGCGACCGGCCTCGACAGGGAGAAGAAGGAAGTGATCCTGGACGGAGACGAGAGAGTTTCCTACGACAAGCTCCTGATCGCGACCGGCTCCCATACTTTCTTCCCTCCGATCAAGAATATGCTCGGTTCTCCGAACATGATCGGATTCCGCAACATCGACGATATCGAGGTCCTCAAGGAAGTGGCGAAGACCAAAAAGAATATTGTGGTCCTCGGATCAGGCCTTGTCGGCATTGACTGCGCGACAGGTTTTCTGGAACTGGGCGTCAAGGTCGTCCTGTGCGACTTCGCCGGCTGGCTTCTCAATAAGCAGCTCGATCAGAAAGCGGCACAGGCCTATATCGACGCATTTACGGCGCACGGAGTTGAGCAGCACTATGGCGTCGGTGTCAATGAAGTGACGATCAATGACAAACACGAGATCACGGAAGTCATCCTCAGCGACGGCACTGTGATCCCCTGCGACTTCTTTGTAGTCACAGCGGGCGTACGCTCCAACGTGGAGTTCCTGGCGGACAGCGGCCTTGAACTGAGCCGTTTCGGTCTTGTCTATGATGAGACCGGCAAGACCAGCGATCCCGATATTTACGGAGCCGGCGACGTCTCCGGCACGAGCCCGATCTGGCCTGTGGCAGTAAAGGAAGGCATGATCGCTGCGGCGAATATGGCCGGATACAACGAGAAAATGACGGACTTCTTTGCAAGTAAATCCACGATGCGCTTCCTCGATATCAGCACAATGTCCCTGGGCAACGTGAATCCCGATCCCGCTGATGAGACCATTAAAGTGGAGACTTACGAGAAGGGCGGAGTCTATAAGAAGATCGTCCATAAGGACGGAATGATCATCGGCGCGCTCCTTCAGGGAGATCTGGCTTACGGCGGAGTTCTGCAGCAGATGATCGCAAGAAAGATAGATGTGCGCAGAGTTAAAAAGCCGCTGTTTGATATCGATTACTCTGATTTCTTCCACATCCGGGAAAACACCTACGAGTTCTACTACGATTGAGAACCGTTTCTGAGACCAGACCTTCTGCGACGGGGGCTGCCAAGGGGGAGACAGCCCCGGCCGGGTCTGTGATCATTCCATATGAAAAGGAGAAAGTAAACAATGAGTCGCTTAGAAAAAATACCGGTACCCTGCATTGCCACATTCCTGAGTTTTCTCACATTGGGAAATGTATACGGCGGTCTTGGCTTCGTCTGGCTTCGCTACCTGATCATGGCCCTCGGAACCATTTTTATTATCTGCTATATCCTGAAGATCGCTATGTTTTCAGGAACCTGTATGAAAGAGTACGATATGACGATCCCCGCCAGTTTGTACGGCGCGTTCAGCATGGTGCTCATGGTGCTCGGAAGTTTTTACTATGAGATCGGTCTTCCTTTTGGAAAGATCATCTGGTTTATAGCTGTCGCGATCCATTGCATCCACATTATCGTTTTTACGATCAAGCATGCGTTTGGAAAAGTGATCATTCCCAAAGATTTCACGAACATGATGCCCAGCTGGTTTGTTACCTACAACGGATGGATGGTAGCCTGTGTCACCGGCGGCAAGATGAACGCGGGTCCGATCCTTAAGTTCATCACGATCTACGGCTGCATTATTTATGTGGTCATTGTTCCCTTTATGATCTGGAGACTGCTCAATGTGGAGATCAAGAACGCGGCCTATCACACAATGGCTGTTCTGCTCGCGCCCTGCAGCCTCTGTGTCGTCAGCCTTATCAATGTCAACGGACAGAACAACGGCATCGTCCTGACATTTATGTACATCTGCGTTCTGGCTTCGCTGGCATTCATCCTGTATAAACTCCCGGATTTCTTCTCTTTTGATTTCTATCCGGGATTTGCGGGCCTCACATTCCCTATGGCGATCGGCGTTGTGGCGTCCCAGAAGATGGCGGGATACCTGACGGAGAAGGGAAGTGAAGCTCTTGGATATGCGGTAACGCAGCTCGCCGGTCTGCAGATCTTTGTGACCAGCATGCTGGTGGGATATGTGATGCTGATGTTCCTCAGAATGTTCCTGAAAAAGCAGAAAAGGGGATGAATAAAGAATAGCGGCGCTGTCCGGTAATGTTTTTCGGACAGCACCACTATACAGCTGGTCATTACAGCAGAAGGGAGGCAAAAATTGGGATATATTCTGACGAAAGAGGCTTTTGACAGAGCCCTTAAGACACTCGCCCGGAAGAGGCTGATCTACGCACCTGTCCTCAAAGTGGGTGAAGGAAGATTTACGGATACGGATGTTATCCGCTACGACTATGTGACAGAACTGTCGCAGATCGAACTCTCCAAAAAATCAGATTACGCGTTTAAGGAGATCCTGACACCGCTGTCCGAGACACTTTTCTTCTTCACAGAGAACGAAGTGAAGACGGCAGACCGGGATCAGAGGGAAGTGATCGTATTCATGAAGAGCTGCGACATGCACGCTGTGCGCCGCCTGGATCAGATTTATCTGAATAATGGCATCGAGCAGGATCCTTTCTACAAAGAGATCCGGGACAGAGTCAAATTTGTCCTGATCGGCTGTCAGAAGTCCGGCGCGGACTGCTTCTGCGTGGATATGGGCACCAACAAAACAACAGACGGTTATCTGTTCTCTGTCGATGTGATCGGCGATGAGATTTACTGTGATGTCAAGTGTGAGGAGTGCGCGAAGATCTTCGCGGATTGCGGCGGCAAAGAAGAGGCTGTAGAACCGAAATATGTCACTGAGAACGCGACGCACGTAACGATCCCGGAACAGATACCGAACAGCATCTATAAGAGCCCTGTATGGGATGAGTACAGTTCACGCTGCATCGGCTGCGGCCGCTGCAATTTTGTATGTCCCACCTGCACCTGCTACACAATGCAGGATGTGTATTATACAGAGAACGGCAAGGTCGGCGAGAGAAGAAGAGTCGGCGCGTCATGCATGGTGGACGGTTACACCAATGTCGCAGGCGGCGGCCAGTACAGAAAGACCAAGGGCGAGAGAATGCGCTTCAAAGTCCTTCACAAGATCTTTGATTTCAGAAAGAGATTCGGCTATGACATGTGCGTCGGCTGCGGCCGCTGCGACATGGTATGTCCCGAGTACATTTCGTTCTCCGCGTGCATCAACAAGGTGAACAAGGCAGTAGAGGAGGTGCAGAATGGGAGCAACTAATATGCAGAACAATCCTTATGTGCCCTGGCCTTCCAAGATCCTGGATGTGATTAAACATACGCAGAAGGAATACACATTCCGCATGGAGTATGTGGGAGAGGTAAAGCCCGGACAATTCTTCGAAGTATCCATTCCGAAGTACGGCGAGGCGCCGATCTCCGTCAGCGGCATCGGCCCCAACTTCGTGGATCTGACGATCCGCAAAGTCGGCCGCGTCACAAATGAAGTATTTGAGAAATATAAAGGCCAGAGCCTTTTGCTCCGCGGCCCTTACGGCAACGGATTTGACACTTCCCTTTACGAGAACGGTGAAGTGATCGTCATCGCAGGCGGTACAGGCGTTTCCCCCGTCCGCGGCGTGATCGATGCGCTTGCCGAGACGAAAGAGCCGAAGGACAAGCATGTTATCGTTGGATTCAGAAGCCCCGACGATATGCTGTTCAGAGATGACCTCAAGAGATGGGATGAGAAACTTGACCTGATCCTTACCGTGGACGGCGCGCCTGAAGGCTATACCGGAAATATCGGTCTGGTGACCAAGTATATTCCCGATGTTCCGATCCGCGACCTTGAGACCGCGCAGGCTGTTGTCGTAGGCCCTCCGCCGATGATGAGATTCTCTGTAATGGGTCTTCTCCAGAAAGGCTTTAAGGAGGAGAATATCTGGGTATCCCAGGAGCGCAAGATGTGCTGCGGACTTGGCAAATGTGGTCACTGCAGAGTCGGTGAGAAGTATATCTGCCTCGACGGCCCTGTCTTCAACTACACTGTAAGCAAAGATATGATCGACTGAGGATACGGGAAGGAGGAATAATACTATGGGTATGGATGTTAATCTGAAAAAACTGAAAAAGAACGCCTTCCGTTACTCCAAAGTCAGAGGCGAGACAGCTTCCCGCGTGCGTATTCCCGGCGGCGTGATCGGCGCTAAGAGTATGCTGCGCATCACCGAGATCGCTGAGAAGTACGGAAACGGCACTATTTTCATCACGAACCGCCAGGGCGTGGAGATTCCCGGCATCAAGATCGAGGACATGGATGTTGTCAATAAGGAACTGCAGCTGATCATCGACGAGTCCGGAGTCAACCAGGAGGAGTTCGAGGGCGGTTATCCGGCTGCCGGTACGAGAAATGTCGTCGCATGTCCCGGTAAGAGGCTCTGCCCGTTCGGATGCTACGACACTACCGAATTCGCACAGAAGATGGATAAGCTGATCTTCCCCAACAACCTGCACATGAAGGTCGCTTTCACCGGCTGTTCCAATGACTGCGGCAAGGTCCGCATGGACGACTTCGGCATCATCGGTATGACTGAGCCCCAGTATGACCCGGACCGCTGCGTAGGCTGCGAGCAGTGTGTCAAGTACTGCAAGATCCGCTCTACCGGCGCTCTGCAGCTGGTGAACGGCAAGGTTGTAAGAGATCCCAATCTCTGCGTAGGCTGCGGCGTCTGCGTCTATTATTGCCCGACCCGCGCGTGGACAAGAAGCAAAGAGCACTATTTCCGCGTCGTGATCATGGGCCGTACAGGCAAGAAGAATCCCCGTCTCGCAGAGGACTTCATCCGCTGGGCAGACGAGGAGAGCATCCTTAAGATCGTCAAGAACTGCTACGCGTATGTCGAGGAGTATATTGACAAGAACGCCCTTGAAGGAAAGGAACACGTAGGCTATATCGTCGACAGGACCGGATATGAGGAGTTCCTCAAGTATGTCATGGAAGGCGTACAGCTTCCTGAGAAGGCGGAAGTCGCGTCCCGTATCTACTGGGGCGGCAAGCACTACGACAGAGCGAATGAACTTCACTGACTTGCATAAACAGGTTGCAGCAGTTTCAGAGGGGCCGCCTTGCGCGGCCTCTTTATTTGCGGAAGAAAAGATGGAACTAGGAAAAGAAGCTGTTTAAAGGTATAATGGTGGGGAATAAACTGAAAATAACAGCTTAGCAGAAAGGATTTAGTATGAACAGGAAGATCATCGCGATGATCCTGACAGGGATCATCTGTGTCCTCCTGATCACAGGATGTTCTTCAACGACTGAAGACAAGGACGTATCAGGCGCAGGCACGACACAGGAAGAGAAAAAGGAAGAGAAAAAGGAAGAGAACCCTGTCATTCTGCCGGCAGATGCGCAAATCGGAATTGCGTACGCGGAGGATAGCAGTGAGTTTACATCATTGTTTCTGAACAAGGTTCAGGGAAACCTGATCTCTGCGGGGATACCGGAGGACAGCATTGAGAGAGCTGAAGGCTCTGCCGAAGAACTGGCCGATAACGCGCGGGCGCTGATCAGCGGCGGCTGCAGCGTTCTGGTGGTTGGGAATGCGGATGAGAATAATGCACCCGGCATAACGGACGCAGCGGTAAAGGCCGGTATTCCGGTTCTCTATTTTGGCACGAGTCCCGGAGAGAAGGAGATCACCAGGTGGAAGGATAAAGGCTGGAGAATTGCCTATGTGGGGAGCTCCTATGCGCAGTCAGCGGCAAAGAGGGCGGAACTCATAAATACCCTGGGACTTGAAAAAGCTGACTTCGATGAGGATGGAGAGATCGGCATCGCAGTACTCTATACCGGCGAGGATACGGTCGGAGATCAGGTCAACGCCGACACTCTTAAAAATCTGGAAGAACTGGAAGTTTCTTTCACGGAGCTCACAGCCGATGAGGAGGACGTCTACAGAGGTACGGATCTGGAAGCTTCCATGGAACAGGTCGTCGACTGGATGTCGGAATACGGAAAGGAACTGGATCTCATCCTGTGCGCCGATGACACACAGGCGCTGGGTGCCCTGAATGGCATAAGTGATGAAAAGAGGCGCGTCGGGCATGATGTACTGATCATGGGCTTTGACGCTTACACCGAGAGTCTTGCGGAAGCCGCTGCAGGGAATATTTACAACACTTTCTTTAACGATTTTATGGAGCAGTCCCAGAACGCCTCCAATACTGTCCTTGCTTTCCTCAAAGGAGCCGGGGCGGACCAGACCACGAATATGATCAGTGAGTACGTGAGCGTTACTGTGGACAACGCACAGGAAATCCTGGATATAGCAGGAAAGATGCAGGAGAATGATCCCGATTCTGAAGACAGCGATGGAGAAGACTTACAATAGGAGGAATCATGGACTTTCAGAAATTCTATATGGGGGAGATTTATGACGCGTACAGATATCTGGGTGCGCATGTGGAGCAGGACGGAGTGGTATTTCGGACTTTCGCGCCGCAGGCGGAGCGCGTCACGATCATAGGTGAGTTCAACGGCTGGCAGGAAGAAGAAATGACACAGGCCGAGCGCGCTCAGTTCTATGAGATCAGAGTAAAGGGCGCCAGAGCGGGCCAGATGTACAAATATGTCATTTACGGCAGGAACGGCAGAGTGGAGCACTGCGACCCCTATGGATTCGGTATGGAACTGCGGCCGAACTTCGCATCCATTGTAAGAAATCTCGACGAATTCAGCTTCACGGACGAGAAGTGGATGAAGAGCCGCACGCGTAATTTTGATAAGCCGCTCAACATTTATGAGCTGCACCTTGGCTCCTGGAAGAGGAAGGACGCAGACAGGCAGGATGATCCGGACAGGAAAGTTGAGGAGGGATGGTATCAGTACGACGAGATCGCGGAGGATCTCATCGCGTATCTGAAGGAGAACCATTACACGCATGTGGAATTCATGCCTCTGTCCGAGCACCCTTTCGACGGCAGCTGGGGATATCAGAACACCGGATTTTTCGCGCCGACTGCAAGATACGGAACCGCGCAGCAGCTGCAGAAACTGGTGAACAGCCTGCACCGGGCGGGCTTAGGTGCGATCATTGACTTTGTGCCCGCTCATTTTGCAATGGATTACTATGCGCTCAGACATTATGACGGATCGGAACTATATGAGTACCCTGCATCTGATGTCTCCGACAGCGAATGGGGAAGCTGCAATTTCCTGTTCTCCAGAAGAGAAGTGGCATGCTTCATGCAGTCCGCAGCCAATTACTGGCTCACTGAGTATCACTTCGACGGACTTAGAATGGACGCGGTCAGCCGCTTGATCTACTGGATGGGAAATGAGAGCCGCGGCGTCAATGATTTCAACCTTAATTTCCTCAAGAGGATGAATTTCGGCCTGCATCAGCTGCATCCCACCGCGATGCTGATCGCTGAAGATTCCACATCTTTCCCGGGCTGCACAAAGCCTGTGGACCAGGGCGGACTCGGATTTGACTACAAGTGGGATCTGGGCTGGATGAATGATACACTGGA
>DJXS01000102.1:0-19094 GCA_002448395.1 Lachnospiraceae bacterium UBA6998 | reverse complement strand
TGGGCTGGATGAATGATACACTGGATTATTTCATGAAACAGTCCGGGGAGAGGGTCTCTTTTGCCCAGAGACTCACATTCTCAATGTTCTACTTTTATAATGAGAGACATCTGCTGCCGCTGTCACACGATGAGGTCGTACACGGCAAAAAGACTGTCATTGACAAGATCTTTGGCGATTATGAGATGAAGTTCCCGCAGTGCAGGGCCCTCTACATGTATATGGCCGTGCATCCCGGCAAGAAGCTTAATTTTATGGGCAACGAGATCGCTATGATCCGCGAGTGGGACGAGACGAAGGAACCTGATTATTTCCTTCTGAAGTTTCCGCTCCATGACAGTTTCCATCAGTATATGATAGAACTTAACAAAATATACGCGGAGGAACCGGCTCTCTATGAGAGAGATTATGACCCGGAAGGATTTAAGTGGATCGCGATCAACGATATGCAGAATAATGTATACGGGATTCGCAGAAACGGCACATCGTCTTCCGTCGCCGCGTTCTTCAATTTCTCGAATGAAAGCCACGTGTATGTGTATACGCCGGAGCAGGATGAGACGCTGACACTGGTACTGCATTCCGACTGGGAATGCTTTAGCGGAACTGTAAAGAGACCTGCCCGTAAAAAGAAGATCAAGGCAAAAGGGATCGGGGGAGGCCGGATCGAAATTCCTGCGTTCTCGGCCATGTTGTTTGAAATTAAACAGGGCATTTAAGCCGCTCAAGTAAAGAACGGGGATCTGCAGGCAGATCCCCGTAAACCATATTTAAGAAATGTATTAAGAGAGGAGCCAGTTCAGCCATGAAAAGTCTGGAGGAACTCAGAGAATTCTTCAGCCATGACCGGTACGCGACAGCGACCACCGGCATTGAGATCCTGGAGGCACGGGACGGATACGCCAAGGTCGGCCTGGCGGTCCATGAAGGCCACATGAACGCGGGAAACCGTGTGATGGGCGCAGTCTATTACACGATGGCGGATTTCGCTTTCGCGGTGGCTTCCAACCCGGATGCAGGCGACGCGCCGATCACATTTACCTTATCCAGCCAGATCAACTTTCTGACACCGGCTAAGGGAAAGTATCTTACTGCGGAAGCCCGTGCTGTCCGCAAAGGAAGGCGGACAAGCTTTTACGCAGCAGAGATCACGGATGAACTCGGCACACTGATCGCCACGGTATCGTCTAACGGGTTCAGGATGGACAGATGATCCGTCAGTCGATCATGACAGGAACGCAGACAAGCACATATCTGGCGTCGTCATACTCATAGGAACAAGTGGAGAGGGCTATGATCCCGTTGATCTCTTCGGGTCTGTGATCAGGAGTGAAGGTGGATTTGCGTTCTGCAAAGGACAGATAGCTGTCAAGTTCTTCCTGATCGACAAAGATTGTGTAGATCTCAGCCTCAGCGTCGCCCACATAACCGGCCAGCACATCCAGCCTGTAGATATGATCGGGTGTCAGGTACCACATGTACTTGTGCTCGTCATAGTAATCCTGATGGACATATTGATGAAGCGAAGCGAACATGGATCCGTTCTTCATATGATGTCCGTAGAGGATGGTATTAATATCCGACAGATCGGGATTGTTGCGGAAATCCATAAAAATACTGCCTGCGGAATTGTACTCTCCGTTGATCATGGTGTGGATATAGGACTCATTGCTCTCACCGCGCAGGACAGGATAATTGATCTGCGTGCCGTCGCTGTAGATCCAGCCGACCACATCGGAATTCTCCGCGAGAAGACTTTCGAAATCCACGGAGATCGGGCATGTTGTCAAAGGGTCGGGCAAAGGGGCATCGGGAGTCTTGGGTGGATCCGGCTTCCTGATGTAGTTTTCAGCTGTCTCTTTATACTGTTTCTCCCCTTCGTGATACTCGTGGAAGATCGTATAGAGACGATAGCCGCTGAAAGCTATGATCGCTGAAAATACTATGATAAGAATATTTGAAATTGTCCTTCGCATTGTAACACCTCTGTTCAAAGATAAGTCGGCCGACTGAGCTTCCAAGAGGAGCGGCTGGCATAATGATAGTTAAGTTTAATACTGAATGAATTTTAACAGTTATCGGGAAACTTTACAATTGCGGCGGGAAAAACAGTCTTGACAGAACGACAACTTTGAAACACTATAGGTAATTAAAGAAAAAAGAGGAATAAAAATGAAAATCAGACTGGATGATGTGATGCAGTCTTTCTCCTTTCCGTTTGAGGCGGCCTATTATTACTATATCCCTCTGGAGACTGTTCTTATGTTTGTGGGCGGTATGATCTACGGCAAGGCGGTAAACGGAATCTCCTCCGAGGAGGACGTCAGAAAGCATGCTGACAACTTCATAAAGCTCCCCCAGATCGGAGAAGAGGGCAGGCGGAAAGTTATGAAAGGATTTCTGGAAGCTGTTCCGAACTCGGATTTGAAGAAAAGGATGATCAGTGCCGTTGATGTGGAAGGAGCGGCAGAATTTGAAAATGTGCTCAGGGAGGAGAGACTGCTCATAGCCTGGTACAACTACCGGGATGAGGTGTACAGCGAGTTCGCAAAGCGCTGGTGCGAGGCGAACGGCCTGGACCTGATCCGGTAGCTATGAGGATTTTTTATGGCAAAAAAGAGAAAAGATATTGAAAATGATATTTTGATCGAAGAGAGAATAGGGGAAGAGGAGGATTACGAGGAATACGCAAGACTCAGAGAGGAGCGGGAAGGGATCAGGGCCCGGAAGACGCGGATCGAAGAGGAGAATGAGCGGCGGCAGAGCGCCGAATACGAGCGGATCAAGAACAGGAAGGCGGAAGAAAAGCGCGTCAGAGAAGAAGAAAAGAGATGGCGCAGCTACGAGAAAAGAAAGAAAAAGAAACACCCTGTCCGGAATTTCTTCCTTCTCATTCTTGTTATGATCATCGCTCTGTCAGGGGCGTTCCTTATTTATATGCGTTCTCTTCTTCAGACGGTGGACTCCGTAGATCTGGAAAACGCTCTGGAGAGCAGCATAAGCCAACAGGTGCGGGATGATCGCGGGATGGCGGGATATCAGAACATTGCGCTGTTCGGCGTGGATTCAAGGGATCAGGATCTGCTCAGCGGAGATAACCGGAGCGATACGATCATGATCTGCTCGATCAATAAAAAGACAGGGGAGACCCGGCTGGTTTCGGTGTACCGGGATACCCTTCTTAATATAGGAGGCGGAGATTACCGCAAGTGCAACGCGGCGTATGCGTTTGGAGGACCCCAGCAGGCCGTTGCGATGCTCAATGCCAATCTGGATCTCAACATCACAGACTTCGTCACTGTCGGATTTGAAGGCCTGGCGGAAACGATCGACGCGCTCGGCGGGATCGATCTTGAGATCACAGAGGAAGAAATGGAGTACATGAACAGCTATATGGATGACATGTACTATGAGATCGGCACTGAGTACGACGAAGTGGCAGACTGGGGAATGCAGCATTTAAGCGGAATTCAGGCAACTGCTTACTGCAGGATCAGATATACGGCGGGAGACGACTTCAGGAGAGCGGAACGGCAGAGAACCGTACTGATGCTGACGATGGAAAAGGCAAGGAAAGCCAATCCTCTCAGGCTTGCCGCAGCGGCGGGAGCTGTAATGGGAAGAACTGCCACGTCGCTCAGCTCCGGTGAGCTTATGCTGTTCATCCTCAGAGCCAGGATGATGGATATCACCGAGAGCACTGGTTTCCCTACGGAAGAAGACAGGATTTTCGCAACGGTGAACGGTGAGTCGTGTGTTGTTCCCTACTATCTGACAACTAATGTAAGAAAACTTCATCAGACTTTGTTTGAACAGGAAGACTACGAACCTTCGTCAACTGTCGAAGAGTTCAACGATATTATTAACGCCTATGTTGAGTAAAGATGTATTCAGTGCGGAAACTGCCGGATACACAGGAAGAGAAGTGTATGAACGTCAAAAAATGCTATGAGATAATGAACGGAGATTATGAGGACGTAAAAGGGCGGTTCCTGACGGATGCAAGGATCCGAAGGTTTGCCCTGATGTTTTTAAATGACGGCAGTATGGATGATCTTCGCGCCGCAATGCGGGATAAGGACTGTGAAAAGGGGTTTCAAGCCGCCCATACCCTTAAGGGGGTCTGTCTGAATCTCGGGTTTACCGGGCTCTATGCGCCGGTGTACAGGATCACGGAAATGCTCCGTGAAGGGGACTACGAGAGCGCGGCGGTTGAGATGCCTGCAGTGGAAAACGCTTATGATGACACTGTCAGAGGGCTGCATGAACTCGAGAACATATA
Source organism: Lachnospiraceae bacterium UBA6998 (assembly GCA_002448395.1). GTDB lineage: Bacteria > Bacillota > Clostridia > Lachnospirales > Lachnospiraceae > CAG-791. The sequence goes on along the minus strand of DJXS01000102.1, from coordinate 14,812 downwards.
AACAGAAAATGATCTATTCATAAAAAAAATATAGAACTTGGTATTGATGTAGCGGACGAATCTGCTACAATATAGTAAATTTATTTTTCTAAAGAAAAGAGGTACTTTTATGAAAGCATTTATGAAAGAGTTCAAAGAGTTCATCTCCCGCGGAAACGTCATGGACATGGCAGTTGGTATCATCATCGGCGGAGCTTTCACGGCAATCGTGAATTCACTGGTAGCAGATATCATCAATCCTCTGCTCGGCTGCTTCGTAAGCATGGATTTCAGCGCCTGGACGATCCCGCTGGTAGGAGAAGCTGCTCTGGGAATCGGCAATTTCATTAACGCGGTCATCAGCTTCCTGATCATGGCCTTTATTCTTTTCAGCATCATCAAGGCTATGAACAAGGCTGCATCTCTCGGCAAGAAGCACGAAGAAGAGCCTGCAGCACCCACAACTAAGATCTGCCCTTACTGCAAGAGCGAGATCGCGATCGAGGCAACAAGATGCCCTCACTGCACATCTCAGCTTTGATAGAATGACTGATGCCTTTGCGGCATCGTGATATCTGAGAGTCCCAAAGCTGCCGCTTTACTGCGGCAGCTTTTTTAGACAGTTTTCAGTACAGCGGGAGGAGACGCCGAATGGACACTAATGCTATGAATAGAAGTCCGAAGAAGAGGCGGACGCTGCAGGAAGAGATAGAAAGAATTGCTGCGCGCACTGTTCCTATGCATATGCCCGGACACAAGAGAGGGCTAAGACCATCGGATGCTCTTCCCTACGAGCTCGATATCACAGAGATCGATGGCGCGGACGACCTCCACGATGCGTCCGGTATTTTGGCAGAAGCTATGGAGCGCGCCGCGGACCTGTGGGGAAGCAGACGAACCTGGTTTCTGGTGGGAGGAAGTACTTGCGGCCTTCTGGCGGCGATCAGAGCCGCTGCGCCTTTCGGAAGCGAGATCATAGCGGCCCGCAATTGCCACAGATCAGTCTTTCACGCGATCGAACTGGGAGGCTATAAGGTACACTGGATTGTTCCGGAGCAGAATCGGGAGTATGAAATCTGCAAAGCGATCACGCCGGAACAGGTGGCTGCGGCAGTAAACAGACATCCCGGCAGTTCTGCGGTCGTGCTCACATCTCCGACTTACGAGGGCATTATCTCGGATATACGGGGAATATCAGGGATCTGCACTAAAGCGGGTATCCCTCTGATCGTCGACGAAGCGCACGGCGCACATCTGGGGCTGTTCGGGGAGGACGGCTTTCCTGACGGAGCGGTGAAATGCGGGGCTGACCTTGTTGTACAGAGTCTGCACAAGACGCTGCCTTCGCTGACCCAGACGGCTGTTCTTCATCTGCAGGGGAATCTTGTAGGTGAGAGGGAGATCGAGAGGCAGCTTGGCATTTTCGAAACCAGTTCTCCCTCCTATCCTCTTATGATCTCCATTGACAGCTGCGTCGGGCTCCTTCGGAAAGAGGGAAAGGAACTGTTTGGCAGATGGAAAGAAAACCTGGACCGCTTTTACAGGGACACAGAGTCTTTTGGCAGTATCCGGGTGTTTAATGAGGACAGCAGGCGCGAAAAAAACAATGAGCCATTAGTTCGGGACCGGAGCAAAATATTGATCAGTTTCCGGAACGGAAATATGAGAGGAAGCAGAGCAGCGCAGATTCTGAGAAGCAGGTACGGCATTGAGACTGAGATGAGCAGCGGTATGAATGTCCTCGCCATGACCGGACCGGGTGACAGCAGGGAGATCTTCACAAGACTCTTTGAAGCGCTAAGGAGCATGGACATCGTTCTGTGCAGCGGCGGAGAAGAGGAACTGAGGAGAAGGGAGCCTCTGGAGCTCCCTAAAGTCCGAACAGCCTGCAGTATCCTCAAGGCGGTGGAGCACCCGCACGAGATGCTCCCTCTCAGGGAATGTATAGGAAGGATCTGCGGAGAATACCTGTACGCCTATCCGCCGGGAATTCCGATCCTTGCACCCGGCGAGTACATCACGGCTCAGCATCTCAAAGCGATCCTGAGAACGGAGTCGGACGGAAACCGGATATATCATACACATTCGGATGACCGCAAGATGATCGCCTGCCTCGAGGAGTGATGCCTTGACAAAAGAAGAGGTGCGTTAGTATTATAGACATAGCATTGATCATAACAACGTCAGAAAGAAGGATATAACTATGAAGCACATTCAGACACTGAATACCCGTGATATGGCTAAGAGCGCTCAGAACGGCGGTTGCGGCGAGTGCCAGACTTCCTGCCAAAGCGCATGCAAGACCAGCTGCGGAATTGCAAACCAGGCTTGTGAGAACAAGGAAGGCAAGTAATTTACACGAAACTTACGGGAAACATCCGCGGGGTAGGCCGGAGTGCGTGAGCACTCCGGCCATGTTTTTGCGCGGGCGGTCTCTCTGACAGCACACAAAACCAAAAGAAAAGGAAAGATCAGATGATCCATCAGTATAAACTAAACGAATATAATATAGTACTGGACGTATTCAGCGGCAGTGTTCATATTACTGACGACGCGGCTTATGACGCGATCAGGTACCTGGAGGAGGGAAAGTCACAGGAACAGGCAGAGGCCCTACTGCGGGAACAGTATTCCGGCCGCGGCATTACAGAGGAAGATATCGCGGATATTTTCTCCGATATAGAAGAACTGCGTGAAAACGGCAAGCTCTTTACCGAAGATATATACAAGGACCATAACTATGACATGAAGCAGAGGAATACGGTTATCAAAGCGCTCTGTCTACTTGTGGCCCATACCTGTAATCTGAACTGCGAGTACTGCTTTGCTTCACAGGGTAAATTCCAGGGATCATCCGGTCTTATGAGCTTTGAGACCGGCAAAAGAGCGCTGGACTTTCTAGTGGAGAACTCGGGCTTTAGAAGGAACCTGGAAGTGGACTTTTTTGGCGGAGAGCCGCTGATGAATTTCGAAGTCTGCAAGCAGCTGGTCGCTTACGCCAGAAGTATAGAGAAAGAGAAGAAAAAGAATTTCCGCTTCACTCTGACCACAAACGGCGTGGGCATCACTGATGAAGTGATCGAGTGGGCCAATAAGGAGTGCCACAACGTGGTCCTGAGCCTCGACGGAAGAAAAGAAGTAAATGACAGGTTCAGAGTCGACTATAAGGGAAGGGGAAGCTATGACCGTATAGTTCCGCTGTTCAAGAAATTTGCGGATTCCAGAGGACAGAAGGGCTATTATATGCGCGGTACATACACGCATTTCAATACCGACTTTACCAACGACATATTCCATATGGCAGATGACCTCGGATTCACGGAACTGTCTATGGAACCTGTTGTCACGTCTCCCGACAGCCCCAGCGCGCTGACGAAGGAGGATCTCCCGGTTCTCTTCGAGCAGTACGAAATCCTGGCCAAAGATATGCTTCGCAGAGAGCGTGAGGGAAAGCCGATCACGTTCTACCATTATATGATCGATCTCGAACACGGTCCCTGCATTTACAAGAGGATATCCGGCTGCGGCTCGGGAACTGAGTATATGGCTGTCACCGCATGGGGCGATCTGTATCCCTGCCACCAGTTTGTGGGAGATCCCGACTATAAGCTGGGAGATATCTGGACCGGTGTCACGAACCATGAGAAGCAGGACGAGTTCAAATACTGCAACGTCTACTCCCATGACGAGTGCCATAACTGCTGGGCGAAACTTTATTGTTCAGGCGGATGCGCGGCGAACGCATATCACACTACCGGTAAGATCAGCGGAGTCTATGAGTACGGCTGCGAACTTTTTAAGAAGAGGATCGAATGCGCGCTGATGCTCAAGGCTGCGACCGCTCTCGAAAAAGGACAAGAGTGATAATCTGATGTCCGCACGGCCGGAAACGGAGAGAACTTCCCGCCAACCGGGTCAAAGATGGGGAAACTCTTTGCGCAGATTGCTGATACCGGTAATATAATTGAGATCGACATCGTAATAACGGGCAAGCCGGATCAGAATATCCAGAGGGACCTTCGCGCTCCCTGTCTCATAGTCGCAGTAAGTCCGGGGAGGGATTTGGATCGCAATAGCAATATCTTTCTGGGAAAGGTGGTTCTGGTCTCGGAGTTTCTTGATTCTGGATTTACATGTGACACGCATAGAAATGATCCTTTCGAAAAGGCATCCGGAGATGCTCTAAGACTAAGATGTGATGTGGCTAAGCCACAAAAGAATTATAGTATAATCGCGGTTAAATATGTTGTAAAAAGATTGTCCCAAGAAGGAGATGGGCAAGTTTTGGGACAATACGGGGATAAACAGTAATGGATGAAAGAGAAGTATTGCGGGGGAGGATCCGCGATCTCTGGAACAGAACCCGGGAGGGAGAGTATCTCAACCACACAGGCTTTCTCCCTCTTGACCTTCAGTCCTATGCGCGCCGCCTGATCCGCGAGGACAAGATACCGGAGAGATCAGGATCAGGCCCTTTCTGCATGTTCAGCGGCGGATTTGAGGAGGCGGACAGAAAAATGCTGTTTTTTGTCCCCTCGTATATGAATGAGGAAGAAGTGGAGGCCGAACTGGCCGGGGGAGAGGGCGCCTTTACCTGTGTAAAGATCGCTGCTGTCAAATCCGGCTTTTCCGCTCCTCCGGATCACAGGGACTACCTTGGGAGCCTGATGAATCTGGGGATCACCCGGGAGCAGATCGGTGACATCATCTGCAGAGAAGACGAGGCTTTCGTTTTTGCGGTGAAGGAAACGGCTCCGTTTATCTGCGGAGAATTGAACAGAGTCAGACACACCACTGTGACAACGGAAATAAAGGCTCCTTCGGAGTGCCCGTGCGAGGTTCAAACGAGCAGGGAGAGCGGAAGCGTTTCCTCCGAGCGGGTGGACTGCCTCGCAGCGCATGTGTTCCATCTCTCAAGATCGCAGGCATCGCGCCTGATCGAGCAGGAGAAGATATTTGCTGACGGCCGCATCATCACGTCAGCGTCTTATATTCCTTCTCCCGGCGAGAGGATCTCTGTGAGAGGATACGGGAAATTCAGATATCTGGGAACAGACGGAAAGACCCGCAAGGGAAGGCTCATCGCAAGATACGAGAGGTACATCTGAATAGACAGAAGCAGAAAAATCAGCTAGAATAAATGGGGCGGGAGTTATACGGCGACCGGCTTATGCGTCATATTTCAACTGTTTCATTTTACGTATAATAGGAGCGTAAGGTTATGAATTTGGAAGAAGCCAGGCAGAAACTGGAAGAATACGGACAGCTTCATGTTCTTGATTATTACGGGGAACTCACGGACGAACAGAAAGGTGCTCTTCTTGCGCAGATCGATGAGACTGATTTCTCTGTGATCCGTTATGCGGAGAATCCTCACGGCAATCAGGTCAGGGGAAAGATCACTCCTCTGGGCGCGATGGAGATCACGGAAATTGAGCAAAACAGAGAGCGCTTTACTGAGACAGGCCTGAAGGCGCTTCGTGAACAGAAGATCGGAGCAGTACTGCTTGCGGGCGGCATGGGCACAAGGCTCGGATCCGACGATCCCAAATGCATGTATAATATCGGCATCACGAAGCCGGTCTATATCATGCAGCGACTGATCGAGAATCTGATGGATGTAGTGAGGGAAGCCGGTGTACCGGTGCCGCTGTTTATCATGACCAGCGACAAGAACCATGATAAGACTGTCAGCTTTATGGAGGAGATGGACTATTTTGGCTATGACAAGGATATGGTCCGCTTCTTCAAACAGGATATGGCCCCCGCTGTAGATTACAACGGCAAGGTCTATATGGAAACCAAATACAGGATCGCGACTTCACCCAACGGAAACGGCGGATGGTTCCTGTCCATGATGAAATCCGGCGCTCTCGACAGAGCCAAGGAACTTGGCGTAGAGTGGCTCAACATTTTCGCTGTGGATAACGTACTGCAGAGAATCGCGGATCCCTGTTTCGTCGGAGCTACGCTGGAGAGCGGATGCGCGACGGGCGCCAAGGTCGTTCGCAAGGTCACGCCGGACGAGAAAGTAGGAGCCCTGTGTCTTGAAGACGGAAAGCCTTCCATCGTAGAGTACTACGATATGACTCCCGAGCTCCTCGAAGCTAAGGATGAGAAGGGACAGCCCGCGTACAATTTCGGCGTCATTCTCAACTATCTGTTCAGGGAGAAGGACCTTGAGAGGATCGTCAACGACGTTCTTCCGGTCCATGTAGTAGAGAAGAAGATCCCTTACATGGACAAGGACGGCAGCGAAGTTAAGCCCGAGGAACCCAACGGATACAAATTTGAACAGCTCGCAGTGGACCTTGTCAGGGAACTTGACACCTGTCTTCCTTATGAGGTTCTCCGCGAGAAGGAATTCGCGCCGATCAAGAATAAGACTGGTATAGATTCTGTTGAATCCGCAAGAGCACTCTGCCTGGCAGACGGAATCGAACTGTAACCGCTAAAGGAGATATATGTTCAGACTCTGGGTCAAAGTATGGAAAGATAATCATCTGATTCACGATACGGTAGTAGAGAACGACCGGCGTGACACGAGAACACACAAGGTCCTGCAGGGGCTTGAAGAAGGATGCCGGAGATTTGACCTGGCTGTACCGATCTGGCTGGATTCATCGATCCGCGATTTTCAAAGGCATGCCAGATGCAGATTCACACAGGATGCCTTTATCGAGGAGATCGATTTTGATTATCTTGAGATCTGGGTAATAGAGGAAGATATGTACTATTGAACTGATAAACCGGATGACCGCAGCTGCGGTTATCCGGTTTTCACTTTTTTTTCACTTTTTTGCCCGCGAATCATCACAGTTTATCACAGTTTCAACACAATTGATCCTTATACTTGCACTATCGGAAAAAAGAATGATTCGTTCAGATCATATATGAAAGGCAGGTATTAATAAGATGAGTGACGAAAGATGGAACACGGAAGCTTCTGAAAATCAATTCACCGGAGGGCCTTCCGGGACTGAAGACAAGAACATCATTGACAGTACAGCGGAAGTGATCGGCGAGACAGAGAACACTGCGGCGGAACCCGCTCATGAATACGAGTATAAAACTCAGGAAACAGCGGCGTATGAGAACTATTCCCAGAACGCATCCTCTTCCGGCACATATTCACATGCTGATCCCGGATCTGCTACGGGCAACGGAAGTTACAACTATGAGAACTCGACCCATGAGTACTATCAGGGCGGAAACTACGGTTCCTCGATGAGCGGCGGCGGTAACGGCGGATCAAACGGAAGAGGAAAGGGCTTCCTTGTCGTGGTTCTGGCGATCGTATTCGGCGCATGCATCGGAGCAGGGTTCTGGGGCGTACACCGCTATCTCGGAAATAAAGGACTGACGGCCGACGCAGCGATCACTGAATCCGCGGACAACAAAGATTCTTCTCTGACAGGCGGAAAGAACGCTGAGGAAGAGAAGAAGCAGGAAGCCGCTGTGGAAGATAAGCAGGATGAGACGGCAGCGGCTGACCAGAATGAGCCGGCTGCAAAGGATGCAGTTCCCGAGAACAAGCAGGAAACCCCTGCAGCCGCAGAGTCAGCAAATCCGGAACAGCAGCAGGCTTCCGATACGACTGACAGCGAAGGGATCAAAAATGAAGCAGGTCTGATCATTGCCGACTCGGAGACACCTGACACAGAGCTCACAAAGGTTGTGGACAAAGTGATGCCCTCGATCGTTTCCGTTTACAATGATTTCACTGAGGAAGTCCAGAATTTTTACGGCCAGACCTTTACCAGGCAGGGTGAGTCCACAGGTTCAGGCATTATCATCGGACAGACTGACAACGAGCTTCTTATCGTGACCAACAATCACGTAGTGGAAGGGGCGGATCATCTCAGAGTGCTGTTCATCGACCAGGAGACCTGCGACGCGGAGATCAAAGGGACAGACCCCAGCAACGATCTGGCAGTGATCGCTGTTTCCCTTTCCAATATCAAGGATACGACCCGGAATCAGATCAAAGTGGCAACACTTGGCAGCTCTGACAGCCTCAAGATCGGTGAGGATGTTATTGCGATCGGCAATGCGCTCGGCTATGGCCAGTCTGTGACAACAGGAATCGTCAGTGCCAACAACAGAGAGATCAACGACAATACCATCACCGGTACATTTATTCAGACTGATGCGGCGATCAACCCCGGAAACTCCGGCGGCGCGCTTGTAAACATCAACGGCTATGTGATCGGAATCAACTCCAGTAAGATCGGCGGAAACGCAGTGGAAGGCATGGGATTTGCTATCCCGATCTCCAGAGCGATCCCGATCATTGAAGAACTCATGAGCCATGAGACACTCTCCAAGGTAGATGAGAGTGAGCAGGGAACGATCGGTATCAGCGGCGCGACCGTAACATCTGACGTCGCCAAAGCATACAAGATGCCCCAGGGCGTCTATGTGGCACAGATCATAGAGAATGGCGGAGCTGCCAACTCAGATTTGCGCGAAGGCGATATCATCACGGCGATCGACGGACAGACTGTCACAAGCATGGAGGAACTGCAGAAGAGACTTCAGTATTACAAAGCCGGAACGGAAGTGACCCTGACAGTCCAGAGGCAGGATGGAATGGGATCTTATGCGGAGGCAGCAGTGAAGGTGACGCTCGGAACCAGAGAGTCTCTTCAGAACGCAAATTCTCAGGACAATCAGTCCCAGCAGGGAGATCAGCCTCAGCAGGGCGGACAGCCTCAGCAGGGTGGACAGTCCCAGCAGGGAAATCAGCCTCAGCAGGGTGGACAGAATGGCCAGAACGGTTATAATAGTCAGAGCGAATCCGATTCACAGATGGAGCAGGACATTGCAGACCTGTTCCGCCAGTTCGGATTCTCCTTCGGATATTGAAGATAAACTGATACATAGAAATGAGGAAACTATATGGCAAACAATACTAATGGCCATGACGGCAGTTCAGGGGAGTTCTGCTTCATGTGCGGACGCTCGGACAAGCAGGCCGGCAAAATGGTCTACCTTCCGGGCGGACTCAAGGTCTGTCAGGACTGCATGCAGAAAACTCTGGACATGGCGAGCACCATGGACTTTTCAAGCCTGATGGGCAATCCCTTTCTGCGTTCGATGACTCCGAATAACCCTGGAAAGGATCAGGAGCCGGAGAAAAAGAAGGATCAGGCTGTAACAGAAGATAAAACTGAAGGACCTGTTTCAGGTGAGATCGTTAAGAGCGAAGAGCCGGAGAAACCGGAAGTGGTACAGGATCAGGACGATGAGGAAGACGAGGGGACAACCCAGGGCGGCGGAGACGGCCGCAGGCCTTCCATCAGTTTCCTGAACCTGGGAGATCTGTTCGGAGGCGGATTCGGAGGCCGCCAGCAGCCCAAGGTCAAGAAGAAAAAGAAAGACGGACCCAAGCCCGTATTCTCTATTGACAACATCCCCGCGCCGCACAAGATCAAGGAAGAACTCGACAAATATGTGATCGGCCAGGAGCGCGCCAAAAAAGTGATCTCCGTGGCTGCATACAACCACTATAAGCGCGTAAGAACAGGGACAATGGACGACATAGAGATTGAGAAGTCCAATATTCTTCTGCTGGGTCCCACCGGGTGCGGCAAGACCTACATAGTGAAGACGCTTGCGCAGCTTTTGGATGTGCCGCTCGCGATCGCGGACGCGACATCCCTTACTGAGGCAGGCTATATCGGCGATGACATTGAGAGCGTGGTCTCCAAACTTCTCGCCGCAGCGGACAATGACGTGGAGAAGACAGAAAAGGGTATTGTCTTTATCGACGAGATCGACAAGATCGCCAAGAAGAAGAACGTCAATTCGAGGGATGTGAGCGGCGAGTCCGTTCAGCAGGGCCTGCTCAAACTTCTCGAGGGCGCTGACGTCGAAGTGCCGGTAGGAGCCAACAGCAAGAACGCAATGGTCCCGCTGACAACGATCAATACAAGAAATATTCTGTTCATCTGCGGCGGCGCTTTTCCGGACCTGGAGCGCATAATCCGGGAGAGGCTCACAAAACAGACCTCCATCGGATTTGCGGCTGAGATCCGGGACAAATACGACAACGAGAAGAATATCCTTAACTATGTGACCAATGAGGATCTGAGGAAGTTCGGCATGATCCCCGAGTTCATCGGAAGACTTCCGGTTGTCTGCCCTCTGCAGGGACTTGACGTCGAGATGCTGGTCAAGATCCTCAAAGAGCCCAAGAACGCGATTCTCAAGCAGTACCAGAAGCTGCTGGCACTGGATGAGGTACAGCTGGAATTTGAAGATGACGCGCTGACCGCGATCGCGGAAAAGGCTTTGGAAAAAGATACCGGAGCCAGGGCATTGAGATCCATCATCGAGGAATTCATGCTGGATATCATGTATGAGATCCCTAAGGATGAGAACATTGGCAAGGTGACTATCACCCGTGCTTACGTCGAGGGCAAGGGAGGACCTATGATTGAGATCCGTTCCGTTGTGGCGGATAAGAACAGACAGGCCCTTCTCCCCGACAAGGATGGCAGCAATACTGGCAAAGACAACAAGGAATGAAAAGGGGTGCGGGAAGATGAGCAGGATTAAAAACAGCACAACAGAACTGATTGGAGGGACGCCGCTTCTGTCTCTGAGAAACTATCAGAAGAAGAAGGGAGTGACCGGAGCGGAGATAGTCGCCAAACTGGAATTTCTTAATCCCGCCGGAAGTGCCAAGGACAGAGTCGCGCTGGGAATGATCGAGGACGCCGAGAAGAAGGGACTTATAAAGCCCGGAGCGACGATCATCGAACCAACCAGCGGAAATACAGGGATCGGTCTTGCTTGCGTAGCAGCAGCCAAGGGATATAAGACGATCCTCACTCTGCCCGATACCATGAGCGTGGAGAGAAGGACTCTCCTGAAAGCGTACGGGGCGGAGATCGTACTCTCGGAAGGCGCATTGGGAATGGAAGGCGCGATCCGGAAGGCGGAGGAACTCAGGGACGCTATCCCCGGTTCTGTGATCCTCGGACAGTTTGATAATCCCGCTAATCCGCAGGCCCATTACGATACGACCGGGCCGGAGATCTGGGAAGACACGGACGGAGAACTTGATATCTTTGTAGCCACTGTGGGCACCGGCGGAACTCTTACAGGCACGGCAAAATATCTCAAGGAGAAGAATCCTGCGATCAAAGTGGTGGCAGTTGAGCCTGAAGGCTCTGCAGTGCTCTCCGGAAAGGAGCCGGGTCCTCACAAGCTTCAGGGAATAGGAGCAGGTTTTATCCCTTCTATCCTGGACACGAAGATCTATGATGAGGTAATTGCTGTACCGGATGACGCAGCTTTTGAAGAGGGAAGAGCTTTGGCGCATGCAGAGGGAATCCTTACGGGTATTTCCTCAGGGGCTGCTCTCTGGGCTGCTCTTCAGGTGGCATCGAGACCGGAAAATGAAGGGAAGAGGATCGTCGTCCTCCTGCCTGACTCCGGAGACAGATATCTTTCCACACCGCTTTACAGCTGACAATATTTTGACCAATAAAAAACGGACTCCTGAGGAGTCCGTTTTTTGCTGTACTCAAAATTCAGAAAGCGGTGTTAGCCATCAGATCTTTGTAAAAAGCCGCTTCAGCGGCGTGTGTGTAACTGCTCACCCAAAGACTTGCGACACCGAGCGAAATCAGGCTCAGTACATACAGAGGAAAAAAACTGATGTAAAGCCCGAACAGACGCGGGAGATGTCCGCGGATCAGCTTCGTACCGCCCCGGATCAGTTCGCCGGCACTGTAGTCGGGAAAATCGAGAAACAGGTATGTGCATATCGCGTAACGGATACGGACTGCAATAGTTCCTAGAACTCCGGCGCCGATCAGGAAAATGGTTATTGCTGTGTATACGGGGGAATTATGCCCGGACACGAATGACGTAAATACGACGTAAGGCAGCATGCACAGAAGCTCAAGAGCAGCTATGAAAGCGCTGATCGTCACAGCGGCGTCAGAGTTATTCCGAAATGCATAGAAAAGATCGCCGACGCTGGCTTTCTGCCGAAACTGCAATTTGAGAAAGATACAAGCCAGCCCGATCCTCAGCATATTGGCACATGTATTGATCACAAAAAAGACGACCAGGGAGAAAAGGAGCGAGATGAGCAGCGATTTTGTATTGAAACCGGCGATCATCTCCGACAGGACCATTGTGGTGAGTGTGTAAAAAAATATAGCGGCCACTGCGGTGGTAAGATTTCCTAGAAGGGATTCCCGGGCATCGGCTTTCAGATTTTTATTAGCTTTAAATGAAGACATATTAACCTCAAATATACAGGATCACATATTGCCGGGAGCGATATTTTGCAGCCCGATCTGATTAAGCAGATCCTCAAAAGTGATTCCGTAGGTCTGATACAGGATCTTGCCGAACTGTTCCTGAAGCGCCGGATCATGAAGCACCCGATAGAAGTAGAAAGCAGAAGATATGATCAGGGCAGTATTGATAGCCAGTGCGACGGACGCGACGATCACTGCGGTCCTGCTGCGCCGCGGAAAACTGTGTCTGGCTCCTTTGGAAATAATGGCGAGCATGATCGACACGGATCCGAAAATATACGGTAATAGTACTGGAAAAGTAAGTGTTGAGAAAATAGCCAGAAGAGCCAGACTCATGGAAGTCCGCGTCAGCCTTTCTCTGGGAGACTGCATCATTTTCCTTATCTCCTGTTTTTTTAAATACTGTAATTATGAGTATACAGAGAGTTTTTGTAAATGTAAAACTTCGATCTGTCAAGATCAATAAAAAAAGTCAGTAAATTACATGTATTGTAGTGATTATTCAGATTGACAGAACGGGAAAGTAGGGATATGATATGCAGAAAGTAAGAGGCAGGTCCTCTTGTTTTGATGTAATTTAATATTCTTTCTCTTATTCAGAGTGGTGGAGGTACATAGGACCGATGAAGCCACGGCAACCCCTGTGCGATCTTCTGATCCGGAAGCAGGTAGGTGCCCAACCTGAGCGAGAGACCCGAACGGGGCGATCGAACAATAAGGGATTTGTGTGATAATGAAACGAATCCGTGTGCCGACGCCCGCGGATTTTTATTTTTGTCCATATTCATTATATTTTCTGATAATCAAATTAAAGGAGGATTTCTTGAGCAAATTTATCTTTACTTCCGAATCAGTCACAGAAGGACATCCCGACAAAGTATGCGACATGATCTCTGACGCGATCCTTGACGCCTGCATGGAACAGGATCCTATGAGCAGAGTGGCGTGTGAGACAACAGCCTGCACAGGATTTGTGCTGATCTGCGGAGAAATTACAACAAAAGCAAAAGTAGATTACGAAAATATCGCGAGAGACACGATCCGCGAAATCGGCTACACAGATCCGTCTATGGAATTTGACGATGACACAAGCACAGTCCTTGTAAGACTTGATGAGCAGTCTGCTGACATCGCCATGGGTGTTGACAGAGCGCTTGAAGCCAGAGAAAACAAGATGACAGAAGAGCAGCTCGACGCAATCGGAGCAGGAGATCAGGGAATGATGTTCGGTTATGCTTCCAACGAGACCGACAGCTATATGCCTTACCCGATCGACCTTGCTCACAAACTGTCCAAAAAGCTGACAGAAGTAAGAAAGAACGGAACTCTTCCTTATCTTAGACCGGACGGAAAGACTCAGGTCTCGGTAGAGTATGACAAGAACGGCAAACCCTGCAGACTCGAGGCAGTTGTCCTCTCCACACAGCACACAGAGGATGTGAGCCAGGAACAGATTCACAGAGATATCCGCAAGTATGTGTTTGATGAGATCATCCCTGCAGAAATGATCGATGAGAACACCAAGTTTTTCATTAATCCCACAGGCAGATTCGTTATCGGCGGTCCCACGGGCGATGCAGGCCTCACCGGCCGCAAGATCATTGTCGACACCTATGGTGGAATGGCCCGCCACGGCGGCGGAGCTTTTTCCGGAAAGGACTGCACAAAGGTTGACAGAAGTGCAGCTTACGCAGCCAGATACGTTGCCAAGAACCTGGTCGCAGCGGGATTTGCGGATAAACTCGAGATTCAGCTCTCTTATGCAATCGGCGTGGCAAAGCCCACTTCCATTCTGGTAGATACATTTGGAACCGGCCATGTCTCCGACGGAAAGATCGAGGAAGTAATCAGGGCGCACTTCGATCTGCGCCCGGCAGGCATCATCAAAATGCTGGATCTGCGCAGACCGATCTACAAGCAGACAGCTTCCTACGGGCACTTCGGCAGATTGGATCTGGATCTTCCCTGGGAGAGACTGGACAAAGTAGAAGAACTGAAGGCAGATCTTGAGGCGGTTCTCGAATAATCGTGGCCTGACCGATCATTAATAATGACAATAAAAGCTTTCCGGTTGATAAGATTTAATCGTCCGGAAAGCTTTTTAAATATTTATAAAAAGATTAAAAATGAGCATTGACAATGAAGTAACGTTCTGATAATATATCATTTGTTCGCGCGAGAACATCGAGTGCGGACCAAGACAAAAGGTGCTGCGCCACCGTTTTGGAGAGGTAGCGAAGTGGTCATAACGCGGCGGTCTTGAAAACCGTTTGTCCTCACGGGCACATGGGTTCGAATCCCATCCTCTCCGCTTCTGAAATCAGAAAATCAATGAGATTCTTCTTGAAATCAGACAATAAAAATGATATTATTTAGAAACTTACTCTGTAGGTATCTGCATGGAGAAATACCCAAGCTGGCCGAAGGGGCTCCCCTGGAAAGGGAGTAGGTCGGGAGAACCGGCGCGAGGGTTCAAATCCCTCTTTCTCCGCTCAACATCAACTGTCATGCAGATGATGTTTGAACCATTACAATCGAATATATGACAA
>DJXS01000032.1:3113-5056 GCA_002448395.1 Lachnospiraceae bacterium UBA6998 | reverse complement strand
TTCATAGGTCACTTGACACTACCATTTTGTTGACATCAAATGCTTCTCAGCGGGAGGTTTGTTCAGATTGCCTGCAAACCTCCCGGTCAGCCCGCAATCTCCGTTTTGTTGTACTTTTTCAAACAGTACGCTCCTTAAAAATATATTTAATCAAGCCTTTCCGGCTCAATTATCCAAATACAAACGTGTCAAAATATCGTCAAAACCAGTTCAATCTCGTCTTCGTCTTCGACATCCGTTGCCTGAAATCCCTTGTTCTCATACAACTTTCTCGCAACCGGGTTTTCTTTGTTGCAGGTCAGGGGGGACAAACCACCCCAGAGGTCTCTTTACCTCAGCTCCATTCTCATGTAGACCAGTTCCTGATACCCCGTAAACCGGGATTTGAATCCTCTCGGATTCCGGCCGTATTCAACAAACCCTGCCTTACGGTACATCGCGATCGCCGGCTCGTTCTCTGCTACTACGCTCAGCTCGATCTGCTCATATCCAGCTGCCCTGGCGCATTCGATGCAAGCGCACATCAGCGCCGTTCCGATGCCGAGGTTCCAGTACTGCCGGTCCACACTGATGCCAAAATCTGCCCTGTGCCTAATTTTCTCCCTTCCGCCGACGGCGTCAAAGCCGGCCAGGCCTGCGACCATACCATCAACTTCCGCAAGAAGTTCAATTCCACTGTCGCTGTCCGTTTTCTCCTGCAGGAACCGTCCTTCCTGCTCTGCAGTCATAGTGCTTTCATCCGGGTAAGAAAGCAGATAATCGGTCTGCTCGTGAGTCAGAATAAAATTGGCGAGCACAGCCTCTCCGTCTCTCTCTTCGCCGTTTCTCAGTGTGCATTCTCTGCCGTCTTTCAGTGTTATTTTCTTGTAGTATTTCACTATTTTCTCCTTGTCGGAATCAAACGACCCCAGAATCAAACGACCCCAGAGGTCGCTTGATTCGAAAGCCTCATTATTCCAAGCGTTTTAATCACCAATAAGGCAAAATAAATAATCCCCGCATAAGGCTGTCTGGATGCAATGAAAACAGCCACCCCCACAATGGACAGCATCATCCCTGTGATCAGTCGGTGCCTGTTCCAAACCGGATGATTGAATTTCAAGATGATCAGTCCGCACAGGCCGTTCAGCGCTGTGATTGCAATCGTTACTAGAAACACATTCTTTACCCATAACTGAACGCCGGTCAGCCCAAACAGGGACACAGCCTCCGCGGAATCCGCACCGTTCCCAAACACAGGCACAAACAGCAGAATTCCTGCAAATAGATCCAATGCGCCGCATATGAACGAAACGGTTCTGCCGGCATATTCCTGCTTTTCCTCTTCCGCCGCGGAAATGATCTCTTGCGGGCAGATGAGTTCGTCGATCGAGACCGAAAAGTAACGCGAAATCTCTTTCAGCGAATCGATGCTCGGATATCCCCGGCCGGATTCCCATTTGGAAATGGCCGTCCTCGAAACGAACAGATCCTGCGCAAGCTCCTCCTGCGTCAATTTTTTGCCTTTTCTTAATTCCTGAAGCTTTTCATTGAACTCCATATTTCTCTCCATGCGGATCAGTCAGTAGGACAAAACATTGATAGAGCCGGAAGAGCCCGAAGCTCAGCAAAACAGCCCCGATAATATCCGTTGCCCAGTGAACGCCTGCTGTCAGTCTCCCAATCACCATGAACATCGAAAATGCGATCACAAACACGGTGATCACCTTCCGTACAGACGGTTTCTCGTTCCTTCGTTCAATCTGGAACTTCAAGGTCGGCATCACGCTCAGGACCAGAAGCGTTGTCGACGATGGGTAAGAAGCCTCCAAAACGCCGTTTATCAGGATCGGCCTGTAATTGATGGGCACCATTTCAAAGAACAGATAACAAAATATTACCAGAATATAGTAAAGCCCCAGAAGTATAATATCCCGATCGACCCGGAAAAGACTTCTGCGTTT
>DJXS01000032.1:0-3015 GCA_002448395.1 Lachnospiraceae bacterium UBA6998 | reverse complement strand
GCTCCAAGTGCCGCAAAACACAGGCAAACTGCGATCGGGACAAGCCCAAGCCAATCCGTAATCGTGTACAGAGTCAAGTGGACTCCGGTAAGATTATGAAACCACAGATTGAAGGTCGCAAAGCCAACTACTGTTCCGTTCGGTCCGACCGCCTGCACGTCAACTCGCGTGATCAGGAGCGTCCACAGCAGGAAAGCAGCTAAAAGACTACTTCCTGTCCATAGGCAGCTTTTTGTGTTTAGATTCATTTTCATGATTTATTCCGCCTTTCCAAATGAACTTCCTGTACTTTTTTGTTCATCTAACTTCATCTGACGGAATAAATGGTACTGAGGAGCACTCATCTCCACAAGAAACGGGCTTTCACATCCGTGACACGAAACGTGTCATCGGTAACGAACGACCTCTGGGGGGTAACGAACTAACGTAACGAACGACCTCAGGGGTAGTTTGTAGACACTTGTGGAATAATCCCCATCTGGGGACAAACTACCCCAGAGGTCGCTTAGTTAAATCGAATGCTCTGATTCTCCACATCTACGACCGCATCGACACCGAATGGTATGATGCATCGCGGCATCGCGTGCCCGATGTTCACGTTAAACACGACTGGTAGGTCCGGGCGCCCAATGACATCGACAAGCAGTTCCCTGTATTCTTCCGCATACGTGTTGTCCATCGGTTTGCCGACCAGCACACCGGAAACGGAGTCAAACACCCCTGCTCCCTTGAGGTATTCAAGCGCGCGCCGGAATTTGACGGGCGACGGCTTTTCCTCGCTCGATTCCAGCAACAGAATCCGCCCCTTCCAGTCCTCCGGAGTCGGAAACAGATGATACTTCTCACATAGCACCGGCATGTCAAAATATCGCTCGCCATCGAAAATATCATAGATCGAATCAATACAGCCGCCGAGGATTTTGCCCGAGAACACCGGAGGCCCCTGTAGCAGCTCAAATCCATGATCCGGGTGGGCGGGAAGCGGTTTGCCAACCTGTTCCGGAGTGAAAGAATCTCTTTGCTCATACCAGACATCACTCGGCTTTATTTCCCGGATGCCTCCAGTACTGATCAGTTCTTCGAAATACCTTCGGGTATATGGAAGCATCTCCGGTCCAAGCTCACAGATGTCCGGAAGAAAGGCCTGACCATAGAAAGTCCGCAGGCCAACCTTATGAAGCATCAGATGGTTGATCGTTGTATCTGAAAACCCCAAAAACACCTTGTCTGTAACTGCATCCGCCAGCTCATTATGCTCAAACAGATACGGCAGCAGCCGGTAGGTGTCATCTCCGCCTATGGCGCATAAGATCATGTCGATTTCCGGATCTTGAAATGCTTCTAACAAGTCTTCAGCCCTCTTCTCCGGATGCGCTTCCACATATTCCAGCCCTTTTAGCGCGTGGGGCATGAACCTCACATTCAGGCCGAGTTCTTTAAGTCTGCGGAGCCCAATCTCCACTTCAAACTGCATGAAAGGTTCACCAAGAATTCCGCGTGAAAGGCTTACGATAGCAATATTTTTGATCATGTTGTCCTCCGAACGAAGCGGCCTCTGAGGCAGCCTCTGACCTCTGGGGTGGTTTGTCCTCAGATGGGGATTTTTCCACATCTGTCCACAAACTACCCCAGAGGTCGTTCATTATGCGTGATTTCCGGTTTTCACGCACCAATCCGCAATTTCAGCAATCAATTTCAGGGGAAGCTCATCAGAGTATGGAATCCGAATCGAGCCCTTGCTGTATTTAATGCCAGCCTGATCAAGCTTTCCGGCAAAGAACTCCACTGCTTCCGGACCCGGATACAGGCCGATATGCTTTTTCTGTGCAGCAAAGTGAATGATATTCTGGTCTTTCCAATATGTCGGCATCGACCATGATATCTTTTCCGTTGCGCCGGGCAGGCTGCTGATGAGCACTTGCCGCACGCTTTGAAGCTGGCTGCGGATATCTTCGTCCTGCGCAGCAATGTAATCCTCGACCGTTTCCGGAGCTTTCCCGCAATAATGGCCTTGATTCTCCTTCTTAAATGAGCGTCCGCATTTTGGACATTTCCACATAGATATACCCCCCTCGTCAGTATATACAGCTCAGTCGATCTCTGGGGCGATTTGTTTTCCAGTTCAATTGACCTCTGGGGTAGTTTGTCCTCAGATGGGGATTTTTCCACACCTGGGCACAAACTACCCCAGAGGTCGATTAGAGATCGATTACCTCCTAAATCACCGCACCAGCGCAGCCCCCAACTCATACGCTTTCTTGCATTCCTGCGGGAACACCGTCTCGTGGCGGAGCTTTTTCGCAGCAGGATCGAACAGCGTCCACTCCCAATCCGTCTTCGAGTAGTCTTTAAGCTGCAGTGTATCCCCGCTCACGAAGATCTCTGTAGGACCGACAAATCTGTTCAGCACCTGCTGGTAATTCTGAAGCAGCGTCAGATACATACTGTCCGGCGCGTTACAGCTCATCAAAAGCAGCACAGGAATCGGCCGCTCATTGCAGCACGGAGTCTCCAGATTGTAGGTCAGATTTTGGAAGATCAGGCGCTCATACAAGGCCCGGAAAGAGGCCGTCAGCTCTCCGAGATAGTTCGGAGATCCGATGATCAGCCCATCCTCGGGCCGGCGTTAACCGCAATAATCTTCTTACCCATGATCATACCCCCATAAAAGTGGACTCATCTCTATGCTGTTTTATGACTGAAATATCTCGCAGTTTTACTATACCATGTAAAATCGACCTCTGGGGTAAAAGAGGGCGTCGCATCTTGCTGATTAATCAGCAGGAGCGGCGTCCTCTTTTTGTCTCAAAATCGTGCTTTTTCTTTGATTTTTCTGATTTTTGATGCCGGATGTGAGCAGAATGCGGGCATCCGGCTTTTCTGGATTTCATTTCAGGCATACTTAAACAGACATCATCCGATGCCTTCATGTTCAAGTGGCAAGTCATTTTGGACTGTCAAAATATTATGCCGGTTTTTTCAGTTCATAGAGCCGGATCCCGGTCTTTTGCGACT
>DJXS01000012.1:4757-19794 GCA_002448395.1 Lachnospiraceae bacterium UBA6998 | reverse complement strand
GTTCAACTTTTTGTTCAACCTCACGTCGTTTTATATTGGTTTATTATGTGTCAGGCTGTATGGCAAAATATGGAAAACATGGCTGTTTAAGCCACTTTGGCAAAATACGGCACCGGCCGGCGAGGCCGTCTTCAGCTTCGGGACGCAGAGGTCGTGGGTTCGAATCCCGTCGCCTCGACTACTTGGCAGGGGCAACCGGAAACGTTGATTTTATCGGCGTTTCCGGTTCTTTTTTGCGCGTAAGCAATGAGCCATGCGTGGACAGGATGGCAGGCGGATGCCGGGAGCTTGCTCACAGGCAGACGCATGGCAGACTGGACACATACGGCGAATGCCGCGACAGTCACGAGCTGCGAAGCAGCGAAGTGACCTGTCGGCATGGCTCATTGCGGCATAAAGGTG
The DNA here is from genome assembly GCA_002448395.1 of Lachnospiraceae bacterium UBA6998. Lineage (GTDB taxonomy): Bacteria > Bacillota > Clostridia > Lachnospirales > Lachnospiraceae > CAG-791. Next base: position 19,392 of record DJXS01000012.1, on the reverse strand, counting down.
AGCCATACACGGACATGCATAGGCAGGCTCGTTGGGAATGGATATTTGGGCACAGACGCAAATTTACCGGAAATGTTCCCCATCAATTTCCGGCAGTTGGGCACAGGAGAGACAATTTGAAATCCAGATCCAATGATTTCAAGAGCTATGGAACGGTATTGGGCACAGCAGACTTGTTTTGACAAAATGTTCCCCTTGCTTGCCGCAAAAAAATGGATCTCTTTTGTAAAATATCGCCGCTGTGCCCAAAGTAGTGACAGTCCATGGGGAACAATTCTTAAGAAAGCTCTCACTGTGCCCAAATTCGATGGAAATGGATAAAATCCACTCCACCAAAATGCTTCACTAGTATTGCTCGTTTTGCGTTTTTGTCGGAGTCAGAGCCTCAGGCAGTATGATAAACTAATCAAAAAGCGTAACCTATACAACTGCGGCTAAGGAGGCCCCTCCATGATTATTGAGATCTGCAGTCAAAACAGAGCACTCGAAGAAGTTGCTAATATGCGCACCGGAGAACCGGTTTCGATCATTTCAATCGTATCCTCGGATGAGAAAGACGTGGAATTCGACTGCAATGAGAACCTCTGCGGAGTTCTTCACTTAATGACAAGGGGACGGTTCTTCTGACAACTTTTGCTTCAAAAGTTGTCAGAAGAACCGTCCCCTTGTCAACCTTTTTATCGAGTGCTATGATTTATGAAGAACACAAGAAGGGAGCCTGCGCGGGCAGGCTGAGAGCGGGCAGTCGGCCCGGACCTTAATACCTGATTTGGATAATGCCAACGTAGGGACATTGTGGACAATACCGTTCTATGAAGCGATATTTAACCAGGTATGTCGATGCGGCATGCCTGTTTTTTTTCGCTTGGAGCGGTAAATGCAGCACGCAGGAAGCGGTCAACCGGGGGCACCACCTTTGGCCGCTATATAAAATTAATGCGGATCTGCCTGTAGGGGCAGGGAAAGGATCAAATGAGAACAGCATTAACAATCGCGGGAAGTGATTCCAGCGGAGGCGCCGGCATCCAGGCAGATATCAAGACGATGACCGCAAACGGGGTCTACGCCATGAGCGCGATCACTGCGCTCACTGCCCAGAATACGACCGGCGTCACAGGAATCATGGAAGTCACACCTTCTTTTTTGGCAGAGCAGCTGGATTGTATTTTCACTGATATCTTTCCGGATGCGGTAAAGACGGGGATGGTCTCATCATCCGGTCTGATCGAAACGATCGCTTCGAAGCTCCGTCAGTACGGCGCGCGCAATATCGTCGTGGACCCTGTTATGGTCGCAACCAGCGGCGCCAGGCTGATCAGTGAGGAGGCGATCAGCAACTTGAAAAAAGAATTATTGCCTCTTGCAGCAGTGATCACACCTAATATCCCGGAAGCGGAAGTGCTGTCCGGAATGACGATCACATCGCCCCAGGAAATGGAAGCGGCAGCTAAGTTAATTTATGAGAGTTACGGATGCGCCGTGCTGTGCAAAGGCGGTCACCGCGTCAGCGATGCGAACGACCTGCTCTTTGACGGCAGCGAATCGGTCTGGTTCTACGGCAAGCGCATCGACAATCCCAACACCCACGGAACCGGCTGCACTCTGTCTTCTGCAATCGCATCCAACCTGGCTAAGGGATATGACCTGCACACCTCTGTGAAATATGCCAAAAATTATATTTCCGGCGCTCTGGCTGCCATGCTCGATCTCGGCAAAGGAAGCGGTCCCATGAACCACGCCTTTGCCATAGACGGCGAGTATCGGGGGTAAGTGCGGATGAATTCTACAAAAAAGACATCGGTATTTGCCAACGCGCTGATCTGGTTCGGCGCTGGCGTATCTATCGCGGAGATCCTGACGGGAACTTATTACAGTACACTCGGTTTCGGAAAGGGACTTGCGGCGATCCTTATCGGACACCTGATCGGCGGCGTCATGATGTTCGCGGCCGGCCTGATCGGCGGTCTGGAAGAAAAGAGCGCCATGGAAACCGTCAAGATGAGCTTCGGTGAGAAGGGAAGTCTCCTCTTCGTGCTCCTCAATGTCCTGCAGCTGGTGGGCTGGACGGCGATCATGATCTATGACGGCGCTCTGGCTGCCGGCGGAATCGTGGCGCTTCCCGGCTGGGTATGGCCCCTGGTGATCGGCGGACTGATCATCGTATGGATCCTGATCGGTCTTACCAATCTCGGAAAGGTCAATACGGTCGCAATGGCAGCCCTCCTCATCCTGTGCCTGATCCTGTGCTTCGTGATCTTCGGCGGTAATAATGCTGCCGAAGCTGTCATCGACGACAGTCTCAGCTTCGGCGCTGCGGTCGAGCTTGGCGTTGCGATGCCGCTCTCCTGGCTGCCGCTCATCAGCGACTATACCAGGGAAGCGGAAAAGCCTGTTGCAGCTACAGCCGTCAGCGTGCTGGTCTACAGCGCGGTCAGTATCTTCATGTATGTGATCGGTATGGGCGCCTCCATTTACACAGGAACCGATGACATCGCTTCCATCATGGTAAAGGCAGGACTTGGCATCGCAGGCCTTCTGATCATCGTGTTCTCCACGGTGACGACCACCTTCCTCGACGCGTATTCCGCCGGCGTGTCCTGCGTCTCGATCTCCGAGAAGATCAACGAGAAGTGGGCGGCGGTAGCGGTCGCCGTGGTCGGTACTATTGCGGCGATCGTCTATCCGATGGACAACATTACGGATTTTCTGTACCTGATCGGTTCCGTCTTCGCCCCGATGATCGCGATCCAGATCGCGGACTATTTTGTCCTGAAAAAGAAGCCATTCAAGGATGCGGTCAATGTTCAGAACCTGGTGATCTGGGCCATCGGCTTTGCAGCCTACAGGGTCCTGATGCGCGTGGACACGCCTGTCGGAAACACGCTGCCGGATATGGTCCTGACAGTCCTGATCTGCATTATCGTCTCCTCAGTGAGAGGAAAAGCGCAGACTGCTGAATAATTACAAAGGGGGTCGGAAAGTGTAAACCATTTACACTGCCCGGCCCCTTATTCTGTCATTCTCCGACCTCTGTGAAAGATCAATCCAGGTCCATGTCTTCTATTGTTTCCTCTGCCTCTTCCAGAATTGCCTCGATATCTGCTTCGTAAATATCCAGTCCGACCGCCTCAATCAGCCGTACATCCCCAATTCCGTAATACCCTTGTGCCAGCGCCTTCACATATCCGAAACCGAATTCCGTCGGTGCATACCCTCCTCCGGCCGTGGATACGTAGAATATCCTGTCTGCCTTGCAAAGGCCCTCAGGAATACCTTCCTCTGTATACCTAAATGTGATCCCCACCACATTCACCTGTTCAAAATATTGCTTGAGCACAGCGGGAAAAGAAAGATCCCAATAGGGAGCTGCGATCACGATCGTTTCCGCCTCGGAAAACTGCCTCGCGAGCTTAAACACAGGGCTGTCTAAACTGCCCTCGGAGATCAGTCTGTCACGCATGTTTAGGAAGTCCTCGTCTACAATTGGGAAGTTGATCTCCTCGAGACGGACTTCCTCCACCGGTTTGTTCAACTTCTCGAGCAATTTTTCAGCGAGTTTTTTAGTTCTGGACTCTCCCCGCACGCAGGCATTTATGAAGAGTATTGGTCTATCCATTGTAATCACCTCCAACAAGTGCAACAATAGTTATTTCTTCTGTTATCTATACACGATCATCCCCAGTACAGCCGAGATTCCGATCAGTTGTATAGGCGTCAGGCCTTTTCTTTTCCCGGCTGTACGGCTAAGTTTTCTGCAGCCGTAATAGATTCCTGCCAGAATAAGGGTGACAACGGCAGCCCTCATGTCGACCGGCAAAAAATTGCCTGCACCAGCGCCCGGTGCACTTCCCTCGGCAATAGTTTCACTGATTATGCAGTTGCGGATCACCATGTGCACACCAGTGGCCAAGATGATGCCCGTCACACAGCTCTTAAGTCCCTGCATGACTGCCGCAACATAAGGGTTCTCAATGACCCGGCTCAGGAACGCCACGATCGCAATGATAATGAAAAATGCAGGAAGGACGACGGCGAAAGTCGCCACAAATGCTCCGATCATTCCTCCTTGTGTGATACCGACGTAAGTTGCCAGATTTACCATGATCGGCCCGGGCGTGCTCTCGCTCACAGCGATCATATAGGTCAGCATGTCTTCACTGAGCCACCCGTATGACATCACTACATCCCTAATGAGCGGAATTGACGCATATCCGCCCCCGAAGGAGAAAAGCCCGACCTTCAAAAAGCCCGCGAATAACTCTAAATAGATCATTGTGAGCCCTCCCTCTCGATATTTTGGCTGATCGTGAACAGCACAAGACTCACCGCCGCCGCTATAAGGAGCAGTGCGATGGAAGAAATGCGCAGTGCCAAAATATCGATCAGCAGCATAGCTGCGAAGGCGCACGCCAGAATCAGGCGGGGTACCATGCGGGCGGGAATCTGTCTGAGCATTTTAATTCCGGCGTCGATGATCAGTATTCCGACAGCCAGCTTGATCCCTTCAAAGGCGTGTGCGATCCAGCTGATCTCCAGAAAGCTGTCCAGAAATCTCGCAACCAGGTAGATGATCAGAAAAGACGGGAGGATCATTCCTGTTGTTGCGACTGCGGCGCCAATAAGCCCCCGCTTTTTATAGCCGACAAAGGTCGCGCAGTTGATCGCGATAGGTCCGGGCGTCGACTCGGCGATCACCGTTATGTTCATCATATCGTCGTGAGTGATCCAATGTTTGTCCTCTACACAGGCATTCTCCACTACAGAGATCATGGCGTAACCGCCTCCGAAGGTGAACATCCCGATCTTCATAAATGTGAGAAACAGTTCCAGCAGCATTTATGAATCTCCTTTTACGCCTGCGTCTTCCGCTTTCTTCTCTGCCCTCTTAAGGAACTTCTCGTTTTCCACGATAAAGCGGCAGTGCGTCCCTTTGGCGACCACACCGGCCTCATCAAAGACCACAACAGAAAAGGTCAATTTTCTTCTGTCAATTTCTATGAGCTCCGTTTCGCACTTTACCTTCATGCCGACAGGCGTCGCTGAGATATGTTCGACATCCAGCTTCGTACCTACAGTTCCCTGTCCCGGCTCCAGAAACGCCGCAACGCTTCTCCAGGCAGTTTCTTCTGCCAGCGCGATAACTGCAGGTGTGGCGAATACCGGCAGTTCTCCGCTTCCCATAGCCTGCGCGGTCAATTCTTTTGTGACGATCAGTTCTCTGTTTCCCTTGATTCCTGTTGTAAGCACTGTTTTCTCCATTCCGGAACGGCCGAGGCGGCTCCTTGTTTTCTGACTGTAATTGTAGCAGTGAATTGGAGCTTCGGCAATCTTGTGGCACTATTGGAATCTATTGCGCTTCCTGTCGTCTGTACAAGCTTCTCACTGTAGCTGCCGCCGCGACTGTTAATACCGCATATACTAATCCCGCACTCTGCAGCGGCGCCAGCACCAGGCCAAATACTCGTAGAAGCCGGGGATCTGCCATGCTGGAATTGATCAGCACCTGCGCAGGTGTCAGATACCGAAGCTGTGACAACAGTCCCAAGCTTGAAGGTAACGACAGAAACAGATCCAGCACTAATCCCAAACAGATCATACCGGCTGCCGCCATGCTGTTCATAAACAGCACCGAGAAAAGCATGGCCATTGCTCCGATCACAAGACAGCCCAGATAATAGGTCAAAATATACCGTGCCAGCATCTGTCCTGCCGTATAGGAATACGCACAGAGCGGCACGATGAGCTGCCACGGCGAGTTAATCCCATGCAGTCCGTTGAATAGTAAATGCGGTACCATACCTGCGATGAGCAGCAGCGTTCCGGCCGCAAGTGCAAAAATTTCTCCGGCAATAAATTTCACCAGCCAGAGGGAGCGCTTCCCTTCCCTGGTGCTCAGGACAAACGAATTCGTTCTATAGCCCTTCTCTCCTGCATACACGCCGGCAAGGCAGACAGCCGCTATCATGCAAAACAGGTTCATCGCCGCTCCAAAACTCGACTTCATTGAATAAATCCCGAAATTTGCCTGCCATACAAAAGGCTTTTCGATCAAATTTTCTTTATCTTTCCACCACTGTTTGTCCGCGTCGCTCAACCTGAAATAGTCATAGATATACTCCAGAAGATCTTCCCGCATTTGATAAACGGAAGCTGCGGTCAACTCCCTATTACCGGCTTCTGATTCCAGCCCTTCCCCTATCGTCAGGTACGTGCCCTGCATACGGGAAATGTATCCGGCCAGATGATAATATGGGCTGTCTGGCCTAATCCCGGACAGGCCTCCGACCTTTTCTGCTTCCTCCGCAAGTTCTGCCAAAAGAGCGTCGTCCAGCGCTCTCCCTTCCAAAGCCGCTTCTCTCTCATATACGCCTCGGTCATATGGATTGACCACCAGGTAGTTGGTCAGAGCAATCCCCAGCAGCATACCGGCGCTGACAGTCAATGCCAGAATCGTTATTTTATTTATAAAAATCTTCTTGAGTTCAAAGCGCAATAACTCAATATATATCGCCACTCTTGTCACCTCCAGCCGGTCACTCCCGGAACTCCCGCAAATAGAATTCCTCAAGGCTTCCGTCCGATTCCTTCCACTCTCCCTGCCACAGGAGCTGCCCGCCCTTCATCATGAGAATATGATCCGCGATGTGCTCCACGTCAGAAACAATGTGCGTCGAGAGCAGCACGATACTGCTCTTTCCAATCTCACCGATCAGTTCCCGGAATCGCACTCGCTCCATGGGATCCAATCCGGCTGTCGGTTCGTCCAGGATTAACACCTGAGGCCTGTTCAGCAAAGCCTGCGCGATGCCGAGGCGCTGCTTCATGCCGCCCGAATACGTGCGCACTCTCTTTTTTGACACATCGACGAGGCCGACCGTTTCAAGAAGTTCTTCACTTCTGATCTCGGCTTCGTTCCTGGGCATCCCTTTCAATGCGGCAAAATAGAGCAGAAAATCTCTGCCTGAAAACTCCGGATAGCATCCGAACTCCTGCGGCAGATACCCCAGAACACTCCGGTAGCACTCCTCAGACACCGGCACTCCATTATAAGTGATCTCGCCGCTGGTCGGTGTGAGGACACCGCAGATCATGCGCATGAGCGTCGTCTTGCCCGCGCCGTTTGCGCCCAGCAGCCCCGTCACACCTGTGTGAAGAGTGGCGCTGAGGCGGTCCACTGCGATCTTGTTCTTGTATTGCTTGGATACTCGGTCAATTCTCAGTTCCATAGGGTTGTCATCTCCGCTTCCTGTTTTACATTTGTGCAGAATAGTGCGATTACTGTGACCAGCATGAGAACAGTTGCAATTTCCAATACCCAAGCATAGTCTTGCATTATTAAAGTCTTATTAAGGGGCATTGCAAGAGGGCCAGCAGGCAACAGGAGAATTTCAGTTCCAGCCGCAATGAGCAGGGCAAGGACTCCCGAACCATAAGGATGACTTCGCCCGAAGGCAGTCCGTTCCAGGAGAAGCGCGCCGGTCATCGTCAGAAGAAAGGGCAGAAGCAGGCATGATAGTGTCAGCATCGCGCTTATTGCAATGTATTTCCTGATCAGCAGCGATATTCCCGACAGAACCGCCAAATCGAACAGCCCCAGAATCATGAAGCGTGCGTACCGGATACTCCTGAGAGAAAACGCCGTAGTCATTTCCAATTCCGCCATGCCGTATGCGTAGGACCTTCTCGTCTCGATCTCTGTGACGAATGCTAAAAGCGGTGTCAGCGCAGAAATCTGTAGTACGCTGTCCGGGCTGCCTTTTGTGATCAGTACAGCAGCCAGCAGGATCATGAGGGCTGCCAGCCAAGCTGTTTTTCGGATGTATTTAATCTGGGTCAAAAGCATCTGATCCAATGTCTTTTTTGTGGCTCTTGTTATTTGTCCTGTCATCACATTCTTCAAAAAAGCTTCCTTTTTTGCCGGATCCGGCTTCTCGTCAGGCTCAAAGAATAAGAGCAACAGTTCCCTATTTTTTGCCTCAGTAGTCACCGTCTATTCCCTCCTTTCCAAGTTCTGTCCGGAAGTGTTTCTGCGCGAGCCTCAGCCTTCTGTATACGGCAAATCTCGAGATTCCGAGAATCATACCGGCCTCTCTGACAGAAACTTCGTTTACGCTGATCAGAAGCAGCAATTCCCGCTCTTCTTCTGATAATCTCAACAGGGCTCGCTGAACGCTTAGTTTGGTGATCAGGGTGTTGTCTTCCGATTCTGTCAAACCTATGGTTTGCTCTTGCTCGTAAGTCTTCTCCTGCACATGCTTTTCAGCTTGCATACCTTGTCTGCGGTAATGATCAATGCACAAATTTCTGGCGATCACATACAGATACGGTACAGCATTCTTCTCATTCAAACTTCCATACCGCTCCATATAGCGGGTAAATGCTTCCTGCACGATATCCTGCGCCAGTATTCGGTTGTGAGTATGGTAATAGCAGTAGCGATACAGACGGTCGTACTGCATATTGATGTCGAAGCTCATTTTTTAACCTCTCACTATGTATAACGAATATCGTACATGATATGTGCGGGTGGTGGAAGAAATTTAAAGGACATCGTTCTTGACAATACTTTTCCTTTTCTGCTAATATAACTGCGTCCTCGGAGGGCAAATCATTCAACAGGAAATGATAAGCCGGATAAGAGAATGGGCTGAAACGCTCATTTGCTTATCCGGCTTTTGTTTTGGAGGTATCACAGGTAATGGAACACACTATGGATTTCACTAAGGGGCCTATTGTAGGACCGCTTTTAAAATTCTCAATGCCGATATTGTTTGCACTGTTTCTGCAGGCACTTTACGGTGCCGTCGACCTTATGGTCGTAGGAAAATTTGCGCTGGCGCAGGATGTCTCCGGCGTCGCGGTCGGCTCACAAATCATGCACACGGTGACAGGACTCATCAGTTCTCTCGCCATGGGCACGACAATTCTGCTCGGGCAGAAACTCGGTGAGGGTAACGAAAAACTCTGCGGAAAAATCATCGGAACCAGTATCGTTCTGTTTTTTGCCGCAGGTCTTGCGCTGACTCTTCTGATTCCCCTGCTTTCCGGGCAGCTGGCAGCGCTCATGAACGCGCCGGAAGAAGCCTTTGAACAGACGAGCAGGTATATCGCGATCTGCGGCGCCGGTTCTCTGATGATCGTCGCCTATAATGTCCTGGGAAGTATCATGCGCGGACTTGGCGACTCCAACACGCCTCTGATCACAGTCGCTATCGCAAGTGTCTGCAACATTGCGGGCGATCTTCTTCTGGTCGCAGGTTTTCATATGGGTGCCGCAGGAGCTGCGCTTGCGACAGTCTCCTCTCAGACGATCAGTGTCCTCATTTCGCTCCTCATACTGAGCCGCCGGACTCTGCCCTTCCCTTTCTCACGCAAGGATATCCGAGTTGAGACGCCCATTCTGACCCGGATCGTGCGCTTCGGAGCACCCATCGCACTGCAGGATCTGCTGGTCGGACTTTCCTTCCTCGTAGTGCTGGCCATCGTCAATACGTTGGGACTCATCGCCTCTGCGGGTGTCGGTGTGGCTGAAAAAGTCTGCGCTTTCATCATGCTCATTCCAGCCGCCTTCATGCAGGCTATGAGCGCCTTCGTTGCGCAGAATCACGGCGCCGGGAAGCCTGAGCGTGCTATTGAAGGCCTTAAGACCGCGATCGGTCTGTCCACTGCTTTCGGAGTCGCAATGTTTTGGCTGGCTTTCTTTCACGGAGACCTTCTCTGCGGCGCTTTCTCCTCCGATCCTGAAGTCGTCGCTGCCGGCTTCGACTATTTGAAAGCCTACGGAATCGACTGCCTGCTGACCTGCTTCCTGTTCTGCTTCATCGGTTTCTACAACGGGCTCGGGCGCACGGGCTTTGTCATGCTGCAGGGAATCGCCGCGGCCTTTCTGATCCGAATTCCTGTAGCTTACATCCTGTGCCAAACGACCGGAAGACTCTTCTACATCGGGCTGGGAATCCCGTGTTCTACGGTGTTCCAGATTTTGCTGTGTTTCGCATATTTCAGCAGGGTGCGGCGACGCAGGTGATTTTGTTTACTGGTTTCACATCTTTTGTGAAACCAGTTTTTTATTTGCCTGCCAGGGAAAAGTATGATCTCGGAATATGGCAGTACCCGCCGGGATTCTTATCCAGATATTTCTGGTGATACTCCTCAGCTGAGAAGAAATTCCGGATCGGCTCGATAGCAACTGCGAGAGGCTTTCCAACCTCATCCTGCTGTCTTTCATAGACTTTTCGGATGACCGGAAGCTGAGCCTCGTCCGTGTAATATATACCGGTCCGATACTGGATTCCGATATCATTTCCCTGCCTGTTTACTGACAGCGGATCGATCACCATAAAGTAGTAGTCGAGCAGCGCTTCCAAATCCATCTCTTTATCATCGTACTCCACCAGAACTGTCTCTGCATGACCGCTGTTCCGGCAGACTTCCTGGTAGCTAGGTGCCTTGTCAGGCCCATTGGCGTACCCCACTTCCGTTCTGATAACTCCACTAAACTGGTCGAAGAACTTCTGAAGCCCCCAGAAGCAGCCGCCTGCAAGATAAATCGTACCCATATGGTTTCTCCTTTGTACTAAGGTTGGAATCTGTTTCCAGTGTATCATTTCTCTTTATTTTACCACTTTTCTGAAGCAATCTTTCTGAAAACAGGCAGTGATGGATCCTTCCCGCATCATACTTGCGAACCTCTTCCATCCGATATTAGCAAGTTCCAATATGGATGGAGCCCTTTTGGTGAATTTCTTGTCGAGAGCCCACCGGATTTAGTCGAAACCGAATATAGATGTATGATTTGTGCCAAACAAGCTTTTCGTGTACCATCGGATTCGGCTCAACCCAAAATTAGATGTATGATTTAATGACAAGCAAGCTTTCGCGTACCACCGGATTCAGCTCAGCCCGAAATTGGATGTATGATTTATGACAAGCAAGCTTTTCGTATACCATCGAATTTGGCTCAACCCGAAATTGGATGTATGATTTGTGCCAGACAAGCTTTTCGTGTACCATCGGATTCGGCTCAAACTGAAGATGGATGTAGAGCAAGTACCAGACAAGCTTTCTCGCCACATCCGATTTGGCGACAAGCCGAAAAGGATGGAAAAAGTGCCGGAAATGTGCCAGACAAGCGCACAAGAAAGTTTTAAGTCCCTCCACAACCGCCCATCACCACAGGAATAATCGTCATTAAGATGGAGTAGCGATAGCTAACCCGTCCCAATAGAAAAAGGGCGCTGCCCCCGTTGATGAATCAACAAGTTGCAGCACCCTTTTATTCACACCATCGTATCTATCTCCTCCTTCGCATAGCCAAGCGAAGTCAGGATCTCTTCAGTATGGTACCCTTCCGGATATCCCGCGTGAGTGTAGCGGGGCGGGCACTTGGAGAGGTGCACAGGGCACCCCATCTGTTTGATCGTCACGCCGTCTGAGAGCGGGATCTGTACCTCAGGCCACATGCCGCGGTGAAGCAGATGTTCATCGTCAGACACTTCCTGAAGGTCCATAACAGGCTCCACGCAGGCGTCAAGCGTGCTGAAAACTTCCACCCACTCTTTCTGTGTCTTTGTCCTGAATATATCCCGGAAAGTCTGCTTGACCACAGCCGCTTCGGTACGCAGTATTTTGCCGTCCTTCCACTCGGGATGTCCCATTGCCTCGCATAATGCTGCAAAGAACTTGGGTTCCAAAGATCCGACACTCATGTATCTGCCGTCAGCGGTCTCATAGAAATCGTAGATCCCGCCTCCGTTCAGAAGTCCGCTCTCCCGCGCCGGCATCGGTCCGCCGGCAAAATATGACGCTCCGTCCATTGAGTTGAAAGGAATGACGCTGTCCTGCATGGAAACGTCGATGAACTGACCTTCTCCCGTCCGCTCGCGGTAAATGATCGCCGCGAGGATCGCGGAGACTGCGTTCATTGAGCCGCCTGCGACATCCGCGATCTGGAAATTGTAGAGGGAAGGCCCGCTTTCGCGCCGGCCTGCCGCCCACGCGATCCCGGCTCGGGAGAGGTAGTTGATATCGTGCCCTGCTTTCATGGCAAATGGCCCGTCCTGACCGTACCCTGTGATAGCACAGTAAATCAGTTTCGGGTTCACTTCCCGGAGGGCCTCATAGCCGACTCCGAGTTTGTCCATGACTCCCGGGCGGAACTGCTCGACCACAATGTCGTACTCCGCGACCAGCTTTTTGACAGCTTCTACAGCTTTCGGCTTTTTCAGATTCAGGAACATGGTCTTCTTATTGCGTCCGAGCCATGCCTGAACTCCCGTCACCTGTGTGCCGCTGACCACCGGAGGCCAGTTGACCACAAGGTCATACTTGTCCTTTCCACTGATCTTGAGCACCTCGGCGCCCATATCCGCCAATGTCATTGTCGCGTAAGGCCCCGGCAGGAGCGTCGTAAAATCAAGTATCTTATATCCGTCCAGTGCTCCCATTTCTGCCGCCTCTGAGATTTAAGTGATCACTTTCCGTCAGGAAAACTTGTAAAGCTGTCTTTCTCAAACACCGGATAACCATACTTCTCTTTCGCGTCGGCAAACGCTTTGATCATAAAGCTCATGCTTCTCGCGAGGTTGCGCATGGTCTGAAGTCCTTCGAGATCCTTCTTAACATCCTCTGCGGTAAAGCCGTGAACCTGATTCCAGTAAGTCGAGGAAGCCACCGGCATGCCGCTGATCGTGAAGTATTTGTTCAGGGCATCAAAAGATGCCGTATTGCCGCCTCTTCTGCAGCTCACCACTGCTGCGCCGACCTTCATCTGTTTGGAAAACTCGGTGCTGTAGAACAGCCTGTCCATGAAGGAAAGGATGGTTCCGTTAGGGGATCCGTAATAAACGGGGCTTCCCACAACGAGTCCGTCAGCTTCTTCAAACTTCGGTGCGACCTCATTTACGAGATCATCAAAAACACACTTTCCTTTTAAGCTGCATGTTCCGCAGGCGATGCATCCGCGGATTTCTTTGATCCCGACCTGGATCAACTCGGTCTCCACGCCCTCTTCCTCAAAGACTTTGATCATCTCTTCCAGCGCAGTCGCCGTGCATCCGTGCACATGGGGACTGCCGTTCAGCAATAATACTTTGCTCATTATCTACCTCTGTTATTTCGCTTTGCGGTTTCTGTTGAAATTGATCAGGCATCCCGCCTTCACGATCTCGCGCTCGTTCTGCGTCATATCCTGGATGTAGAGGCTGATCTCCTGCGGCTTGCCGTCCTTGATGACATAAGCCTTGATATCGGAGAGGTCACCGTCCATGATCTTACGGATTCCGGGAACATAGATGTAGTCATCTACTTCGATCATATCCGGCTCGCCCTTTAAGTGGAACGGGATCATGCCCCAGTTCATGACATTGGAGCGATATCTCTTGGTCGCGTAGTCCTGCGTAATATTGGCCAGACCGCCGATGACACGCTGGCAGGAAGCTGCCTGCTCACGGGCGGAGCCGTCGCCGGGCTTGTTGGCGTAGATCATGGAACCGATCTCGATGGACGCGGGATCCACGTTCTCGCTGCCGGGGATCTGCGCGATCGCCGCATAGACTGCGTTCAGCGCGGGATCCAGCTCAGCTGCGTTCTGACCTGCGACGCGGGCTCTCTCGGTCTTGTCTACTGCTTTGGATCTGCCGACGTACTCGGGATCTCTTCTGGAAAGTGTGAACTCCGCAAGGCCCAGAGGGTTGGAGCGGAAGGAAGAAGTCTCGCCGGAAGGGATCAGCTCGTCAGTGGTCGTAACTTCGTCAAGGATCTTGGAACAGACCTTGAGCAGAATATTCTCGCCCAGAGCTTCCATGCTCGGCCAGGGCTTGATGTTGGGACCGTCAAACAGTTCCTCAGCCTGGTCAGCCTTGCCGTAGCCGTTGTACACTCTTGCTTTGTAAACGGTATCATCGAAATTGTACTCCGGAACATTGCCCCAGCAGTCATACTGCTCTGCGGATGTCAAAATACCGCCGTTCGCCGCTGTCGCCGCAATAGAGCGCGCGTCCATAAGAGCCACTGCTGCCATCTGGCCGTTGCCGGGCTTGGAGCCTTCGCGGTTGGGGAAGTTTCTGGTCGTGTGGCGGACAGAAAGTCCGTTGTGCATAGGCGTATCGCCCGCGCCGAAGCATGGTCCGCAGAAAGCAGTCTTGACGATCGCGCCTGCTGCCATGAGATCTGCGACCGCTCCCTTTCTTGCCAGGTCGATGAATACCGGCTGGGAGGAAGGATAAACGTCGAGGGAGAACTCGCCGAAGCCGCAGCTCTTGCCGCGAAGGAGGTTCGCCGCCTCAATGACGCTGCTGTAGCAGCCGCCCGCGCATCCTGCGATGATACCCTGCTGGACCTGAAGCTTTCCGTCGGGAGTGATCTTGTCCATAAGGGTATATTTTGCCCTGCCGCCGGCAACCTTCTCTGCGGCCTTCTCGGTCTCGCGAAGAAGGTCCGGAAGATTTGCGTTCACTTCGTCGATGGTGAAAGCGTTGCTGGGGTGGAAAGGCAGCGCGATCATAGGCTTGATCGTGCTCAGGTCGATATATACGCAGCCGTCGTAATATGTGACGTCAGCGGGATTGAGTTCCTTGTAGTCCTCTCCTCTGCCATGCATGGTGAGGTATGCCTTGGTATCCTCATCGGTTCTCCA
>DJXS01000012.1:0-4670 GCA_002448395.1 Lachnospiraceae bacterium UBA6998 | reverse complement strand
GAGGACAGGCAGGTGGTCTCTGTCGTCATGACGTCGACGCCGTTGCGGTAGTCAGTGCCCATGGAAGCGACGCCGGGTCCGACGAACTCCATGACCTTATTCTTGACATAGCCCTTCTTAAAGACCGCGCTGACGATCGCAAGAGCGATGTCGTGAGGTCCTACATAGGGAGCCGGCTTGCCATCGAGGTAGACAGCAACTACGCCGGGATAAGCGATATCATAGGTGTCTTCGAGGAGCTGCTTGACGAGCTCACCGCCGCCTTCGCCAATGGCCATGGTGCCCAGCGCGCCGTAGCGGGTGTGGGAGTCGGATCCCAGGATCATCTTGCCGCAGCCTGCCATCATCTCACGCATGTACTGGTGGATAACCGCGATGTGCGGAGGAACATAGATTCCGCCGTACTTCTTAGCCGCGGTCAGACCAAAC
This sequence comes from Lachnospiraceae bacterium UBA6998, assembly GCA_002448395.1. Taxonomy (GTDB): domain Bacteria; phylum Bacillota; class Clostridia; order Lachnospirales; family Lachnospiraceae; genus CAG-791. The sequence continues at coordinate 4,241 of DJXS01000012.1, read as the reverse complement.
ATGTGGTCATCCTCGTTGATGGTTCCGCCGACCGCGCACAGAGAGTTGTGGCAGTTGGTCAAAACATAGGGCAGCGGGAATTTATCCATTCCCGAGGCTCTCGCTGTCTGCACGATGCCGACAAACGTAATATCGTGGGAAGCCATGGAATCAAATTTGATCCGAAGCTTGTCCATATTGTCATTCTGGTTATGCGCTTTCAAAATTGAATAAGCGATTGTGCCTTTCTTGGCTTCCTCGGGACATGTACCCTGAAGTTCCGGTACTCCCGCAGCCTCTGCCTCCGGGACGATCTTGTTCCCGCCGACAAGGTAAACACCGCCGTCGTATAATTTAATCATGCGTAAACCTCCTTTGTGTTCAAAGTAATATCGCTCCTATTATAGTTTAAAAATCGTGATATGCAAACTATCAATCGATCACTTCCCTGATCTCACTTATCAGCCTCCTATTCTCCGCATGGCTTCTGAGGCCGATCCTGTAGTAATGACCGTTCTCCTCAGACTGATCTCTGACGCCCCTTATTCCGTCGCATCTCCGGATCAGGATTCCCTTCTCTTTCAAAGGCTCATACAATTCTTTCCCGCTGCGGAACATTATAAAAGGAGCTTGCCCGTCAAACACGTCCATTCCCAGTTCCTGCAACTGCCCGCTGATGTACTCCCTCTCCGCCTGTACTGCTTGCCTTGCTTCCTCCAGATACCTCGCAGAACTCATAGCTGCGATTCCAGCCATTTGGGCAATCATCGATACGCTCCACTCCGGCTGCTGCATCTGCATTTTGGTTCGCAGTTCATCATTGCTTGTCATCAGATATCCAAGCCTGATGCCGGGCAAAGCATATGCTTTCGTAAAGGCATTCACAATGATCAGATAAGGATTTCCCGCCAGTGCGTGCTTCATCGTTCTGTGCTGCGCATCAGGCAGCAGATCAAGATAACACTCATCCACCACAAGGAAAATATGATTTGCCTTGCAGTAATCAGCGGCCTTGTTCAATAATTCCGGTTCTATGCACTTCCCGACAGGATTGTTCGGGTTGCAGAGGAAAAGCAGGGTTTCCTCTTTCGTTCCCGCAATTCTTTTTACTCCGTCAGTTCTTTCCAGAATATCTTCCGTAAGCGCAAAGCCTTTTTCTCTATCCAATTGGTAGAACAGGATCTCCGCTCCGACAGCTTGTAGAGCTCTTTCGTATCCCTGATAGGAAGGCACCGGAATCATCGCCCTCTTCAGGCGCACTGCCTGAACTACTGCCATCAGGAGCTCTGAGGCTCCGTTTCCGCACAGAATGAAGTCTTCCGGGAGCTCCAGCCTGTGCGCCAATGCCTGCCTCAGCTCTCTGTAGGTCGAATCCGGGTAGCTGCTGAGAATCTCTGTCCAATCTTCCTCTGCCAACAGCCTGCACACTTCCTGCGGCGGCCCGATCGGACTCAGATTCACAGAAAAATCCAGTTCAATATTCTTATTTCCGTAGATGTCGCCGCCGTGTTCCAATCTTGTTCCTCTTAGATTACGCAGATACATGTGCTGCCTGCGCACACCGCAGGCGCTCAGTTCCCGCAGATGCATGCCACTGCCAGTGCGCACGCCGCAAAGGCCTCGCACCTGCACAAAAACCATCCTTCGAGATCTCCGGTGATCCCGCCGAGTTCCTTATAGGCTCTCCTTTTGTAGCTCGCCCATACAAGGACGGATATGATCACCGCCGCACATCCTCCGACCGGTTTCAACAGCATCATTCCGATTGCGGCTGCCAGTCCGATGGCACACAACAGGGCCAGATTGGTCCGCCTCGCCTCTTCTCCGAAGTCAGTAAAAGCCCACAGGGTCCCTTCGCCTTTCGCATTCTTAAAGAGAACTGCTGCCAATCCGCTCAAAGCTCTCGCCAACACATATTCTAACGCAAACACGCCAAAATACCGACTGTCTCCGCTTCCGGCAACAACCGCCACTGCGCTGACCCAGACAGCAGCCAGAATCATCAGCGAGATGACCGAAAACGCTCCGATGTGCGGATCAGACAGGATCTGCAATTTTTTGCCCCTGTCTGCCCAGGAGTGAAAAGCATCGCTGGTATCCATAAATCCGTCCACATGAATTCCTCCCGTCACAAGGACAGGCAGGATCGATGCGATGAGGGTGCACGCCAATAAGATTACCACTTGCGGCAGGTCCGTCATTCCTTGCGCAGCGATCCTGTGCATCCCCCACAGCCACAGCCATGTCATGACGCCGATCACCGCTCCCACAACAGGAAAGAGGCCTATGGAATATCTCATCTCTTTTTTGTCCCAGTTTCCATAGGGGACCGGAATCCTCGAGTACATAGAAACTGCAATACATAAAGATCGTAAAAAAGTCATTTCTGATTCTCTCCGCGCGCCGGGTACTTCTCATACTCTGCGGCACATTCAGCAAGGGAACTGCCAGTGATCCTCAGCAGGTATCCCTCTCCGCACTCCGGCTGCCACTCATATCGATTCAGGTTCTTCTCAGGGAACAACTGCTGCATGATCGCCGCGATAGGACCTCCATGGGTCACGATCACGATGCGCTTAGCCGGGTCATTTTGCAGGATCCGGTCCAATGCTCTCCGCACTCTTACCCTCATCTGTTCGCCGCTCTCGCCGCCCGGGCAGATCTTGCGCTCGTTATCTCCCGAAATCCATTCCCGGTAGGCTTGATCGTCTTTGAGCATCTCATAGGACTTGCCCTCAAAGGCGCCAAAATCCATCTCCCTGAGGTCCGGCTCCTCTATAACTGTCTCCTGCTCTCCGAACAGGAGCTCCAAGGTCTCTTTAGTCCTGATGAGACCGCTCGTGTAGAAAGACTCCCAGCCTGTACCGTAAATGCCGCACTTCTGCATCAGCCGTTTTCTTCCCTCTTCACTGAGCGGCCAGTCCGTGCTGCCGCAGTAGAGGTGTTCCTCATTGGCCTTTGTTCTCCCGTGGCGCAGCAGAAGGATCTGACGGGTGCGGGGTGATTTGTGTAAATCAGCCGTCTGTTCTTCTTTTCCCAGCCTTTTCAATTCTTCTTTTTCTTGCTTTGCCGATTCACCTTTTTTTGATTCTGTCAATTCTTCCTGATTCGGCTCTTCGCATTTCCTGATCCTGCCCAGTTTCTGCGCAAACCCGCAGAATACTCTGGTAACTTCAGCTCCGGCGCCAGTCAATCTCTGCAGGTAGCGGCCGGTGAGCTCCCGCCACTTCCGATCCAAGACACTCACCGGAACAATTCCACATGTTATGTCCTCACAGATCAGGATTGCGTCTTTTCTGAAAGCATCCGGTGAAACAGGCTCTTTATCCTCTGCGACGCATCTTCTGAGATATCGCTCCAGGTGATCGATGCAGCGCGCAAACAAATCCGGTTCACTGTCTTCTGTGCAGGTAAAGATTTCCCCGTCTTTCAGGCCATAATGGCTGATTGCGTACTCTTTTTTGCCCTGGCAGGCGCCTCCGATAATAAGTTGCATTTGAGTATCTCCGGTGCTTGAAATTCTAAATCCTGCGGGAAGCTTTCCTTTGTGTACAATGGCGCCGCCTGCAGCGCACTCGATCACAGTGTCGCAATGCGCTGCCATCTGCCGCTCGATGTAAGCAAGCCCGCGGCGGTATCCATCCGTCATCTCATCGTAGAGCGCCGCGTCGCTGAAGATGCTATCTGAGACGACAATAAGATGCTTCACACAGTTGGAAAAGAGCCGCAGGTCCGCTGCGACCTTTTGTTCGGCATCCGGATCATAGACAAAATCTTGCTCTCCGAACATAGCATTTGCAAGCATTGCCGTAACACTATCGAGCAAATATGTGCCGTCAAGATCAGGCTTGATGCGCTCTGCGAATCGGCAGGGACACTCTATCGTCCTGAATCCCATTCCGGCTCTGTCTTCAATATGGCGTGAGATCCTTCGCCGATCCTCGTCGTCGCGGGGGACCATCGTCGCTACATAATAATGCGGGCCACCCGCTGACATGGCGGAAGCAAGTTCCTGTGCCAGCGAGGACTTTCCGCTGCCGGCTCCGCCTGTGATCCAGATTTTCATAGTCTCTTCCCTTGTCACATGCTTTCTTTTTATTTCTAAATTTTATTCCTGCCGTTCAAGTGCCTCTGGAGGTGTCTTAGGGGCATTTAAAAACGGTAGATTTTTTTGTCTGACCAAACCGAGCCCCTAGAGCACGTCTAAGGGCTCTATTACAGCAATCAATGTTCAGGAGTTCTTAACCTGACCAAACTGAGCC
>DJXS01000113.1 GCA_002448395.1 Lachnospiraceae bacterium UBA6998 | reverse complement strand
GGCGTCTGCTTTATGTTCGCCCAGAAATATCACACTTCCATGAAGTATGTAGGAGCGATCAGGAGGGAGTTGGGATTCAGGACGGTGTTCAATATTTTGGGACCGCTGACGAATCCCGCTAAGCCCGAGTATTTCATGCTGGGCGTGTATGACGAGTATCTGTGCGAGCCGGTGGCGAAGGTTCTGGCTTCGATGGGCGTGAAGCATGCGCTCGTGGTGTACGGCAGGGACAAGATGGACGAGGTTTCGCCCAGTTGCGAGACGACGGTGTGCGAGCTGCGGGACGGCTTCTACAGGACGATCGTGATAAAGCCGGAAGATTTTGGCATGGTCAGAGGGGCGAAAGAGGAGATCGTCGGCGGGACGCCTGCTGAGAACGCGGCGCTGACAAGGGCGATCCTGAGCGGAGAGGTCACCGGCACGAAGAAAAATGCGGTGCTGCTCAACGCGGGCTGCGCGATCTACGCGGCCGGCAAAGCATCGGACATCGCGGAAGGCATCCGGATCGCGGAAGAGAAGATCGCCAGCGGAGAAGCGCTCGCTGTGCTCGACAAGTTCATCCGCGTGTCGAACGAGGAGGCATAAATGACGATCCTGGACACGCTGGCCGACCACGCGAGAGCCAGAACGGAACGAAATAAGGGGCGGGTATCTTTTGACGAGATGAAGATGCTTGCGCTTTCCATGAACGCGGACACGGGATATCCGTTTGAGAAGGCGCTGGGCGCGCCGGGCATTTCTTTTATCTGCGAGGTGAAGAAAGCCTCCCCGTCCAAGGGGGTGATCGCGGCGGAATTCCCGTATCTGTCGGTTGCGCGGGAGTACGAGGCGGCGGGCGCCACAGCCATTTCCTGCCTGACAGAGCCGGATTTCTTCCTGGGGAGCGACGAGTATCTGCGCGAGATCGCCGCTGCGGTGAAGATCCCCGTCCTGCGCAAAGACTTCACGGTGGATCCATATATGATCTACGAGGCGAAAGTGATGGGGGCTTCGGCAGTTCTGCTTATCTGCGCGATCCTTTCAGATGAAGAGCTCCTTGAATATGGCAAAATAGCGCGCGCCCTGGGCCTCTCCGCTTTGGTGGAAGCACACGACGAGAGGGAAGTGGAGCGGGCGCTGCGCGTAGAGCATGGCATCATCGGCGTCAACAACAGAGACCTGAAGACTTTTACCGTGGATTGCAGAAACTCGGTGCGGCTCAGGAAAATGGTCCCTGACGACAGACTCTTTGTATCAGAGAGCGGGATCCGGACGGCATCAGATATCGCGGTCCTGCGGCAGAACGGAACGGACGCGGTCCTCATCGGAGAGACGCTGATGAGGAGCCCGGATAAGGCGGCGGCGCTGAGGGAGCTCAGAGGTGAGTAAAGGTACCCCAGAGGTCGTTTGGCGTGCAAAGGTACCCCAGAGGTCGTTTGGTGTGCAAAGGTACCCCAGAGGTGGAAATGATGTGTGAGACCGGGATCAAGATCTGCGGGATGCGCAGGAAAGAAGATATCGAGGCGGCGAACGCCTGCAGGCCCGATTACATAGGGTTTATCCTGTCTCCGGGATTCAGGAGATCAGTGACGCCGGAAGCCGCAGAGCAGCTGGCCCGGAGGCTGGCGCCGGGGATCCTGAAAGTCGGCGTTTTCGTCAATGAAAGTGTTGAGAAAGTTGTGGAGGCGGCGGGTTTCCTGGATCTGATCCAGCTGCATGGAAGTGAAGACAACGCATACATAAGAGACCTCAGAGGTCGGATAGCGACAAACGACCCCAGAGGTCGGGCGGCAAGAGGTCGGGCGGCAACAACAAATGACCCCAGAGGTCGGTTGTTAATCCAGGCGTTCCGCATAAGATGTGTGGATGATTTGAAGAGGGCGATGGAGAGTGAGGCGGACTATCTTTTGCTCGATAATGGAACAGGAACCGGAGAGGCTTTTGACTGGTCGCTGATCAGCGACGCAGAGGTGCTAATGTGCGGAGAAGCCGCAAAGCCGTGGATCCTGGCAGGCGGTCTGGGGCCCGACAATGTGGCGGAGGCTGTGCGGAGGTTCAAGCCCTTTGCGGTGGACCTGAGTAGCGGAGCCGAGACGGACGGATGGAAAGATCCGGAAAAGATGGCAAGGTGCGTGCAGGCAGTGAGAGAGGCCGGCAGAGAAAACAGTCGGTGAAGGCGGCAGTCAGATGAGCCGGCTGAAAAGGCGCTTCGACAAGGAGGTAGAGATGTCCAGAGGCAGATTTGGAAAATTCGGCGGGCAGTATGTTCCGGAGACACTGATGAACGAGCTGATCCGGCTGGAGGAGCAGTACAACTTTTATAAGAATGATCCCGCTTTTAACGCGGAGCTGACAAAGCTTCTGAATGAATACGCGGGCAGGCCTTCGCGCCTGTATTATGCGGAGAAGATGACAAAGGACCTCGGAGGAGCAAAGATCTATCTCAAGAGAGAAGATCTCAACCATACCGGAGCCCACAAGATCAACAACTGCATCGGGCAGGTGCTTCTGGCCAAAAAAATGGGTAAGACGCGGGTGATCGCGGAGACCGGCGCGGGACAGCACGGTGTTGCGACTGCGACGGTAGCGGCGCTTCTTGGTATGGAATGCGAAGTTTTTATGGGGAAGCTGGACTGTGAGAGGCAGAGGCTCAATGTTTACCGCATGGAACTGCTGGGCGCGAAGGTGCATCCGGTGGAGAGCGGAACGCAGGTGCTCAAAGACGCGGTCAATGAGACTATGCGCGAATGGGCCGGCAGAGTGGATGACACGCATTACGTGCTGGGCTCGGTGATGGGGCCGCATCCTTTCCCTACTATCGTGAGGGATTTCCAGGCGGTCATCTCCAGAGAAGCCAGGCAGCAGATCCTCGAGGCACAGGGAAAGCTTCCTGATACTGTGGTCGCCTGTGTAGGCGGCGGCAGCAACGCCATGGGAATGTTCTATCACTTTATCGGCGATGAGGGCGTGAAACTGATTGGCTGCGAAGCAGCCGGGCACGGGATCGAGACCGGTGAGCACGCTGCGACCATCGCGGACGGAAGTCTTGGGGTATTTCATGGGATGAAGTCACTGTTTTGCCAGAATGAGTATGGGCAGATCAAAGAAGTCTACTCGATCTCGGCGGGCCTCGACTATCCCGGGATCGGCCCTGAGCACGCTTGGCTGCACGATATCGGCCGCGCGGAGTATGTACCGGTCACAGACGACGAGGCGGTGGAAGCTTTCGAATATCTCGCGAGGACGGAGGGCATCATCTGCGCGATCGAGAGCGCGCACGCGGTGGCGCAGGCCAGGAAGCTCGCACCCCAGATGAGCAGTGACCAGAGCATGATCATCTGCCTGTCGGGCCGGGGCGACAAGGACGTCGCGGCGATCGCACGCTACAGAGGCATTCAGATTTCGGACTAAGGAGGGGCTTTCGATGGCACGAAGCATCAAAGACGCCTTTGCGGGCGGAAAAGCATTTATCGCGTTTATCACGGCGGGCGACCCGAACCTCGCCGCGACGGAGGAATACATACTGGAGATGGAGCGCGCCGGAGCGGATCTCATCGAGATCGGAATCCCGTTTTCCGACCCGATAGCGGAAGGCGTCGTGATCCAGGAGGCGGACTTGCGGGCGCTGAAGTCGGGAACGACGACGGACAAGATTTTTGACATGGTAGGGCGCTTACGTCAAAAAACAGACATGCCCCTGGTATTCATGGGCTATCTCAATCCGGTGTTCCATTATGGATATGAGAGGTTCTTTACAAGATGTGAGGAGTGCGGCATCAGCGGAATCATCATCCCTGACCTGCCTTATGAGGAAAAAGGCGAGTGCGAGGCGATTGCGGCCGCACACGGCGTCGACGTGATCTCAATGATCGCGCCGACCTCGGAGTCCCGGATCCGGGCGATCGCGTCAGAGGCGCGGGGCTTTTTGTATGTCGTCTCGTCCATGGGCGTCACAGGCGTGCGCTCCGAGATCAAAACAGACCTGGCCTCTATTTTGACAGCGATCCGGAAGGTGACGGACATTCCGGCGGCAGTCGGATTCGGCATCAACACTCCGGAGCAGGCGGCAAAAATTGCTGCAATCTGCGATGGAGTAATTGTAGGCAGCGCAATCGTGCGGATCGTGGCTCAATATGGGACTGAGGCAGGACCGCACATTTATGAGTATGTGAGGAGGATGAAGGGGGCGCTGAGGTCATAGAGGAAGAAATCAGATGTTGTGCGCTGTAATGGAGCCCCTAGAGATATGTCTAGGGGCTCGTTTAGGTCGGCCAAAAGGAAGCCGGGTGTTGATTGCTGTAATTACTGGAGCGACGTCGAAGCGTCGGAGAAGAATTCTTGAAAGAAACCAGGTAGGGGTCTATTCACCGGCTTTTTTCACACCTATTTCTTGCGGCAGCAATCAATCAAATCTACAATAGTAATAATGGAACACCAACAAGACAGAAACCACACCAGCAGGAACCACACCGGCAGAATTCACCCAACACAAGGAGCGAAATCATGACCACAGAAACCAGAAATCCAAACACTATGAATCTTGATATAATGTCGCCGTTGGAGATCGTGACGGCGATGAACAAGGAAGATGAAAAAGTCCCGCGGGAGGTGGGCAGGCATCTCGAGGAGATTGCGAAGGCTGCCGAGTGGGGAATTGAGAGTCTGGAGAAGGGAGGCCGGATCTTTTATGTGGGAGCCGGGACCAGCGGGCGGCTGGGTGTGCTGGATGCTTCGGAGTGTCCGCCGACTTTTGGCGTGAGTCCGGAGACGGTGATCGGGTTGATCGCCGGGGGCGAGAAGGCTTTTACAAAGGCGGTCGAGGGAGCCGAGGACAGCCGGGACATGGGGAGAGAAGACCTGGAGGAGTATGATCTTGCGGCCAGGGATCTTGTGATCGGGCTGGCGGCGAGCGGGAGGACGCCCTATGTTTTGGCGGGGCTTGAGTATGCGCGGAGTATTGGGTGTCATACGGTGGCGATTTCCTGCAACGCGGATTCGAAGTTGAGCAAGGCGGCGGAGCTCGGGATCGAGATCGTGACCGGGCCGGAGGTCCTGACGGGATCGACCAGGCTCAAGGCCGGAACCGCGCAGAAGCTGGTCCTTAACATGATCTCGACCGCGATGATGGTCGGAACGGGCAAAGCATACCAGAACCTGATGGTGGACGTCGTGCAGACGAACGAGAAGCTGCGGATGAGGGCGCTTCACATCGTCATGGAGGCGACGGGAGCCGGGGAGGAGGCCGCGAAGGCGGCGCTCGAGCAGGCGGATGGCAAGTGCAAGACCGCGATCACGATGCTCCTTGCGGACTGCGATGTAAACGAGGCAAAAAAGCGTCTTGAGGAAGCGCGCGGGCATGTGCGGGAGGCGATCAGAAGAATATGAATTACGAAGAACTGGTAGAAAATATTCTTGAGAGGGTCGGTACGAGGGAAAACGTGACTTCAGCGACCAACTGTATGACGAGGCTTCGGATCAAGGTGAAGGACGATCAGAAGATTGACGCCGAGGCACTTAAGCAGGTGAAAGGGGTTCTGGGGATTGTGCAGGACCGCAAGAACTATATAGAGGTCGTCGTAGGGCCCGGGAAGAGCAGCAAGTGCGGTGAAGTGTGCAGAAAGATGGGCATTCCGACCGCGGACGTGGACCAGGCTGACGAAGCCGGCGGCCAGGGCAACGCGGACGCAAAGGGAAGCGTCTCCGGCGACTGGCGCGGGAACAAAGAGGCCGTGAAGGCCATGCAGAAGGAGAACCCGGTGCGCAGCGCGCTGAAGGTGTTCGGGGAGATTTTTGTGCCGCTGATTCCGGGAGTGATCGCGTCCGGGCTGTGTGCCGGCGTCAACATTCTTATTCAGCAGCTGAATCCGGGCTGGGCGGACAACCGCTTTCTGAGTGTTGTGTGCTCGATGCTGGGGCTGATCAACACTTCCTTTTTGACATACCTGACTGCGTGGACGGGATACCGAGCCGCGGAGCGGTTTGGCGGGACGCCGATCCTGGGCGGAATGCTGGGCATGATCACCGGGCTCGACGGCATCAATGTGATCGCGCAGACGATCGGCTGGTGGAATGAGAGCTCGCCGCTCGATTCCATGCTGAGGAGCGGCAGAGGCGGAATACTGGCTGTTGTTTTCGGCGTGCTGATCATGACAAAAGTGGAGAAGTGGATCCGCAGCCACATTCCGGACGCGCTGGATGTGGTCTTTACGCCGGTGCTGACACTGCTCGCCTGCCTGATCCCGTATATTTTTGTTATCATGCCGATTTTCGGGCTAATCTCGGGCGGGATATGTTTTGCCGTACAGAGTGTGTGCATGTCGCCGAATGTGTGGGTCAGGGCGGCCACCGGGTATGTGTCGGCGGCACTTTTCCTGCCGATGGTCGCTATGGGAATGCACCACGGACTGGTGGCACTGTACACCGTGCAGCTCCAGCAGATGGGATATATCACGCTGTACCCCGCGCTGTGCATGGCGGGAGCCGGGCAGGTCGGCGCTGCGATCGCGATCTGGATCAAGGCCAAAAGAGTGAAGAACGACCGCCTCTCGCAGATCATAAGCGGAGCGCTGCCGGCGGGCATACTCGGCGTCGGCGAGCCGCTGATCTATGGAGTCACGCTGCCCATGGGAAGGCCGTTCATAACGGCGGGGCTGGGCGCGGGATTTGGCGGCGCGTTTGTAATGGCCATGCAGGTCGCGGCGACGACATGGGGACCTTCGGGGCTTTTGGGAGTCTTTACGATGACCGCCGGACCTAACGCGGGAATCAAGAGCGTCATCTACTATCTGATCGGCCTGGTCATTTCCTGCGGGATGGCTTTCCTGATCACAGGTGTGAGGATCAATGATCAGGAAGTGGAGGCGGCCTGAGTCTTCTGGGAAAAGGCTGTGGAGAAAGAAGAATCGCAGAAGACGCATTGTGTATGTAATTACCTTAAGGGGATAAACGAATGATCAAACAAGCCTTTTACAAGTCGATCCCGGTCATGGCGGGATATATCGTCCTCGGGACCGGTTTCGGCATTCTGATGCACAATGCGGGGTATGGCGTGCTGTGGACCGCGGCAATGAGCCTGTTCATCTACGCTGGCTCTATGCAGTATGTCGGGGTCAATCTTTTGACAGGCGGCGCGTCGGTCATCACGACAGCGCTGACGACGGTCATGGTAAACGCGAGGCATCTGTTCTACAGCATTTCCATGGTTGACCTCTACAAAGACGCCGGCAAATACAAACCGTATATGATATTTGCACTGACGGACGAGACCTACTCGCTGCTGTGTGACGGGAAGACACCGGAGGGGGCGGACCCGAATGCCTACAGGTTCTTCGTGTCGCTGTTCAACCACAGCTACTGGGTCACAGGGAGTATTCTCGGAAGTCTGCTGGGCGCGGTGATCCCTTTTTCGACGGCGGGCATCGAATTCTCCATGACGGCGCTGTTTATAGCGGCCTTTACGGAGCAGTGGCTGACGACGAAGGATCACATTCCGGCCCTGACAGGGCTTCTGAGTACGCTTGTGTGCCTGGTGATCTTTGGGAGGGACAGGTTCCTGATCCCGGCTATGCTGCTGATCACATTGGTCCTCACGCTTCTTCGGGGCAAAGAGGAAGCCCAAGACAGAGAGGAGGCAAAACAGTGAGATCAGTAATTCTTATCGCGGTGATGGCAGTTGTGACAATCCTTCTGAGGTTCCTGCCTTTTCTGGTGTTCCGAAAAGAGACTCCGCCCTACATCACTTATCTGGGGAAGGTGCTTCCCCCGGCGATCATCGGCATGCTGGTGATCTATTGCCTGAAGGATATCACGCCGCTGGCACAGCCGTATGGACTTCCTGAATTGATCGCAGCGGGCTGTGTAGTATGCGCGCAGGTGCTCAAGAGAAACTCGCTGATCAGCATCCTGCTGGGGACTGCGGTCTACATGGTGCTGATCCGGACGATCTTCTGAGCCGGGCAAAAGTCTGATCCGACGGTTTTCTGAGCCGGGCAAATCCTGATCAGTTCAATCTTTTTACCTGCTGCCGGAACTGGAAATTACGGCTTCACTATTGCCGAAAAATAGTATACTCTCTAAGCATTAGAACGGAGGTGCCGTGATGCCGGAAATAGCAATTAGAAGAAGATTTACAGATAGTTCAGATATAAACTGCGCGGTCCTGATCGCGCTGTGTTTTCTTGTGACTTCGACCGGATGGCTCTCCTGGGAGTACCACCTGTTGAACCAGATCACCGCGGGTGCTACCGACGTCTGCACGATGGTGATCGGGTATCTTCTCCAGGCACTCGGAATCGCGGTCTATGAGATGATCCTTCACAGAAGACCCGATCTGTCGGGAATTCTGCTGCCGGCATCGCTGGTACTGCATATGGCCCTTATGGTTCCGGCGGTCCTGAGCCCCGCCGCAGGGCTGACGATCCTGTCCGGTCTTATGATGAATCTGGTGTGCGGAATGATCGCAGGGCATTATCTGCGAGCTCTCACCCAAAATGCAGCTTCTGACAGGAAAGCCACAGTGTTCGGTGTTTCTTATGCGGCCGCTATTTTGGCATCGTGGCTCTTGTCTCTGGTCGGAGGCGGCAAAATATACTATTCAAGCATGGTCCTTCTCATCTGCCTTGTGCTGACGATCGCGGCGATCATGGCAGAAAGAACGATCGCGGGCCAAAATACAGACGCCGGAGAGGAGAACGACGCAAGGCTGGACCAGAGAAATCCGGTGAAGATGGCCTTTTTGCTGCAGGCCGGCCTCTTAGTGTTCTTATTCAGCATTGTGAACAGCGGCGGCTTCGCGTTTCCTGCAGCGGACCTCGGACAGATCGTCAACGTGGAGTTCTCGCGTCTGGTATATGCCGCAGGGCTTCTTATAGCCGGATTTGTCACCGACCGGAACAGAAAATACGGGGCGATCTGCGCACTGACAGCGCTGATCATACCGTTTATCATCTTTTCGCTGCGCGGGGAGCCGATTCCTTCGGTATTATTCTGGGTGCTGAGCTATTTCACCTTCGGATTTTATTCTGTCTACAGGGTCATTCTTTTCTCTGACATAGCCGCGGAGAGAAATCTGATGTACCTGTCCGGAGCCGGTCTTTTGGCAGGAAGAGCCGGGGATGCTCTTGGAGAGGGGCTCTGCCTTCTTCTTGCAGATCATGCTGCGATCCAGGTGGGACTGACCGCAGCTCTGTTCGCCGCATCTGTCGCTCTGTTCTTCAAGTTGTATCAGGTGCTGTATATCCCGGAGGCAGTGCATCAGCAGAGCGAGAAGGAGCGTTTCGCGCAGTTCGCCGCGGTCCATGACCTGTCTCTGAGGGAACAGGATATGCTTCATCTGATCCTGGACAAAAAGACCAACTCGGAGATTGCCGACCATTTGTGCATCTCAGAAAACACCGTGAAATTCCACGTCAGGAATCTGCTGCAGAAGACCGGATGTAAAAACAGGAAGGAACTTCTGACGATCTTCGAGACCTACCGGGGGTAACTGACCGGCCGTCAGATTCCTAAATTGCGTTCTAACCCCCGGTCGGAACCTCTGAAAAGCGTTCTAAAAGCCCGGATGGGCCCGCCTACCCTAAACCTACCCCCTCTAAAACAGGCTTCCCACCGCGAAACTATCTTGCCGCGCGCCCCGCGCTGCCATATTTTGATGAAGTATCGGTAGTTATATGACTACCGATTTATTTATCAGTAACTATAGTGGCAGTATTGAAAAGGCGGGCGGAGAAATGAAAAAGAAAGTATTACCGGTACTATTGGCGTTGGGAGTGGTCTTAGGACAGGCGCAGGGAGTCTACGCGGCAGTGGAGGAAGTGCCTCAGGCTGCGGTGGAGGAATTGCCTCAGGCAGCAGTGGAGGAAGTGCCTCAGGCTGCGGTGGAAGAAGTGCCTCAGGCTGCGGCAGAGGAATTGCCTCAGGCAGCAGTGGAGGAAGCAATTCCCGAAGCAGAGAAAGCGGTAGAGGCAGCAGGGGCAGCACCGGCTGCGTCTGCAGCAGAAAATGCTCCGAAAAATGCACAGGACGGGCAGAACAAAGATGTCTGGATCGATAACACAGTGGACAACAGCGTTTCTTATGTGACCGTGGTGATCGATCTGAGCGGCAGCGCAGGCTTGAAGAAAACCATTGTCGACAAAAAAGAAGTGCAAGTAACTTACAGTAATCCTAAGTCAGCAGAAGTCCAGGCAATAGTCGACGACGCAGAGGCCGAGGTGAAGGAATGGATCAAAAAAGCCAAAACCGGAAGCTATGAAGTCGTTGAAACGAAAACGGACGGAAAAACGTGGGATCATCGCAAATATGAGACCATTGAGGACGGAGATGCCGTACTGATCGGAGATACCACATACATACCGGATCAGACTAACACCGGCACAACGCACGTTGCAAGCGGCGACTACGGAAAGGAAACAACCTTCCTGTTCGAAATCAAAGGTGAGGCCGCGGCCTATGAACTGTCAGAGAGCCATGTCGGAAACGGAAATGTGACCATTGAGGTGGATACAGAGCTTGAGGGAACAAATGTCGCCCTGGCAGGAGACACTGTGACCGTCAAGATGAAAGCGGCAGACAACAATTTCATTAAAACTTACAGCATATTTAAAGGCGACGAGCAGATGGAGGCCGCAGTCTTTGGTGACAATACCGAGCAGGAGGCGACTACTTCCTTTAAAATGCCCGCAGGGGATGTGCAGATCAGCGCAGAGTTTAAAGAAATCAGAGAATATACCGCAATTTGCCTGGGAACTACAGAAGGCGGCAGTTACAGCGTAAGCGGCAACGGGCTTATGAATGAGGAAGATCTGCAGGGACCAATCGATATGACGGTTCCTGTAAACGGAAAGGTCACTTTAACGGCTGCTGCTGACAGCGGATATGTGTTCAAGGGATGGTATGTTGGTATAGTCGACGACTCCAGTTTCGTGCATGAAAACGACGGAACACTGATTTCTGAAGATAATCCCTATACTTTTACGATACCGGGAGATGCGGTTTTAGCTATTCAGGCAGTTTTCGAGGAAGATAAATCGAGCGAAGAGCCTGTGACACCGCCGGAAACTCCTAAGGAAGAGCCTAAGGTTGAGCCTGCCAAAGAGAAAACTCCTGCAGCAGACACTGTCACCGAAGAGAAGAAGGAAAGTTCTTCAGAGAAAAAGAGTTCGAAGAAGAAATCAGCTCCTACAGGAGATGAGAGTAACCCGATGATTCCCGCAGCACTCATGGGCGCCGCGGTGATCGGAATCGCACTGACGGTGGGAAGAAAGAGACGTAATTTCTGAATATGAAAGAAGCCGCGGTGCCGGGATGACTATTCTCCGGCACTGCGGCTTTTCCTTTTTTATCATGAGATGTCTGTCTTTCACTTGATGAGGCTTTTGATCAGTACACCATCCGAGGATACGATGTTTCCTACATAGTATTCATCCGCCCCGTCTCCTTTGCCGATTCCGACATAGTAGAGATTTCCTTCCGCTGTCACTTTTATGATCCTCTTGAACTCAGGAGGAAGCATTTCCTGCGGAGCGTTGTCCAACTCTGTTATTTCTCCCAAGTCGGTACTTATTTCTTCCAAAAGATTGAGGGCGGTTTCTTCGCTGCAGCCAATCAGCCTTGCGGCTGTCGCTGACAGTTCTGCAGTATTCGCTATTGTCTCTGTTTCTGCTGGAGCACTGCCGCATGCCGCGCAGTTCAGGGCAAGTACTATACCTATCATGATGATCTCAATAATCTTCTTCATTCGTCTTCCTCATTAGTCTCTCTTTTTATCAGATCGTCTAAACGCGCAAAATCCTGCGTATTTATGCCGGTCATGCTGCCTTTCCTTATTTCTTTGGCAAGGTTCAAAAAATGATTCTTTTCGGCTTCGGTCATTTTAGGAATGGCATTAAAGATTTTTTTCAGATAATGCAATTCTTGTTCGTTCATCTTTTTTCAATCCCTCACATACCATACAATAGCAACATAAGCACTAAAATGTGTATTTGTTGCTATTGTATAGCAGATATCTATTAGGGTCAACAAAACATCGTAGGTATCACAACAGAGTTTACAGTTGTATGTTCAGACTATAAAATAATAATGATAAGGAGGATGGATATATGCGGGAAAGGATCGTGAAACTGAGAAAAGCTCTTGGCCTTACGCAGCAACAGTTTGCTGATGAGATCGGTATCAAAAGAGGAACGGTCGCCAATTATGAAGTTGGAAGAAATGAGCCAACGGAATCAGTTAAAAGAGTTGTTTGTGAGACTTTTGGAGTCAACCGGGAATGGCTGGATACCGGTGAAGGGGAGATTTTCGTAAAGAAAGGTCGCGATGCCATAGTCAGGAAAATGGCGTATAAACTGATCGTGGATGAGGAAGATTCTTTCCGTCTCAAACTTATCTCTGTTATATCAGAACTGTCTAAAGAACAGTTACAGGTTCTTGCATATATTGCCGAAAAGATCATTGAACAGTGATGATCGAATGAAAAACCCGGCTGCGGATTAGAGATAGAGGCGAGTGTCTTGAATACATAAAAAAGGCTGTGAAGCCGCGGGAAAACTAATAGCCCGGGCTTTCACAGCCTTCATTTTTTAGTGAGATCAGCGATAAGAATAATAGTAGATCAGCGGCATGATCACCGCGCCTCCGATGAGGTTGCCGATGGTGACCGGCAGGAGATTGGCGACCAGCAGCTGGCCGATGCTGACTTCGGCGCCGAGCATCATGCCCAGCGGGATGTAGGTCATGTTGGCGACGCAGTGCTCGAAGCCCGAGAAGACGAACATCGTGATCGGGAACCAGATGGCCCAGATCTTGCCGATCATGTCTTTGGCGCCGGCCGCGAACCACACTGCAAGCACTACGAGGATGTTGCAGAGGATGCCTTTGATGACGAGGCCCATAAAGGGCGCGCTCACTTTGGAAGCTGCTACCGCGATCGC
>DJXS01000124.1:9615-17719 GCA_002448395.1 Lachnospiraceae bacterium UBA6998 | reverse complement strand
GGGGCCTTTTGTTTTTCAAACAGATATCGTTTTTTACATCAAATCTTATAATGCTTCAACATCCACGCCGAAGTGCTTGAAGATCAGGCGCTCCGCTTGGGGATTCCAGAGGCCGCGGTGTGCTTTGCAGCACTCATCCAGTTCCTTGAAGAAGGGATCTGTCTCGCCGAGCTTGCCGAAATCTTCGATGGCAGTGAGGGGCATCTCAAACTGGGTGTAGGCAAGCTTCTTGCCGCCCTTGATGTTGGGAAGGTTGCAGGTCGCTTCCGCGATACTGTCGATACCGCCGACATGTGTGACCATGATCGCGGGATCGATGATTCCCTTTGCGGCCAGCTCGTTTGCCTCGATGAGGTCCTCATTGGTGCCGCCGGTGGTGCCCATGATATGGGTGGAATTGTAGTGGCAGTCATAGAGGTTGATCTTGGCAGTGAAATCGCTGTTGCTGGGGCCGGAGAAGAAGCTCATGCAGCCGTCGAACGCCATGACCTGGTTGCCCAGCTCTGCAACTGCAGGGATCGGGACGTAGATCAGAACATCATCGTAACCGTGGCCGTCGGTCAGGTCGATCAGGCCCTGCTTTGCGTCATCCATCTTGGCAGTGTTGGCGTAGATCAGCTCGATGCCGTGCTCCGCAGCATAGGAAGGCGGAATGACTTCCTTTGCGCGCTCGATCTTGGCGTCGTCTACATCTGTGACAACGATACGCTTGGGATGATATTCGCAGACAATACCGTATGCAACAGCGCCAAGACCCATGGGGCCGCAGCCGCCCATGATGATCAGGTTGCCGTCGCGCTTGATGCCCATCTCATGGTTGTAGTTTTTGCGGCTGGTGTGGTACTGGGCGTGGAACGCACCGATGGAGCAACTCAGAGGCTCGCCCAGGGATGCCTTGTAGAAGCTGTCGCCATCGAAGGGCATCAGAGCACCTACTTCCATAGCCTCGGAAGGGAAAATGCAGTATGTGCAGTCGCCGCCGAAGTACTCGTAGGAATATCCGGGAGAATCCATTTTCCCTTTGTAGTTCAGCGCGGGCTGCTGCGCAAAGCGCTGGCCGGGCTTGAACTGATCTTTCCACTTCTCGCCGACCTTTACGATCGTACCGGCAAACTCATGTCCGACCAGAACGGGATTTGTCTCGATGTTCTGGGGGCATCTCTTGTGCTTTTTGCCCTGTTTTGCAAGCTTATAGGTGGACATGCACAGACTATCGCTGTAAATCTTGACCAGGATCTCATCATCTTTAATCTCGGGAAGCTCAAATTCCTCCAGACGAAGATCCATTTCACCATACATTCTGACGCCTTTAACCTTCATTTTACATTCTCCTTTATCAATCATCCCTTCTGAATGATTTACCTGTCAGATCTGTCTGCAAGTACAGGATTCAGAAAGACAGCTTTTCTTTTCTATCTTACCATGGACTGTAAAAATTGTCCTGTGTATAACACACTTAATCTGTTCTCTTCTATTTTCTTCTGTTTCTATTCTTCTCTTTTCTGCTCTTACCTGTTCTTATCTGCTCTGAAAGCCGGAGCACTTTTGAAGGGCATCGTTCACACCCCAAAAAGGTATGGGCGGATAACAAACTGCATCGGATTCTTTTCGAATTATTCTGTCCCGGCCCGCAGGATTTTTTCCTGAGGGCCGGGATTGTATCAGTTTTTAATGATTTGAAAAATATTTGATCAGGCCTTGAAGAGGTCATAAATCTCATCGACGCTCATGTGGATGATGCGGTCGACTGCTTCTTCAGACTCGCAGGTCATAGCGATCTTGCCGAGGGTCTCGACGTGGTCGTCACCAGCGGATGCAACTGCGATAACCAGTTTGACGATCTCGCCATCGCCCCAATCGATTCCTTCAGGATAGGTCATGATTGCAAGACCGGAGTTCTTGATCTCACCGATGACACTCTCAATACCGTGAGGGATTGCCAGGTTGTTGCCGATTGCAGTGTTGAAGACGTCTTCCTTGGCAACCATGCCATCGACGTATTTCTCTGTGACATAGCCGCTGTCAACGAGGATCTTACCGATGGTGCGGATCGCGGTCTCTTTGTCAACAGGTGCGTTATTGAGGATAATGTTCTTCTTCAGCAGGACGCCGCCGTGGAAGTCATGGCCTCCAGCGTTTGCAACGTTCTTGTTGGACTTGGCATCAAGAATCTCCTGGACGATCTGATCATACTGAGGAGCATTCATGAAGTTGCTGATGGTGACGATTCTTGCGGATGGAGCAGACTTTCTTGCGCGCTCAACCAGATCCTGGTGGCAGACGACAAACTTGATGCCTGCGGGAACTTCGGATACGGAGAAGTGCTTAACCTTGATGTTGCCAAGACCTGCCGCTTCGAGTTTCTTCTGCAGGACTGCAGCACCCATTGCAGAGGAGCCCATGCCTGCGTCACATGCAAAGACGATCTTGTCAAGAATTCTGAGGTCAATTTCGCCGCCGTCAGCGGTAGCTGCATAAGCGCCGCCCTGGCCCTTGGAAGCAGCCTTCATATCGGACATCTGGGACTGAGCGTCCTCGAGGCTTGCGCCGCCGTTGGACATCTTGATGATAGGAGCAGCGATCAGGAAGGAAACAGCTGTGCCGATCAGGAAGCTGATGATGACCATAATCTGGCCGCCTCTGGGTGCAACTGCCAGCATAGCCAGGATGGAACCGGGAGATGCAGGGCTGACAAGGCCGACGTTGAAGATGGTGTTGAAGAACATAGCTGCTACAGAGCCGCCGATGGTGGCAAGCAGAAGCAGGGGGTTCATCAGAACATAGGGGAAGTAAATCTCGTGGATACCGCCGAGAACATGGACGATCAGAGCGCCGGGAGCGGAATCTCTTGTCATCTTATCCTTTGCGAACATCCAGTAAGCGAGCAGGACACCAGCACCTGCGCCGGGGTTGGTCTCGATCATGTAGAAGATGGATTTGCCCATGGTCTCAGCCTGCTGAGCGCCGAGAGGTGTGAAGATACCATGGTTGATCGCGTTGTTGAGGAACAGGACCTTTGCGGGCTCGACGAAGATGGAAACCAGGGGAAGAAGTCCCATCTTGACCAGGATGTCAACACCGCCCTGCAGGAAGACCAGAACTGCTGCCATGATAGGTCCGATCAGGTAGAAGCCTACGATTGCGAGGAGCATGCCCAGGATACCTACGGAGAAGTTGTTGACCAACATCTCGAAACCAGCGGGAATCTTGCCTTCGACTGCCTGGTCAAATTTCTTGATCACCAGACCGCCCAGAGGGCCGATCAGCATGGCGCCCATCAGCATGGGATAATCGGGAGCACCACAGACAACACCGACGCAGGCGATCGCGCCCATGACAGCGCCTCGGGCGCCGCCCACCATCCTACCGCCTGTATAAGCGATCAGGATCGGGAGCACGTAGGACAGCATAGGGCTGACCATGGTTGACAGCTTCTCATTCGGAACCCAGCCGGTCGCGATGAAAAGTGCTGTGATAAGTCCCCAGGCGATGAATGCGCCGATGTTCGGCATGACCATGCCGCTGAGGAACCGTCCAAATGACTGAACTCTTTCTTTCATCATTACCTCCTTTATGTAAACAACAGTTTTTTCGGAATGAACATTTGGTGTTGCATGTCCTGTTCATCACCTCGTTGAACCCATTATATGTCTGCGCAATAACATATTGCAATGAATACAAAATCGACTTTGTCACTTTGAAAAGTGACAAATGCTTCGGTAATGTCAGACAATAAAAGCGACATTATGGAAATATCAAAAACATCCTAGTTACTTCTCCGATTTTTTTAAATTTTGCCTTATTTTGTGGTGAATTTTATGATTGTCTTTTTTCTTATATCAAATTAAACGCAACAACGTAATTGAAACCGTTATCACTTCTCGTTCTTTCGCGCCATCCATATAAAGGAAAAGTGACATCATCTTCCTCTTCTGGATAATGTCCGCGGCGGGAGCCTTTTTCCGGGAAGAACAGAGGGTGCGGAATCCCCGGCAGACTGCGTTTATCTGCTTTCTGCAGGATTGTGATTCTTATTTTCTGATTATCTTTTTTACAAATCAAAAGTTCTTTTTACAGATAATATGGGGAATTGTCGCTCAATCTGATATAATATAAGAGGTTGAAAACAACGAAGCTGCCATTTGGTTTTTTACGAGAAAGAGGTGGTTCCATGTTAAAAGATTTTGTGAAAGCCGAGCGGCCTGAAGACGATATTATCGCACAGGAAGTGAAACAAGCCAGAGAGAAACTTGCAGTCTATCAGACACAGATTAAAGAAGCTAAGCTGCCTGTCATGGTCATTTTCGAAGGATGGGGTGCCGCCGGCAAAGGAAGCGTGATCGGCCGGGTGATCCGCAGCATTGATCCCCGCTTCTTTGTCGTCAAGACAATGGCAGAGCCCACAGAAGAGGAACTGCGTTACCCCTTCCTCTACAGATATATGAAGGAAATCCCTGAAGCCGGGAAATTCACTTTCTTCGATGACTTCTGGATGGAGGAAGTTGTCAATCAGAAGATGAGGGGCGAGATCGACGACGCGGCTTACGCCCGCCGGGTTAAAAGTATCAATACAACCGAGCGGTCACTGACCGACAACGGCTATCTGGTCATGAAGTTTTTCTTCCAGATCAGCAGGAAAAGGCAGAAAAAAAGACTGCGCGCCCTTCAGGATGACAAGAACACCCGCTGGCGCGTGAGCGAATCCGATCTCCATGAGAATGAGCATTATAATGAGTACCTGGAAGTTTACGACAAATATCTGGAGGACACCAACCGGTCGGCCGCTCCCTGGTACATCATCGACGCACAGGACAAAAAATGGGCGGAGCTGCAGGTTCTGCGCTTCCTGAACCAGGGAATCGACACAGCGCTCAAAAACCATGCGCTCGCGGCTCCCATCCTGCAGAACACCTTCCGGCTGAACCGGACTCCTCTCCTGTCCGAGGTCACGCTGGCGGACAAAACCATTTCAGATGATGAATACAAGAAGGAGCTGGACCGTCTGCAGGCTAAGCTCCGGGATCTGCACAATGAACTCTACCGCAAAAAGATCCCGGTCATCATTGCCTATGAAGGATGGGACGCGGCCGGCAAGGGCGGCAACATCAAGCGGATCACAGCGGCGCTTGATCCCCGCGGCTACCAGGTGCTCCCGATCGCCAGCCCCGAACCCCATGAAAAGGCCAGACATTTCCTGTGGCGTTTCTGGACGCGTCTGCCCAAGGACGGCCACATCGCGATCTTTGACCGCACATGGTACGGACGCGTTATGGTGGAGCGCCTCGAGGGCTTCTGCTCCGAGAATGACTGGCAGCGCGCGTATAATGAAATGAACGAATTCGAAAAGGAACTGGCCGAGTGGGGCGCTGTCGTCATCAAGTTCTGGGTACAGATCGACAACCAGACACAGCTCGAACGTTTCACCGACCGCCAGAATACACCGGAGAAACAGTGGAAGATCACCGATGAAGACTGGCGCAACCGCGAGAAATGGGACCAGTACGAGGAGGCAGTCAACGAGATGCTGCAGAAGACCAATACCACTTTTGCCCCCTGGTATATCCTTGAATCCAATGACAAAAAATATGCCCGCATCAAAGCCCTTCGCATCCTGGTAGACTCCCTGAAAAAAGCCTGCAAAGATAAAAAATAAGTCACGGGAGGCAGACGCAGACAGTCCTCCGCACACATATGGACATAGAGCGGATCCCCTTTTTCCCGCCTCCACGATGCACACATGACCGATTCTGCTTAATTATTTATGATTAAGGCCGCGGACTGACATCCGCAAAATATATGAAAAAACCGGCCCCGGTCCAATGACATCCGATGAATGACATTGCGGCCCGTGCCGGTTTTTTTCTCAATACTATTTCTATACTTATCTAAAGTTCTTGATCCGGATCCGGACAGCTTAAATCTTCTCAACATATTCAGAGAAGAATGTGCGCAGCTCATGGGTAAGTTCCGTGCGCACGGCAGCCTCCTGCCCTTTCTGGATCGCCTTAAGAAAGGCTTCGTTTTTGATAAAAGCCGAACTGATCCTTCCCAGCACTTCAGAGTGTATATTTCTGTGGTCATCGACCGGCATGAGCATCAGGACTGCTGCCCGGATTTCCTTTAATCCCGCATCTGAAAAGCGCTCACTTCCGCGCGGAGAACAGCTTACAAACACTGTCTCCTGCACAGCATCAGTCCTGCAGTGAAGCAGGCAGAATCCCAGTTCCGGAAAAATCTGGGAATTCAGGCGCTCCCGTTCTGTGACAGCGGCGATCACTTTGGCGGCAGCGGCCAGACTGTCTGTCACCTGCATGGAGAGCACCCGCAGAAGCTCCCGGAAGCTGACATTGGGCGCGATCTCATAGTGCCGGTACTTTCGGATCAGCGATGAGAGATCCCCCGCTATCACACCGACTTCATCCATCTGGCGGACAAAGTTCGTGTCCTGACGGCGGCGGCGCACCTGCCCGTATCCCTTGATCCTGTACTCGATCTGTGAGAGGTCACTGGCTGTGATCAGGGGACTGACCCGGACGCAGTCGATCCCCAGCGAATCCAGATTCAGTGTGGAGACAAAGAAGTCCGTGTCCTCGATGACTCCCGGTGTGATCTCATCCTTACCATAGGCACGGAATGTCGCCTTTTCGCCCAGATGGTTGCTGAGTTTGGTCAGCATGAGTCGGGCGACACCGAAGCCGCTGGCACAGATCACGCCGATCACAACGCGGCGGGCGGCTTTCTGACGCTCCAGAATGCGCTCTTCCGCGGCGCCGAAATGCATGGCGAGGAATCCGATCTCCTCGTCATGAACCACTTCATGGGTCTCCCGCTCAATGACTTTTGCCGCCAGGGCACAGCGCCGGAAAACATCCGGGTATTCCTCCCTGATGTCATTGAGTATGGGATTAAATATATTCATGTGGTTGAACAGTCGCACAATGACAGGGCGCAGGTGGACCAGCAGGCCCCGGACGAAGTCCTCATCGCACTTGAGCTCATAAGCGATCGAAGGATTAAAAATTTCTATCATCTCATCGATCATGTCCAGCAGCTTTTCCTCGTCCATGCCGCGCATCTGCCGCATAACGAAATCATCGCCGGATTTTTTGTCTCCTGCCGTGCCGGAGTAAGCAATCTTGGATCCCCTCAGATGCAGAAGGATATAGGAGAGTTCCACACCGGGAATGGTAATCTCGAACTCCTCTTCCATCCTGCGGAGGATCCTGGCAGCCAGATCATACCCCTCCCAGGACGCCAGATCCTCCAGGCCCTTCTCGTCAGCCTCCAGGACCGCCCCTTTCCGGACACGGTCAATCGCGATGGCAATATGAATTGCCAGTCCGGTCATGGCGTTGTCCGCCAGCTGATGCAGCATGGGCTCGTCCATGTTGGTGAGCAAGCTATAAACTCTGGTCAGAATATCATTGTTAAGCAGGGAATAGATTCCGCTGTCGGCAGCGTTCAGAAGAATATCCGTGACCGCTTCCTCGGCATTCCGGCTTTTCTTTGCGTTTCCGCCGTTATTGCGCTTCTCGGATTTCTGCCACTCGCTCTCATGAATGAAGCGCCTCATGGCTTCCCGGTAGTCTCCTTCCGAGCCCCCCAGGACCACACCATAGCCCGGCCTGCGGATGACTTCGAGATTGTTTCTGGAAAACCACTCTCCCAGAGCCTCCATATCATTGGCGACCGTGGTCTCGCTGACCCCCAGCATCTCGCTGTAATAAAACAGCTTCCTGGGCTCCCGGTCCCGCAGCAGCTCAAAGAGAAGGTGTCTGCGCCGCTCTTCACGGCCGGCCGCCTCCACACCGCTGTTCTGTTCAATCTCGCGGCGAAGCTTCTCGATATTCTGCAGCTCACCTGCAATGACAATTCCCTTCCCCTTCCGGTTTACCAGACGCAGTCCGTACTTTTTGATATCATTTTCCAGAAAACCGAATTCCCGCTGGATCGTCCGTTTGCTGACTCCCAGGTTGTCAGCAATCTCCTGTTTGGAAACAGGACCTTTTCCTCCCAGCAGAATCTCCAGAATCTGCTGGGTTCTCGGCGTAAAATCCATGCGCAGTCAATCCTTTCCTAATTTACCCTTGCAATTTATTTACCC
>DJXS01000124.1:0-9551 GCA_002448395.1 Lachnospiraceae bacterium UBA6998 | reverse complement strand
CAATTTATTTACCCTTGCAATTTATCCTAGTACACTTACTCTCGAACATTTACCCTTCTGCGGGATTTATCTTTCCTGAAAGTTTTTCAGCAGGCCGGACAGTATGTAAGCCATGCTCATAACCACAAGTATGAAATCCCCGGTCCGGCCGGAGTCTCTCACTTGACAGCGATACACTCGATTTCAACCTTTGCCCCTTTGGGTATGGCAGCCGCCTGAAAAGCCGCGCGGGCGGGATAGGGTTCTTCAAAAAACTCCGCGTACACCGCGTTCATCGCGCCGAAATCCGCAATATCCGCCAGAAGCACAGTTGTCTTAACAACATTTTTCATGCTGAAGCCGGCAGCCGAAAGAATATTGCTGATATTGGTCAGACTCTGCCTGGTCTGCGCCTCGATCCCGCCTTCAATCAGTTCTCCCTTTTCGGGAACGATGGGGATCTGACCCGACACATAGATTGTGTTTCCCGCCAGAACCGCCTGGGAATAGGGGCCTATTGCGGCAGGTGCTTTTTCTGTATGAATGGCTGTATTCATTTTGTCCTCCACATATAAATAATATATAAGCTGCCCGGCAAATGATTCTTCGGATCAGAGGCAGGTCACCGTATGAAATCATAGATGTTCCGCCCTCTGTTCTCCTTACCGCCCGGCATATTGTTCCATTTTAGCATATCCATTGAAGATTATCATCTTGTAATACTTTCTTTCCCATTTTTTTCACAGGAAAGTCATTTCAGCGCAGGAAAGTCGTTACTGCTCAGGAAAGACGTTACTGCCTGGTGGAGGCAGGGGAGGAAGACAGGAACCGCTCCATCCTCGGCCGTGAATCCTCTCGCGTGAATCCTCCGGGGGAATAGGCAGTACCATTTTTCGGCTTTTCATCGTATAATATTTTCAGAAATGCGTACACTTGCCCGTTCAGTTAAGCGGCCCTGCCGCCGTTCCCCGAAGGATCCGCGCACGGAAAAGCCGCTGCTGATCAGGCAGCCTATGTTTATAAGAAAACGGGAGGTTTACAAATGATCCGAAAAGGCAGTGCTTGTGAAATCGAATATCGTGAACATATGAGGGACGGTGACGGAACTGTCCAGCTCACCAATTTTATCACAGGACCCGAGGAACTCTGTCAGAAGGGCAGACTTTTCTCCAAAATCACTCTCAATCCCGGCTGCGGAATCGGCTATCATGTCCATGAAGGAGACTCGGAGCTTTTCTATATCCTCAAAGGAACTGCGGAATACAGCGACAACGGGACTGTGACACAGGTCACCGCAGGAGATGTCACAATCTGCCCGGCCGGAGAGGGACACAGCATCACGAACCGCACAGATGAGGTCGTCGAACTGATCGCTGTGATCGTCTATGCATAAAGGGATTACGCCGTATTTAACCGGAGTTTATCATGGCTAAAGGAAGCAACCAAAAACTGAAACTCCTCTACTTGATGAAGATTTTTTCCACTGAGACCGATGAGGAGCACATGCTCACGATGTCGGAAATCATCAGCCGGCTGGCAGCCCTCGGGGTCAATGCAGACCGCAAGACCCTCTATCTGGATTTTGAGGAGCTGAGGCATTTCGGCCTCGATATCATCGGTGAATCGACAGGCCGCAGCTTCTATTATTATCTTGGTGCCAGGGATTTCGAACTGCCGGAGCTGAAACTGCTCGTCGACGCTGTGCAGTCCGCAAAATTTATCACTGATAAAAAATCCAAAGAGCTGATCGGGAAACTCGAGTCCCTTGTAAGCCGTTACCAGGCGACACAGCTTCACCGCCAGGTCACGATCTCGGGACGGGTCAAAACCATAAACGAAAGTATCTATTATAATGTCGATAAACTCCATGAAGCCATCGGAAAAGATGTCAGTATCCGTTTCCAGTACTATCGATGGAATGTAAAAAAGGAAATGGAACTGCGCAAGAACGGGGACTGGTACAATGTCAGTCCCTGGGAGCTCATGTGGGATGATGAAAACTATTATCTCGTGGGCTTTGATGAGCTTGACGGGAAGATCAAGCATTACAGGGTCGACAAAATGCTGAAGATTACCCTGACAGATAAACACAGGGAAGGAAAAGAAGCTTTCCGGAAATTCGACCTGCCCCGCTACACGCGAAGCCTTTTCGGAATGTACGGGGGCGAGGAAATGTACGTCACCCTGGAGGCGGAAAATGATATGGTCGGAGTCCTGATCGACCGTTTCGGCACGGACATTCCCATCATGCCGTCCAAGGACCCGGATCATTTCCGCACATCCGTCAATGTCGCAGTCAGCAACCAGTTTCTGGGATGGATCATGGCCATAGGAGGCGGCGTCCGCATCGCAGGTCCGGAGAGCGTCATCCAACAGATGCGGGACGAGATCCACCGGCTCTCCAGGCAATATGAATAGCCTTTTGTTCATCGGATATACGGGTGGTTCTTTCCCTGTCCGAAAGCCGCTCCCGCAGATATGAAAAAAGCAGTGAACCGGGACGCGCGAAGCAGCGCGCAGCTTTCATCATACATGTTTGTGAACCCCCGGTCATACCCGCAAAAATGAAAACCCTATACTGCTCCGTTGACATCTCATCAGGTGTCAGCGGAGCAGTTTTTCATTTTCACCCCGCCCCGCAGCAGGCAGCCTGCCCTCCGCTAAGTTAAATCAATATAACTTTTAGTTAAACTATGTTGATTATACGTTAATATCATGTTAAATATTTTCCCTATTTTCATAAAAAACAGGGTATAATGTTAGAGAACTGTTTACGTTTCATTAACTATTTCGAAATTTTATCCAACGGAGTATTCTATTATGAACGATCTGCTCTTACATCTGCGGGATTTCACGTTCACAACGGTTATTCTGCGTCTGTTACTGGCATTTTTGTCCGGTACCGTCATTGGCTACGGACGCGCTCGCAAACAGCGCTCCGCAGGTCTGCGCACCTTCATACTTACCAGTATCGGTGCAGCTCTCACAACCCTCCTGGCGACCTATGAATATCAAATGCTGTGCGGTCCCTGGGCGGATGTCGTCAAGGAGGTCGGACTCAAGTTCGACGGTTCCCGCTATTCCGCACAGGTCATAAGCGGAATCGGTTTCCTTGCAGCGGGCACGATCATCTCCATCGGACATCAACAGGTCTCGGGACTGTCCACGGCAGCCGGCCTGTTCGCCTCCGTCTGCATGGGCATTGCAGCCGGAGCAGGCTTTTATGAATGTGTCATCGTTGTCCTTGTCATCCTGATCATTGTGCTGGATGTCATGTGGCCTCTCGAACCGGCCTTCAAAAGGCGTCTTCGAAATATCACGGTCTTTGTGGAGTTCAATGCTCTCGAAAACCTGAACGAAATCTCGGACATAGTCCGGTCCCGGGGCGCAACCATTTACGATATAGAGATCGAGCGTTCCAAGAGGGACAGGGACAAATACCCCTGCGCGATCCTCATCCTCAAAATGAGCCGGGAAAAGCCCTCTCACTCCGGTATGCTCTCCTCGATCGCGGAGCTCGACTGTGTCCGGACGATCCACGAACTGATCTCCTGATTCTCCCCGAAAGGACTATTCAGTTCCCGGCACAGCACTCCGGTAAACGGAACAGCCGGAAAGCATAAAAAAGAACAAAACCAGGGTATAGCAGCAAAATATAGAAACCCTAACCCCGAAACAGTTGTCAGCAACAAGAACAGGAGGTCTCCCATTGCTCCCTTTTCTCGATGGTTTTCGTGATATCACTTTTGTCAATGTTCTGGTCCGCATGCTGGTTGCAGTCTTCTGCAGCGCGGTGATCGGACTCGAGCGCTCTGTCAAGAACCGCTCAGCGGGTTTTCGCACTCATATTCTTGTCTGCGTCGGCGCGGCAACTGCCTCCCTGACGGGACATTACCTCTATCTGGTCGCACAGCTTCCCACCGACATGACGCGCATTGGCGCTCAGGTCATCACAGGACTCGGTTTTATCGGCGCGGGCACCATCATCGTGACCCGCAAGCATACCGTCAAAGGCCTTACCACCGCAGCCGGCCTGTGGGCCACCGGCGTCATTGGTCTGGCCGTCGGTTCCGGCTTCTATGAGGGCGCGGTCATCAGTACCGTCCTCGTTCTGTTCGCGGAGCTCTTCTTCGCGGAAATCGGACAGAAAATCCGGTCTACGCCTGAATTCAATGCCCTTATAAGCTGCGAGAACAAACAGGCACTGGACCATGCGCTCCGCTTTATCAAAGACCGCGGGGTCACGATTTCCGCCCTGCAGATCTCCAGTTCAAATGATGAAGGCGACTATGTCTACAGCGCCCTGGTCCACCTGCGTCCCAGCAACAATCTCCAGCCCGATCATCTGATGGAACTTGTGAGTAATATGACCGGAATCTTTACAGCGGATGTAGTGAAAATAAAAGGAAAAAGACTTCCTGAATAAGACCTTTTCCCTGCGCAGAAAAGAAGTAACAAAAAGAAGCAGCAAAAAAGAGTAACAATTCAAGACATCCTCGCGGGTCCTGCATTGTTACTCCTTTTTTCTTTGCGCATTACAGCCGATTACGGTTTGTGTGTCAGTTATTTAAATATTCCATGACCTCCTCGATCCTGTCAGCCACCCGGCACATCCGGCGCAGCTCATCGGTCGGTCCGGTCAGGTCCGGCACCATGACCACTTTTACTCCTGCGTCATATGCGCTCCTGACCCCGTTTGGCGAATCCTCGATTGCCAGGCACTCTCCGGGTTCCAACCCGAGCTTCCTGCAGGCAAAAAGATAGACATCCGGAAACGGCTTGCCCCGCTTCACCTCTTTTACCGACACAAAACCGTCAAAATACTGTCCGATCCCCAGTCTTTCCAACTCCGGCATTTTTTCCTCCGGCGTCGAGGAGGTCACGATCACTTTCCTGACCGGGAGGTCTCTGCACTTTTCAAGAAAAGCTCTTACACCGGGCTTGAGTTCGTAGGTGTGCTCTGACAGGAACTCCTTCATCAGTATTTTGCGCCGTGCCCGGATCCGGTCATAGGCACCTCTTTCTCCTGCGGCTTCATCAACGATCTTACGGGCAATCGAAGAGTCGCAGCTCCTCAGCTGCAGCACGACGTCTTCCTTAAGAGGGCGGCCGAGCTCTTCTGCCGCCTGCAGCCAGAACCGCCTGTATTCTTTCTCCGAATCCAAAATGACCCCGTCAAGGTCAAACAAAATTGCCTTCGTCTCCATCCTTCCCCTCTGAGGAGACAGGGGGGAGACAGAGGACGGTTCGGGCCCGAACCGTCCCTTGTCTCCCCCCGAATCGTCTCCGCTCCCTTCCTGTCTCCTTCTCATAACATGCCGGAGCACCTTAGTGCACAGGCATGGTCATAAACACAGTCATCGCCTTCTCCGCGTCCGCCTGCATCGCTTTCTGTGCCGCAAATGCGAGATCATGGAAGAAAGTCACATCTTCCTTTGCGAGAAGTTCCCGGACCGCCCGGCTTCCTGCATTGGACATATAGGTATAATAATTGATCTTGCGGATGCCTGCCCTGATCGCTCTGCGGTAATCCTCCTCCGAAACGCCGCTCCCGCCGTGCATGACAAGGGGGAGTCCCGTCTTCTCAGCAATGATGCGCACTCTCTCCAGGTCAAGCATGGGTTTTTCTTTGTAGATGCCGTGAGCTGTGCCAAAGCTGGGCGCGAGCGCATCGATCCCCGTCTCCCGGCAAAAATCCACTGCCTGCGCGGGATCGGTATATACGGGTCCTGATGCCGCCCCGCCTCCCTCGCGGGAGGGCATTGCCCCAAGCTCCGCCTCAACGCCGGCATTGAAGTTCGCCGCCATTGCCACTGCCTTCTTTGTATTCGCGAGGTTCTCTTCATAGGGAAGGAGGCTCCCGTCGTACATAATGCCGGTAAATCCGATCTCCAGCGACCTCTCGATGTATTCGAGAGTCTCGCCGTGATCAAGCTGAACGCAGACCGGCACGTCAGCCTTCTCTGCCGCCTGTACCATTACGGGGCCAATCTTTTCGAGTGGAGAAATGCTCTCGTGAAGCTCCGCGTGGGAGATGATGACAGGCGTACCCAGCTTCTGTGCCGCGTCGATCACAGCGAGCAGACATTCCAGGTTGGGCGTATTGAAAGCACCGACCGCACATTTTCTTTCTTCCGCAATCGCAAGGATTTCCTTCAGATTAACAAGCATTTTTGATTCTCCTTCTCCAGGTCATTCTCACTCATCCACCGCAAACCGTATCCCCGCGCTTTTTCTCGCCGTCTCAAGCGCTTCCATGACCGCGACAGACCTCTCAAGGCAGGCTGCCGCAGCCGTATCGTCCCCGGTATCGACGATCCGGGCGAAATCCATGAACTCCTGTGTCATGCGGTGTCTCATCTCCGGAGCCGCGAACTTTCCTCTCTCCATCGCGCGGCTCATACCGCCCGCAGCATTGGGGACAGGCGGCTTCGTGTCGTCAGCGAACTCATAATCGACGCCCTCAATGACATTCGGCTTGCCGATGAGCCGCATCCAGCCGTTCTCACCCTGGAAGATCGCAAAGGACGGACTGTCCGAATCCTTGGCCCCCGTACAGACTGCCGTCACTCCATCATAGCAAAGGACCGCCGTTCCGGATGTGTCGATCCCGTTAAATCCAAGGTTCGGGAAATACCTGGCATCCTTCGGCGCACCGAGAAGACCGATTGTCAGATATACATTATAGAGATTGATATCATACAGGGCGCCTCCCGACAGATTCGGATCAAAAGCAGGCTCAATCTCACCCGCCAGATACTTCTTATATCTGCTGGAATACTGTGAATAATTGCACTGCCCCATCTTCAGGGTCCCGAGCTTAGGCAGAATCTCTGCCATCTTCTCAAACACTTTACTGTGCAGAGTCGTAATGGCCTCAAGGCAGTAGACACCCTTCCTGGCTGCGATCGATGCAAGATCCCTGGCTTCCGCCACTGTGGAGACAAACGGTTTTTCCAGAATAACATTTACCCCCGCAAGCAGCGCCTGCTTTGTGTAAGGATAATGCGCGCTGTTGACCAGACCGATATACACGCAGTCAACACCGCTGTCGGCAAGGAGCTCAGCGTAGTCCGTATAGACTTTGCCGATCCCGTACTGTTCTGCCAGCTTCTCGCCCTTTTCCCGGCTCTTCGGTCTTGCAAATATTGCTGTGAGCTCGATCTCACCGATCTCTTCCATGGCAAAAAGAGCTTCGTGTACGATCTTGCCTGTTCCGATAATACCAAGTTTCATATCATATCCTCCTGCTCTCCCGTCGTTATTGTTGCTTTTGCCTGTTTATCTTAATCAAATCTTCTCATAAATATCTCCAAATAAAAATTTACTACCTAAATTTTATGATTTTTCAGGTAGTAAATCAATAATTATCAACAGCCCGGGTCGTCAGCGAGAGTCAGAGGTTATCCGCTGTTTTATCACCACTCACTCGCCGCTTTGATTGTCTCTTTGAGGCAATCTCAACGCGGCTGTCGCCGCATGAAGAAAAAGAAAGCAGTCCCTGCGTGAACAAGCTCCCGCCGGACTGCTTTCTTGATCTTCGCGAGGCTCGAGTGCTTCGCGGTTATTCCAGCTCGCTGATCAATTCGTGATTCTATATGAATTTGTATAGGATCTGTTATACGTCGTGACTCCATTTGTTCTCATGTATCCTGCTTATATGGGTTATCTGAACTGATGTTATCAAATTATTATCCGCAAAGTGTTATCAAGTCCAGATACATATTATCGAAATATTTCATCTTTTTTATATCTGTGCTTTCTGCTATAATAACTCACGTGCTGCCATATACGGTAGGTGGTTATAAGCCCTCACGAAGATCATGAAAGGTATTACGGAGGGGCGCTGGACGTCCGGGGGACGTCCGTTCAGCGCCGACCGTAGTGGAACGAAGACCTGTGACCCTCCGATCAGATAACCGGATCCGGAAAGGCCAGGTTGCGTGAGAAACCACGAAAAATGGAAAACCGGGGAAAGGAATCCTACGAAAGGAGGGCTTAGCTATGTTGACACTTGAAGGACTGG
Source organism: Lachnospiraceae bacterium UBA6998 (assembly GCA_002448395.1). Classification (GTDB taxonomy): domain Bacteria; phylum Bacillota; class Clostridia; order Lachnospirales; family Lachnospiraceae; genus CAG-791. The sequence goes on along the minus strand of DJXS01000124.1, from coordinate 1,546 downwards.
TAGGTATCCTCAGCCTAGTGCTGGGTGCATTCAGCCTCGGATATGCCATCGGCAAAGATAGAGGAAGAAATGATTCTGAATCGAAGACACAGAAATGACCGCCCCTGCTCTGACAAAGTTGGGCGGTCACTCTGTGACTAAACAATAAAGTTGGGCTGACCGTGATTGGCGCACATTGTCCAAAGTTCTCTGGAAATCTACCAGTATGAACTGGGGCGACTGGGCTGAGCTTTACAGCAATTATATTCCTGACGTTATACTCCACTATGATGCCTATGACTCAGACGAATTTGCTGCCTATATTGATGAGAATACTTTTTCTTTTATTAAGGCGCTTTACTCCGGTATCACATCCGGCAATGAAGATGATCCCACAGATATTGTCAACACACTTTTAAACCTGCCTCATGAAATGGCTATGGTCTACGAGGGAACCACTATAGGGGATGGACAAGAATCTCTCTCTATAATTGAACACGCCGAAGCGATATTGCTAAGCCAAGACATTGGCGTCGTCGACCAGATGCGCGCCGAGATACGCCGCCTTTCCAAGGAATACCTTCCGGAGGAATAACCGCAAAAACAACAGCAAAGGCAGCCCTGTCCGCTTATGAAGATTTCCGGTACACCGCGTACTGGAGGATGAGGACTGCAAGGAATTCAAAAAAGCTCATATAATCACTGCTCTGCGCACTCCGAAATACTGAAATACTCATACAATCTCATACAATCACTGCAGAACAGCTTTCAGGAAATCCTGAAGGCCTGTAGGGCCCTCTGCCGCATCGGGGCATCCGGTGTCTGCCAGCCGGACCCTCTTATTGGAGCCGTGATAATCGCTGCCGGCCGTGATATAAGGGAGTTCTGTATGATACTTTTGGGCAAGCGCCAGAATCTCCGCACGAAGTTCTGCAGGATATCGGGAATAGAAGCCCTCCAGGCCCTGCAGACCATATTCAATCAGGCGCTTCACGCGCTTTTCCAGTTCTTCTCCGACAATCATCTGACTGCCGTTCCCGTAAGGGGGATGCGCCAGGACCGGGATGCCGCCGCATGCAAGGATTCCTTCGATTGCCTCCCGGGGGGTCAGATAACGGCTCTTAAACTTACATTTATTGATATAATCGCTGATCGCTTCATCTTTGGACTCTGCATATCCATATCTTGTCATCAGATTTCCCAGATGGGGTTTTCCCGGGTTTTCAAGCGCAAAAAGATCCTCGATTTCTTTTTCCGGAAAAACAAATCCATATTCATCCCTGAGGAAAGCAAGGCGGGCATGCACCTTTTCCAGCCGGAAGGAATGTGATTTTTCCACAAGACTCTGCACCGCCTGAGCCTCCGGATCATATCCGTATCCCAGAATATGGTACTTTCCGTTTTCGTCCTTACAGGAAAACTCTACGCCTGTCACAAAGACGGGGTCTCCTTCTTTTCGAAGCTTTCGGATCATCGGTTCCGCCTTAACGGCATCGTGATCCGTGATGGAAAAAAGATCCAGGCCGATTTCCCTGGCATGCTCCAGGATCTGTTTCGGCGTGTCTGT